>JANYLG010000136.1 GCA_025363775.1 Acidobacteriota bacterium | reverse complement strand
TCCCCTTGTTTGTGGGATCGAAGGTGAGCGCCAGCCGCGGGGACACGTCGTTGGTCGTCAGCTGGCCGGCGTAGTCGACCCGGTCGAAGCGTAGCCCGGCCAGCTGACGACCAACGACGTGTCCCCGCGGCTGGCGCTCACCTTCGATCCCACAAACAAGGGGAAGACGGTCTACAACGTGGGGGCCGGCATCTTCAAGGACAAGATCACGCTGAACCAGTGGTTGATCATCGTGCTCAACGTGATCAACGCGACGGACTTCATCGTGCTGAACAACCCCGGCTACCCAGACTATACGGGCGGCAAGCCGGCGGTGCAGGCACCGCGGAACATCGAGCAGTTCGATTCCAACCTCGCCCAGCCGTACTCGGTGCAGGCGACCGCGGGGGCCAAGCATGACTTCGGGAACGGGTTCGCGGTGGGCGCGAACTACCTGTACAACCGCGGGCTCGAGCAGATCCGGCGTCGTGACCTCAATGCCCCGGTCAATGGCACGACGGTCCGTCCCGACCCGACGATGGGCCGGGAGCTGATTCACGAGGGTTCGGGCAACCGGACGTACAACGGGCTCATCCTGAACGCGGAGCGCCGCTTCGGCGAGCGCTGGCGATTCTCGGCGGCCTACACGCTCTCGAGCAGCTGGTCGGACTCCGAAGCGCGCAACTCGACGTCGCTCCCGACCGATCAGTACAACCTCCGTGCCGACTGGGCACCCGCCGACAACGACGCCCGGCACAATCTCGTGGTGACCGGACAGGTGACGCTGCCCCTCGGTATCCAGATGAGCGCCATCTACCAGTACCGCTCCGCCTACCCGTTCAACGTCACCTCCGGTCGCGACACGAACAACGACAGCCGATCGGGCGACCGGCCCGACCCGGATCCAGCCGGAAAGTATCCGACCAACGGCACCACGACGTACGGCACGTTCTCGATCCCGGTGAACCGGCCCGGATTGCTGCAGCGCAACGCTTTCCGCGGGCCAGACTGGGCGCGGATGGACTTCCGGCTCTCCAAGATGGTGAGGCTGGGCGCGAGGCGACGGGTGGAAGTGCTCGCGGAGGCGTTCAATCTTTTCAATCGCGTCAACTTCAACTCGTATACCAGCAGTATCCAGTCGTCGCTGTTCGGCAGGTCACAGTCGGCAGGCGACCCGCGCCAGTTCCAGCTGGGGATACGGTTCGACTTCTAGATCTCGGAGCGTGTCTGAGACAGTCTGGACACGCGCCTGGGAGCCCGTCGCGCCATGCTCGGACGGGCTCCTCAGGCTTCATCCCCGGACAAGACAACAAGGAGCGCTCATGCGTCGGCCGAATCGAACGACACGCGTCTGGCTGGTTCTTGTCATCGTCGCTCTCGCCGGCGGCTCGCACGTGGTGGCGGCCGGCGGCCCTGCGCCACTCGATCGGCTGCAGGCGCAGATCACCCGCGCGGCCGCCGGGGCCCGCGGCCTCGTGGGCGTCGGGATCAAACACCTCGAGAGCGGCACGGAGCTGTACGTCAACGGCGATGAACCGTACCCGATGGCCAGCGCCTTCAAGTTGCCCGTGCTGGTCGAGCTGTACGCCAAGGCCAAGGCCGGGAAACTGAGCTGGGACGAGATGATTGACATCGGGCCCCTCGATCAACACCTGGGCAGCGGCGAGCTGGCGCCCCAGTTCGATCTGCCTGGCGTCAAGCTGTCGCTCCACAACGTCGCGAACCTGATGATGCTCGTGAGCGACAACTCGGCCGCCGACATCTGCCTGGCGAAGGCTGGGGCAGCGGACGTGAACGCGCGGCTCGCGACGCTTGGGATCAAAGGCATTCGCGTCGACCGGTCCTGCCAGGAGCTGATCCTCGACCACGGCGGCCAGGACACGGCGAGGCTGAAGGATCGGCCGCTCGAGGAACTGCAGGCGACGATGCGGCGGCCCCAGCAGCCCGAGCAGCAGCAGACCGACGAAGCGCGATGGGCGGCCGACGACCGCTATGCTGCTGACCCGCGGGACCAGGCGACCCCGCGCGCCTTCGTGACGCTGCTCGAGAAGATCTGGAGCGGCGAAGCCGTCGACCGTACCTCGTCGGATGCCATCCTCGAGACGATGAAGCGATGCACGACCGGGGCGCAGCGGATCAAGGGGCTGCTGCCTCGAGGCACTGTCGTGGCGCACAAGACCGGGTCGATGGGCGGCGTGTTCGACGATGTGGGCATCATCTACCTGCCCGACAACGGCGGTCACGTGGCAATCACCGTTCTCACCAAGAGCGCGCGCGCCCAGTCAGTGGACGCGGAGAAGGCGATAGCGGAGATCGCCCGCTTCGCCTTCGACTACTTCCTCTTCACGGCTTCGGCGGCCACGACGGATTCAGCCGGACGGTGAGCGAGGGTGATGCAGGATTCCGGGACTCTTACGGGGAGCTCTGGTGAAGCAGCCTTGCCGGACACTCAGGTTGGTGTCAGGATCGAACGAGGATGTCCCTCGAACCCGGTGTGCTCTTTCTCTCGCTCGTCGTCGGGACCATCGGTCTTGCCCTGTTCGTCTACGGCAAGAAGCAGGCGCGGTGGCCCCAGATGGTCGCGGGCCTCGCCTTCATGGTGTACCCGTATTTCGTCACCGGGATGACCGCCGTCGTTGTCATCGGGCTGGGCCTTGGCGCGCTGCTGTGGTGGATGCTCCGCCTCGGTCTCTGAGGCCCTGCACCGGGCGCCACTCGCGCGACACGAGGTTGCCGCGCTGAATCTCCGCCGTCGTCGCGCTCAGGCCCGCATGGCCGGCAGTATAATTGCACGCTGTCCATGGGTCCTGGAACGAATCGATTCAACCGCGTAAGGAGAACACACATGCCTTCGCATTGCGTGCGCCGAGCTTGGCTGGTCCTCTGCCTGCTGCTGGTGGCCATCCCCGTCTTCGCCCAGACCACGCAGGATACCAAACCGCCGTTCCAGCCCCAGGTGGGACAGCATGGCAAGGACGTCGTCTGGGTGCCGACGCCGCAGACGCTGGTGGACAAGATGCTCGACATGGCGAAGATGACGCCGCAGGACTTCGTCATGGATCTTGGCTCGGGCGACGGCCGGACGGTCATCACGGCAGCCAAGCGCGGCGCTCGCGCCATGGGGATTGAATACGACCCGGACATGATCGAACTGTCGAAGCAGAATGCCGCCAAGGAAGGCGTGAGCGACAAGGCCGAATTCGTCAAGGCTGACCTGTTCGAGACCGACTTCTCGAAGGCCACGGTCATCACCATGTTCCTGCTGCCCGACATCAACCTGAGGCTTCGCCCGAAGATCCTCGACTTGAAGCCCGGGACGCGCATCGTGTCGAACACCTTCACCATGGAAGCCTGGGTCGCTGACGAGACGGCGACGGTGGGCAACGACTGCGCGACCTGGTGCACCGCACTCCTGTGGATCGTGCCGGCGAAGGCCGACGGGGTGTGGACGCTGCCGGACGGCGAACTGGCGCTCACGCAGACCTTCCAGATGGTGTCGGGCACGATTCGCCTCGGCTCCGACAGCACGCCAATCACCGACGGTCGTCTGCGCGGCGACGAGATCTCGTTCACGGCCGGCAACACGAAATACATCGGCCGCGTGAACGGGACGACGATTGAGGGAACCGCGACCACCGGCGCGACGAGCGCGAAGTGGCGCGCGAGCCGCGCCGCGAAGTAGGCCCGCCCGGCCGTCAAGGAGGCAGTGCCACGTGACGCAGCTTCAGCTCGCTCCTCTTCCCGGCTACCATGCGTTTCCCGGACCGGTTGTGCTCGTCATCATGGACGGCGTCGGCCTGGGCAAGCGCGATGAATCGGATGGCGTCTTCCTGGCGAACACGCCGGTGCTCGACGAACTGATCGCCGAGCCGCTCTTCGTCACGCTGAAGGCGCACGGAAAGGCGGTCGGGTTGCCATCCGACGAGGACATGGGTAATTCCGAGGTGGGCCACAACGCGATCGGGGCCGGGCGGGTGTTCGCGCAGGGTGCCCAGTTGGTCAATGACGCAGTGGCGTCCGGGGCCATCTTCAGGAGCGCGGCCTGGCAGGCCGCGATGGCGCGCGGCCAGTCCGGCGGCACGGTCCACTTTATCGGACTCCTGTCCGACGGGAACGTGCACAGCCACATCAACCACCTGTTCGCACTGCTCGACCGTTGCGCAGAAGAAAAGATGGCGCGCGTCCGCGTGCACCCGTTGCTCGACGGGCGCGATGTCGGTGAACGGAGCGCGCTGACGTATCTCGACGCGCTCGAGGGGCACCTGTCCCGGCTGAACGCCACGGGCGGGCGCGACTACCGCGTCGCCTCGGGCGGCGGCCGGATGGTCACCACCATGGACCGCTACAACGCCGACTGGGCGGTGGTGGAGCGCGGGTGGAAGGCGCACGTCCTCGGCATCGGCCGTCGGTTCGCGTCGGCCAGGGACGCGGTGGAGACCTGCTACCGCGAGGATCCGACGAGCACGGACCAATACCTCGACAGCTTCGTCATTGCGAGCGGCGGCCAGCCGGTGGGCACGATCCAGGACGGCGACGCGGTGCTGTTCTTCAATTTCCGCGGAGACCGCGCAATCGAGATCTCGCGCGCGTTCGAGGAGCGCGACTTCGACGAGTTCGACCGGGTGCGCGTGCCGGCCGTCTTCTACGCGGGGATGATGCAGTACGACGGCGACGCGCAGATTCCCGGGCAGTTCCTGGTGGAGCCGCCGGCCATCGACTGCACCGTGTCGCAGTACCTCTGCACGGCGGGCGTGACGTCGTACGCGATCTCGGAGACGCAGAAGTTCGGGCACGTCACCTACTTCTGGAACGGCAACAACTCCGGCTACGTTGACGAGCGCGTGGAGAAGTACGTCGAGATCCCCTCTGACAGGGTGATGTTCGATCAGCGCCCGTGGATGAAGTCGGCCGAGATCACCGACGCGACGATCGACACGGTGCGGTCCGGGCACTTCAAGTTCATCAGGCTGAACTACCCCAACGGCGACATGGTCGGGCACACGGGCATCGTCAACGCCATCCGGATCGCGGTCGAATCCGTGGATCTCGGCCTGCAGCGCCTGCTGCCCGCGGTTCGCGCGGCCGGCGGCGTGCTGGTGGTGACGGCGGACCACGGCAACGCGGACTGCATGTTCACAATGAAGAAGGGCAAGCGGGAGGCGATGGTGGCGCACACCCTCAACCCGGTGCCGTTCATCATCAAGGACTTCTCGGGCGCGAATCGGCTTTCACTGACCGACGTTCCATCGCCACGCCTGAGCCACGTCGCCGCGACGCTGCTGACGCTGCTCGGCTTCCAGAAGCCGGAGCAGTACGATCCCTCGCTGATCACGATCTCGTAGGATTCAGGAGCCTGGGTTCGGGAATTCCGGATTGCTTCCGCTTCGGCTTTAGATGCATAGTTATGCAGTATGCCGTATTCTTATGCTAGTTGGATCAGTCGACCCCGAATCCTGAATCCCTGAGCCCTGATCCCGGGTCCGTGGCCCCTGATCCCCGGCCCCTGACTCTTGTCACTCGTGCCCGTGGAGGTCCCGTCGATGACCCGTTCGCCGTCCCTCGAGTCCCTGCAGTCGATCCGCGCCGCGGCCGGTCAGGCGTGGACCCGTGGCCTGACCGATGACGTGATCGAGCAATTCCTGGCTCGCGACCCGCGCCTTGCAAGGGCGATCGAGACGGCGGTCGCGTGCCGCACGGCGATGAGCGCGTCGTACGGCGAGTTCTTCCGTCTGTCCGAGAAGGACCTCAGCACGACCCGATCGAGCCGGAACCCAAGAGGCTCGGCTGGGTGATGAGCGGCGTTCGGCCGACACCGACACGTTCTTTCCCCCGATGTCGAAGACTCCGCGCACAAGGGACTGAGTGGTCCGCCGCCGCATATAATCCACTGGATGCGCTACGATTTCGACACGGTGCTCGACCGGCGCCACACCCATTCGCTCAAGTGGGATCACTGCCGCTCTCAGTTCGGTCTCGACGATGTGATCCCGATGTGGGTGGCCGACATGGATTTCGCCGCCCCGCCCGCCGTGGTCGAGGCGGTCGCTCGTCGCGCGGCCCACGGCGCCTACGGCTATGTCCTGGTGCCGGAGTCGTTCTGGGAATCGGCCATCACGTGGCTGCGGAAGCGCCACGGGTGGGAGGTGGACCGACGCTGGCTCGCGAGGTCACCGGGCGTGGTGCCCGCCCTCAGCCTGTGCGTCAACGCGTTCACCCAGCCCGGCGACAGCGTCATCGTCCAGACGCCGGTCTACTATCCGTTCTTCCGCGCCGTCGAGCACAACGGGCGGCGCCTGGTCAGGAACCCGCTCGTCGTCGTGGGCGGCCAGTACAGGATGGACCTGGCCGACCTCGAGCGGAAGATCGACGCGAGCACCCGCCTGGTCATCCTCTGCAGCCCGCACAACCCGGTCGGTCGCGTGTGGACGCGGGAGGAACTGGAGCGCTTCGGCGAGGTGTGCGTGCGGCGGGACCTGGTGGTGTTGTCGGACGAGATTCACATGGACCTGACGCTGCACGGGCAGCGGCACGTTCCGCTCGCGACCATCTCGCCCGATCTGGCCGCCCGGACGGTGGCATGCGTCGCGCCGAGCAAGACATTCAACGTGGCTGGCCTGGGGATGTCGCTCGTCATCGCCAGCAACCCGGCGCTGCTCGCGCGGTACACCGCCCAGTTCGACGCCGCCGGGCTGATCATCGCCAGCCTGTTTGGCACGGTGGCGCTGGAGGCCGCCTATCGGGGAGGCGAGGCGTGGCTCGATCAACTGCTCGAGTACCTCGCAGCGAACGTGGATTTCACCGACCGGTTCATACGGGAACGGATTCCCTCGCTGCGGTTCGTGAGACCCGAGGGCACCTACCTCGCGCTGATCGATTGTCGGCAACTGGGCATGAAGCAGGCGGAACTCGACGACTTCTTCCTGCGGTCGGCCGGCGTCTACTTCGACAGCGGCCCGTGGTTTGGCGACGAACTCGTGGGATTCGAGCGGATCAACCTCGCGTGCCCGCGCAGCACGCTGACCGAGGCGCTGGAGCGGATCGAGCGGGCGGTTAAGAATAGAGCGTAGGGAGTTGGCAGTCCCGCGTGCATCACCGTGGCCGTGGCTGGGGCCGACGCGCAGGGACACACGGGCCCGCGCATGTTTGTCAAATTGCAGGCGTTCTTGTATCGTTCGGTCTACTACTTTCTCGTGATGCCATTCACCGCCAGGTGGGGAGAACCGCATCCATGAAGCCGCTTCTCGTTTGGTTCCTGCTCTTTGGACTGTTCGCGTCTGTCGGCGCGTCTGCCGTTCGCGCCCAAGCGGGGCCGGAAAAAGGCGGACACGAACTGGAGGTATGGACCGGCGGAGGATATGGTGTAAAAGGTGTTGCGTCGAACACCGGGGTATGGACGGTTGGCGGGCGCTACGGCTGGGTGTTGACAGATTCGCGTGGGCCGGGCTTTCTGCGGGGCAAATTCGAGTACGCCGTGGACGTGGTCCCCATGTTTTGGGTGTTTCAGCCTGATGGCGCGGCTTACGGGGTCGCCGTCGATCCTTACGCCTTCAAATGGAACTTCGATAGGCACGGACGTATCGTGCCCTACGTCGAGTTGGACGGCGGCGCGCTGTTTACCAACAGAAAGACCCCCCCAGGTACTTCTCGCGTGAATTTCACAACCAGTGGTGCGGTGGGGATACACTACCTTGGGAAGAACCTGAACTGGAGCGCGGAAGTGCGCTATATGCACATCTCTAACGCGGGCATTGAATCACCGAACCCGGGCATCAACACCCTGCAGTTGCGCATTGGCGTCGGAATGTTTACGCGCTCGCGGTAGTGAGGTTCTCGTGACCCATCATTACCACTCCTCCGTCTCGAACCTGATCTGGTGACGCTGCGTTGTCAGCTTGATGTCGGCCGTCGAGAGTGGATTCCCGCAGGCGAGCAGGACTGTCCGCAACGGGTCGAGGCGATCGCGCAGCATTGAAATCGACACGTGGCGGGGAAGCACCGGGTGGACGGTCTTGGCCAGGACCGCCTGCGCCTGCACGATTGTGGTGTGGTTCGCCTTCGCCTCGTCCAATGCTTCGGCCTCCTTCGTCGGCAGGCCGAGCACAAGGCGCAAGATGTTGTTTGCGCGTCCCCGTCCCAGGCGCGGATCGGCGACGTCTCGGCCGCTGGGGCGGCTGACCGTCGGGACATACACGAAGTCGAGCCTGCCCGCTGCTTCGATCTCCAACAGTTCGTTGTGGTAGCCAAGCTCCTCGTACGTGCGGTTGGTGTGGAAGAGCGTGTAGCGACAGCCGTCTCGGCGGGCGCTGGCGGCCTCGAAGTGCAACTGCTTCACCATTGAGATGAATGGCGCGAGCCCGGTCCCGGTTGCAACCATCACGACATTCTCGAATCCGCCGGCGCTATCGTCGAGCGTGAAGGTGCCGGTGATTCGGTCGAAGTACGTCACGACACAGCTCGTGGCTGGACCACTGGCGAAGAGTGCCTCGCTCAGCCGGCCAGGGAGTCCATGAGCGCCCATGTCCCGCGTGATATAGAACTCGATGACGTCGTCCTCGAGCGTCTCCCATGGCGCCGAGGCGATCGAGTAGAGATGAGTGACCGAACCGATCTTCTGCCGGCCGGACTGATCGAGTTCGGGTTCGAATACCGGCCTGCCGTCCGCTCCAACGCCAGCCTTCTTCGTCAACCTGCAATCGTCCCGGCGCAGGGCGATGTATTGTCCGGCCTTGTAGCTCGGAAACCTGCTGCCCGTTTCCGGCATCAGGCGAAAGCTCATCTGGATCGAAGAGAGCTTCCGCTCGTGGCAGATCGTGCCGAGTTTTGTTCCTGCCATACGCGTCGGGAGCCTGCGCCGAGAGGGGCGCCGAAGCAGGCGAGGCCACCGGCACCAACGCGCGGCGAGTACCTGCCATCGACCCTTCCTGCCTCAACCACTCGCCAGGCCAAGGCTGGATCAGGTCCATCGTCCTGATGACGGGCGCGCGGAAGCACGAGCCCCCCGGCGCCCGGCAGGGCTAGCGCAACGATGCGAGGTCGATCACGAAGCGATATTTCACGTCGCTCTTCAGCATGCGCTCGTAGGCGCTGTCGATGTCCTGCATCGGAATCACTTCCACGTCCGACGTGATGCCGTGTTCGCCGCAGAAGTCGAGCATCTCCTGGGTCTCGCGGATGCCGCCAATCAGCGAGCCCGCGATCTGCCTTCGCCGGAAGATCAGGTTGAAGACGGTCGGAGACGGATGCGGCTGGGCCGGTGCGCCAACCAGGCACAGCGTCGCGTCACGCTCGAGGAGCGCGGTGAGCGCGTCCAGGTCGTGCGGGGCGGCGACCGTGTCCAGGATGAAGTTGAAACTGCCGGCGTGGCGTTTCATCTCGTCGGGGTTCGTTGAAATCACCACGTCATCGGCGCCGAGCCGGCGCGCGTCGGCCGTCTTGCCGGGAGAGGTCGTGAACAGCACCACGTGGGCTCCGAATGCGCGCGCGAACTTCAGGCCCATGTGACCGAGCCCGCCGAGCCCGACAATCCCGACCTTCTTCCCGCTGTCCACTCCCCAGTGGCGCAGGGGTGAGTAGGTGGTAATCCCCGCGCAGAGGAGCGGTGCCACGCCGGTCAGGCTCAACGTGCCCGGGACACGCAACACGAAACGCTCATCGACGACAATGCGCTTCGAGTAGCCCCCGTAGGTCATCGTCCCCGTGTGCGTGTCGGGGCTGTTGTAGGTGAGCGTGAGGCCACGCTGGCAGTACTGCTCCAGCCCCTCGAGGCAGTCCGGGCAGGTGCCGCAGGAATCGACCATGCAGCCCACGCCCACGAGGTCGCCGGTCGTGAAGCGCGTCACGCCGTTACCAACGCGGCCGACCCGGCCCACAATCTCGTGACCCGGGATCACGGGATAGACGGTGTTCATCCACTCGTTGCGCACTGTGTGCAAGTCGGAATGGCAGACGCCGCAGTACTGAATGTCGATCTCCACATCGCTCGATCCAGGTTCGCGGCGTTCGAAAGGAAATGATTCAAGCGGCGTCGTCGCGCTCTGGGCCGCATATCCGATCGTCTTGTTCATCGTGAGTGCCTCGTGTTGTCGTTGCCAGGTCCGCCGGTGTCCCAACGATCTCTGATTGTGACTGACACCGCTGACCATACGCAACGTCGTTTGTGTCTACGGCCGAGGTGATGTCGCTTTCGAGCGAGAATTGACACCGTAAGGCATACGAGTGTGAACTCGACGTTGACGTCGCCCGCTCGCGCCGACGGCCCAGAGGGATCCGCGTGTGATCGTCATCGACACGTCCGTGTGGCTCCGCGCGCTGCGGGCGGGAGATTCGCGCGAAGCAGAAACCCTGCGCGCGCTCCTCGGCGCCGACGAGGCGTGCAGCCCGCCTTCGTCCTGCCCGACGCTGACCACGGTAGGCGCAGTCGCCAGTCCAGGTGAGCCGGCAGTGTCCCACGTGCCGGTCACTCTCGATCGACGCCTGCACGAGACAGCCCCGGTCGAGGCCCTCAGCGGACGCGCCTCCGTGTATCTCCGTGGTCTCTGGTCGTGATCGTGCGCCGTGTGTGGGGATATAGTAGGCGTGCCATGCCGCGTTCCTGCCGTCTCGGGACAGCCGCTCAGGCATGGCCGGGAGAGCCTCTGATGCGCAAGATGGCGTACGCGTTCCTTGTCCTGGCGCTGGCGAGCCAGGCCATGCTCCTCGCCGCGGCCCGGGTCATCCCGACGCCCGAATCTGTGTTCGGGTTCAAACCCGGCGCCGACAACAAGCTTGCCACCTACGACCAGACGATCGACTACCTGAAGAAGCTCGCGGCCGCGAGCGGGTCGCTCGAGCTCGTCGAGGCCGGAAAGACGACGCAGGGCCGGACGATGTACTTCGCGCTGATCTCCGACCCCGCCAACCTGGCGAAGCTCGATCGATACCGTGAGATTGCGCAGCGCCTGGCTCATCCCACGGGACTGACCGACGCCGAAGCCCGGAGACTGGCGCGTGAAGGGAAGGCGTTTGTACATATCGACGGCGGCTGTCACGCAACCGAAGTGGCCGGTCCGCAGATGGCGCCACAGCTGGCCTACGACCTGCTGACGCGCACCGGCGACCCCGTGATCAGGCAGATCCTGGCCAACGACATCGTCATGCTGTGGCCGACCATGAATCCCGATGGACAGCAGATGGTGGGGGAGTGGCTGGCGAAGAACGCCGGGACGCCGTACGAGCAATCGGGCCTCCCGCGGCTCTACCAGGAATACGTGGGCCACGACAACAACCGCGACGGCTACATGATGAACATGGTGGAATCGCGCGTGCTCGAGCATTTCTGGCGCCAGTGGGAGCCGCACATCATCTACGTCTTCCACCAGGCCGCGCCGTTCCCCACGCGCATCTGGCTGCCGCCCTTCTCCGAGCCGGTCGGGCTGCACGCGCCCTACGTCATCTCGCGCGAGATCAACACGATCGGGATGGCGATCGCGCAGGGGTTGGAGGAACGCGGGCAGGTAGGCGCCACGCACATGGGCACGTCGTTCGACGCGTGGTATCCCGGCTACGTAGACTACGCGCCGGTGTTCAAGAACATCCCCGCCTTTTGGACGGAAACGGCGGGGAACATGGCCGCGCCGCGAGAGTACACGCTCGACGACCTCCCGCAGGCCGTTCGCGACCTTCGGCCGCAGAGCCTGTATGCCAGCCCCTGGCCGGCGGGGTGGTGGCGTCTGGCCGACGCTGTGGCCTACAACGAGACGGCGGCGCTGTCCACGCTCGAATACGCCGCGAAGTACAAGGACTCGCTGCTCTACAACCGCTACCAGGCCGGCCGTGATCAGATCGCGAGTGCCAGGACGACGGCGCCGTTCGGGTATGTCATCCCGCAACAACAGCGCGATCCGGTGGCGCCTGTCGAGATGCTTCGCCGCCTGGCGTTCGGTGGCGTTCGCGTCTCGCGCTTGATCGTGGACGCGACGATCGATGGGGTCAGCTATCCGGCTGGCACCTGGGTCGTCCCGACCGACCAGGAGTTTGCGGCGATGGCGCGCGAGGTGCTCGACGTCCAGAAATACCCCGACCTTCGCCAGTACCCTGGCGGCCCGCCGCTTCGGCCCTACGACGCGGCCGGGTGGACGCTGCCGCTGCAGATGGGGGTGGAGGTGGCCTACGCGTCGAAGCCGCTCGGCGACGAGGTGCGGGCGAAGCTCGCGCCACTTGGGGCGGCGTTCCACCAGGCGAAGGCGACCGCGTACAACCTGTCCGCGGTCACCGACCCGGCGCCATTCGACAGCGTACCCGGGATCGGCTTCAACTCGAGTTCGGCGGCCGCGGCCATCGTTCCCCCTGCCGGCAAGGTGACGGGCAGCGGCGCGACGCTCCTCGTGGACCCGGCGCAGAACAACGCGTTCCGCGCCGTGAATCGAGCGTGGAAGCAGGGGGCCACCGTCGGATTCGTGCCGGCCACGATGGAGCGCGGGGCGCGTTACGCCATCAGCGGGATGTCGGAACCTGCGCAGGCGGACCTCGTGACGTCGCTCGCCCTTGTCGCCGAACGTTCGGCCGCAGGCACCACGCCGATGAAGAGGCCGCGCATCGGCCTCTTCCAGCCGTGGAGCGGCAGCATGGACGAGGGGTGGACGCGCTGGCTGCTCGAGCAATACGACTTCGAGTTCGTGGTCCTCCATCCCGAGGATTTCCGGGCGCCGCTCCGTGACCGCGTAGACGTCGTGATCCTTGCAGACGATGCGAGGCTGCCGATAGAGGGCGGGGAAGTCGGCATGCGCGGGGCGATGGGCGCGGTGCCCCAGGGTGTGCAGCCAGCGGGGCCGCCACAGGCCGCCGCGCCGGCAGGCGGAGCCCGCGGCGGGGGGGCGCGGGCCGTGCGGCCGGAGTACGCGTATGCGCTCACCCAGGCCGACCTCCAGGCGTTCGAGGCGTTCGTTCGCGGCGGCGGGACCGTGGTGTGCTTCAACAGCGCCACCCGGTTCGCGATCCAGCAGTTCAAGCTGCCCGTGAAAAACGTGGTGGAGGGGTTGCGCGCCGAGGAGTTCTTCCTTCGCGGATCGATCGTCGAGGTGAAGGCGAACACGACACACCCGGTGATGGCCGGGATGCCAGAGCGAGCGGCGGTGTTCGTGGACGGAAGCCCTGTGTTCGACACGCTCGACGGCTTCAAGGGCGAGGTGCTGGCTCGGTACCAGGAGAGTGCATCACCGTTGCTGTCCGGTTACCTGATCGGCGAGAAATACCTCCACGGGAAGGCCGCGGCGCTCGACGTCGAACTCGGCCAGGGGCATGTCGTGCTGCTCGGATTCCGACCCCAGTGGCGCGACCAGTCGTTCGGCACGTTCCGCGTGGTCTTCAACGGGGCGCTCTACTCGCGGTAGGGAGCCGCGGGTCCGAAGCCCCCGGTAACCTCGGCCCGCCGCAGCTTCATGGCCGTTCGAGGGGACCCGGGCCGATCGGGAAGAGGGCGGCCAGAATGGGCTACAATAACTAATCCCCACTTCTTGATTCACTATGGCATCACACTACTGCGTTCGTCCGCTTCTGCTGTTCATGCTGGCCGCGAGTCTGTGGGGCTGCTCCCTCAAGACGATAGCGGTGAATACAGTCGGGAACGCCCTGGCGGATTCCGGGTCGAACTTCGCCAGCGACGACGACCCTGAACTCGTCGCGGCAGCCATCCCCTTCGGGCTCAAGACGATCGAGGGGTTGCTGGCGCAGTCGCCGAACCACAAGGGGCTGCTCTTCGCTGCCTGCAGCGGCTTCACGCAGTACTCCTACGCGTTCGTCCAGCAGGAGGCCGACTACACCGAAGCGAAGGATCTGCAGAAGGCGACCCAGATGCGGGCGCGGGCCAAGAACCTCTTCCTGAGGGCCGTGGGCTACGGGATGCGCGCCTTCGAGCTCGAGGCTCCCGGGTTTCGCGAGCGGCTCCGGAAGGACCCGGACGCCGCGCTCGCGAAGCTGTCGACCAAGCACGTGCCGCTCCTGTATTACACCAGCGCGGCCTGGGCGGCGGCGTTCGCCCTTGACGTCACCGACTCGCAGTTGTCGGTGAACCAGACGGCCATCGAGAAGATGATGCGCCGGGCCCTGGCGCTCGACGAGACGTGGGAGAGAGGGTCGATCCACGACTTCTTGATGTCGTGGGAGTCGGGCCATGCCTCGGCTGGCGGATCGATGGAGAAGGCGCTGGAGCACTTCGAGCGGGCGAAGCAGTTGTCGGCCGGGCAGCGCGTGTCGCCGCTGGTGGCGTACGCCGAGTCGGCGCTCGTGGCCCAACAGAAGAAGAAGGAGTTCGAGCAACTGCTGAAGGAGGCGCTCGCCGTGGACGTGAGCAAGACGGCGCCCGAGCAGAAGCTCGCCAACGTGCTGGCGCAGCGGCGGGCAACGTGGCTGCTGTCGCGCGTCGATGAGTTGTTCTGAGAGTCGTGGAGAAGCCGGATCATGATGTCCAGAGTTCACGTTCGTCGTCAGTCGTTCACTGCGTGGGTGGCCGCGCTCGTGCTCGTCACCGCGACCTGCCTGATTCCCGCGGCCGCGAGCGCGCAACCCTTGACCATCAAGGTGGCCACGCTCGTGCCCACCAACTCCGCGTGGTTCCTGGTGTTGAAGGAAGTCGCCGACAAGTGGGCCAAGATCTCGAACGGCCGTGTGAAGGTGATCTTCTACGGCGGCGGGACGAAAGGCGATGATCCCGAGGTCGTGCAGGCGATGCGCCTCGGCGAGCTGCAGGGCGCGGTGCTGACGTCGGTGGGCGTCGCCGAGATCGAGAAGTCGGTCTACGCGATCAGCATCCCGATGGCCTACGACTCCTACGAGGAGGTGTACTACGTCCTCGACAAGATGCGCCCGCGCCTCGAGTCGGCCATGGAGGCCAAGGGGTTCGTCGTCCTCAACTGGGCCGACGCCGGCTGGATCCAGTTCTTCACCACGAGCCCGGTCACGACGCCGGACGACCTGAAGAAGCTCAAGCTGTTCCAGTGGGCCGGCGACCCGAAGTCGCTCGAGATCTGGAAGACGGCCGGCTTCAACCCGCGCCCGGCGGCCGTCCCGGACCTGCCCATGGGGCTGTCTACAGGGCTGTTCCAAGCGTGTACGCTCTCTCCGCAGGTCGCCCAGATCGGCCGCTACTACGAGAGGGCCAAGTTCATGACCGACCTCCGGTGGGCGCTCCTGCTGGGCGCCACGGTCATCAAGAAGGACACGTGGGCGAAGGTCCCGGCCGACATCAAGCCGGCGCTGCTGCAGGCCATGCAGGAGGCGGGGGCCAAGCTGCAGGCCGACATCCGTCAGAACGGCGACAAGGACATCGCCGCCATGAAGAGCAACGGGCTGACGGTGGTGCCGGTGGACGCCAAGACGAAGGATCTTTGGCGGAAGGCGGCCGAGAGCACCTACGGCAAGATCCGCGGAGACTTCGTGCCGGTCGACGCCTTCGACCAGGCGATGAAGGCGCGCGACGAGTACCGCAAGTCGCGCGCGGCGGTTGCCCCGAAGAAGTAGTCGGGCAAGTATCATGATCGAGACGACACCAGCGTCGGCTGGCGGCCAGACCGGTTTCCTCGGAACGTTGCTGAAAGGCACGGAGCAGACCGTCCTCACCGCGACGCTCGCCCTGGCGACCATCCTGCTGCTCATCGATGCGATCGGCCGGCCCCTGGGCGGGATTCACGTCCCGGGCAAGGACGAATACGTCAAGCAGTTGACGCTCTGGCTGGCGTTCGTGGGCGGCCTCGCCGCGGCCGCCCAAGGGACGCATCTCACCCTCTCCACCTCGGAGTTCTTCGGTGAAGGGCTGGCGCGGAGGCTGTCACGGCTCTTCGGCTTCTCGGTCTCGGCGGCCGTCGTCGCCATTCTCGGGAAGGGGGCCTACGACATCGTGCGCGTGCATCGCGCCGTGGCCGAGCCGAAGATGCTTCCGATCGGCGTGCCCGAGTGGGCGTCGGAAGCCATCATGCCGGTCTCGCTGGGGCTCATGGCCCTGGTGTTCGTCTGGAAGTCGTCCGATCGGTGGTGGGGACGGAGCGTCGCCTTGCTGGCGATTCCCGCGGCGTTTGCGATCGGGCTGATCCCGTCGGAGTCGCTCACCTTGATTTGGCCGCTGGCACTCGTGGTGCTGGCGGCTGCCCTGTTCGGCGCACCCGTGTTCGTCGCGATGGGCGGAGTGGCCGCGGTCCTGTTCTTCTCGGAAGGCACGCCCGTGTCGGCGGTGACCAGGAAGGTCTACGACCTGATTGCCTCGCCCACGCTGCCGGCCATCCCGCTGCTGACCGCGGCCGGGTACGTCCTCGCCGAGAGCGCGGCGGCCGAGCGGCTGGTGCGCTTCTTCCGCTCGCTGTTCGGATGGATGCCGGGGGGGATTGCCGTCATGGTGGCGGCGGTCTGCGCGCTCTTCACCACGTTCACCGGCGGTTCCGGCGTCACGATCATCGCGCTGGGCGGTCTGGTCTACCCGATCCTGAGGAA
The DNA here is from genome assembly GCA_025363775.1 of Acidobacteriota bacterium. Lineage (GTDB taxonomy): Bacteria > Acidobacteriota > Vicinamibacteria > Vicinamibacterales > Fen-181 > FEN-299. Next base: position 27,168 of record JANYLG010000136.1, on the reverse strand, counting down.
GGACGGCTACTCGGAGGGCTTCTCGCTGGGCCTCGTCACCGCGTCGGGATCGCTCGGCCTGCTGTTCCCGCCAAGCCTTCCCGTCGTGCTCTACTCGGTCGTCGCCAGCTCGCGCGACCAGGTCGTGCCGTTGGACCAGCTCTACATCGCTGGGTTTCTGCCGGGCCTCCTGCTGATCGTGCTCACCGCGGCCTACGGCATCGCGGTCGGCCGGCACGTCAGCCGCAGCCGCCAGGCCTTCTCCTGGAAGGAGCTGGCGGTCTCCACGTGGCGCGCGAAGTGGGAACTCGGGCTGCCGTTCGTCGTCATCGGGCTGTTCGCGAGCGGCTGGTTGACGATGCTCGAGACGGCGGCAGCCGCGCTGGCGTACGCGGTGATCGTCGAGTGCCTGATCACGCGCGACCTGCACATCTTCAAATCGCTGCCGAACGTACTGCTCGAGGCGGCAGGGCTGATGGGCGCGGTGCTCATCCTGCTCAGCATCGCCATGGGGCTGACCAACTACTTGGTGGACGCGCAGATCCCGGACCAGATCCTGGCGTGGGTGCAGTTGCACATCCATTCGCAGGCGATGTTCCTGCTCGCGCTGAACGTGTTCCTGCTGGTGGTGGGCAGTGTGGTGGAAATCTACGCCGCCATCGTCATCCTGGCGCCGCTCATCGTGCCGATCGGCGCGGCCTTCGGGGTCAACCCGATTCACCTCGGGGTGATCTTCCTTGCGAACCTCGAACTGGGTTTCCTGTTCCCGCCCGTCGGGCTCAACCTCTTCCTCTCATCGTCGAGGTTCAACAAGCCCCTGCCGCAACTTTACAGGCATGTGGTGCCGTTCCTGATCATCCTCGCGATCGGCGTGCTGCTGATCACCTACGTGCCGTCGATGTCGATTGGGCTGCTGAAGCTGCTGGGGAAGAGCTAGAATCGCGGTCTTCCGCGTACTTCCTCCAGAGTTTCGGAGGCGAACACGATGCGTATCGAGCAATCTCACTCCCTCGGTCAGCAGGAAGCGATTGGCCGGATCGACCAGTTTCTCGAGCGGCTGGTCCAGGAACCGCCCGGCGGCGTCACGATCAAGGACGCGAAGAGGGACTGGGACGGCAACCGGATGAACTTCTCGTTCACGGCTGCCAAGGGGTTCTTCGGCACCTCCGTCCGCGGCCTGATGGAGGTCATGGACGACCGCGTGGTGGTCGAGTCCGAGCTCTCGGCCCTCGTCAGGAACATCCTCGGCGAGGAGCGCATCCAGCAGGTCATCTCGAGCGAGCTCGGGAAGGTGTTGCGGAAGTAGCGGGGCACGGCGATGTCAGGCCCTGGAAGATGTCTGGAAGATGTCTCGTGTTCGAGGCGTGCCGTGTGTAGACGGTGTGGCCAGGCGGGTCGCTGGACCTGCGGTTCGATCCCCGGAGCAGAGCACCCGCAATGAGAGCACCTGACTGCCTGCCCGTGTCCTGGGCGCAATCGGAAGGTCTGCCGTCGCCTCTCGGCGCCAGCTGGAATGAGAAGGGGCGCGCCTGGAACTTCGCGCTCTACTCCAAGCACGCCACCGGCTTGACGCTGCTGATCTACGGCGCCGAGGAATTCCGCGAACCGCTCTACCGCTTTCCGCTCAATCACCTGACGAACAAGTCGGGCCGCGTCTGGCACTGCTGGATTCGGGACGACACGATTCCGGGCGCGTGCTACTACGCCTACTCGGTTGACGGGCCATACGACCCGGCCGCGGGGCTTCGCTTCGAGCCGGCCAAGGTCCTGCTCGATCCGTATGCCCGGGCGGTGTTCTTCCCGCCGGCATTCGACCGCGAGACCGCCAAGCGGCGCGGGCCCAACACCGGGCGCGCCCCGCTGGGCGTCCTCGAGGCCAGCCGCTGGGCGGGTGGGCGGGAGGCGGGATGCCGGCCGCAACATTCGTGGGACACGGTGATCTACGAGTTGCACGTGCGCGGTTTCACGCGGCGCGAGAACTCCGGCGTCGCGGCCGACCGCCGCGGCACGTTCGCGGGAGTCATCGACAAGATCCCGTATCTCGTGGACCTGGGCGTGACGGTCGTCGAACTGCTCCCGGTGTTCCAGCGCGATCCCCAGGAGCGGAACTACTGGGGTTACATGCCGCTGAGCTTTTTTGCGCCGCATGCGCAGTACGCCGCCGCGGGCACGCCGGAAGGCGCGATCGTTGAGATGCAGCAGATGATCCGCGCCCTGCACGAAGCCGGGATCGAAGTCATCCTCGACGTCGTCTACAACCACACCGTGGAGGCGGACGAGATCGGGCCGACCTATTCCTATCGCGGGATCGACAACTCCACGTACTATCTGCTGGACGAAGACCGCAGCCTGTACCGCAACGACTCGGGGACGGGCAACGTGCTGCACACGGCCAACACGGCCGTGCGGAAGATGGTGGTCGACAGCATGCGGTTCTGGGCCAGGGAGATGCGCGTAGACGGGTTCCGCTTCGACCTGGCCTCGATCTTCACGCGTCGCACCGATGGATCGATCGACCTCGACGATCCTCCGATCGTCTCGGCGATCGACGCCGACCCCGACTTCAAGAACCTGAGACTGATCGCCGAGGCGTGGGACCTCCAGAGCTACCAGCTCGGTCGCCAATTTCCTGGCGTCGAGTGGTACCAGTGGAACGACCGGTTTCGCGATGAGGTCCGCGCCTTCGTGCGTGGCGATCCGAGCACGGTGGGCAACCTGATGACCCGCCTCTACGGCAGTTCGGATCAGTTCCCGGATGAACTGCTGGACGCCTACCACGCCTTTCAGAGCGTGAACCTCGTGACCGCCCACGATGGATTCTGCCTCTACGACCTGGTGTCGTACCACCGGAAGCACAACTTGGCGAACGGCGAGAACAACGCCGACGGCAGCGATGACAACATCAGCTGGAACTGCGGCTGGGAAGGTGACACGGGCGCCCCGGCCGAGGTTCTGTGGCTCCGACGGCGGCAGGTGAAGAACTTCTGTGCGATCGTCTTCCTCTCGAACGGGACGCCGATGTTCTGCGCCGGCGACGAGTTCCTGCAGACGCAGGGCGGGAACAACAACCCCTTCAACCAGGACAACGAAACGACCTGGCTCAACTGGGACCTGTTCGATCGGAACCGCGACATCCACAGGTTCTTCAAGAGGATGATTGCCTTCCGCAAGGCGCACCCGTCGATTGGCCGCAGCAGGTTCTGGCGGGAAGATGTCCAGTGGTTCGGGGCAGGGCCGTCGGTGGACTGGAGCGAAGGTTCCCACGCGGTGGCCTACTGCCTCCACGGCGCCTCCCAGGCCGACCGCGACCTCTACGTGATGTTGAACGCCGGCCCGGAGGATCTCGCCTTCATCGTCCAGGAAGGCCAGGCGATGGGCTGGAGGCGCGTGGTGGACACGAGCCGGCCCTCGCCGCACGACTTCCTCGCGGAGGACGAGGCGCTGGCCCTCGAGTCTGCCGACTACGTCGTCGGCTCGCGGTCGATCGTCATTCTGGTCCGCGACCGGGGCACAGAAGCGAGGGCCGCTGCGCCGTCCGTCTGAACGTCGTCCCTCATAACCCGGCCGAGCCTCTTTGGTTCCGGATCGACCGGGTTATGGGCCGGGCTGACGAATGGCTCGCCTCGCCCGGCGGCCCGGCGGGGCATGACAGGGTTACGCCATCCGTCGTATGATGAACGGTCGTTATTGTCGTGTCAGAGCACGCGGCCATGAGGAGGAGTGGATGAAGCGGTTATTGATTGCGATCGCGCTGCTGGGAGTGGCGGGCAGTGCGTGGGCGCAGGCGACGCCGGCAACGCAGGCAGCACCGGCGTACGCGCCGTACGACGAGTCGCGGAGGTACGTTGCAGCCACGATCGGCGTCACGTTCGGCAACAAGACGAGCAGTACCTTCGGCGCCGAGGCCGGCATGAAGGTCGCAGAGGTCTTCGAGATCTTCGCCGAGGGCGGACGCATGACCGATGTCACCACGAGCGGCACGGACACGGCTGCCGGGGTCATTGGCACATACCTTGGAGCGCTGGGGAAGGGTTCCGCAACCTGGAGCGTGAAAACTCCGGCGAACTATGGCGCGGTCGGCGCTCGCTACCTCTTCCCGCTGTTCGGGAACTTCGAGCCGTACGTGGCCATGACGCTCGGCGTCGCGAACGTTGACAAGCAGGCGAGTTTTGCGCTCAATGGCGCGGACATCACCGGTGCGTTGCCGGCTCTCGGCGTCCAGCTCGGCAGCGACCTGTCCGGCCGGGGCAACAAGGTGCTGTTTACCTTGGGCGGCGGCGTTCGCGTGCCGTTCGGCCGGCTGTTGGTGGATGCCGGTGGACGCTACTGCCGGATCTTCACCGACCCGCAGGGCACCAACGTGCTCCGTTTTTCTGCCGGGGTTGGCTTCAAGTTCTAGCGAGGAGGACCGGCGGGGACGCCGGTCCTCCTCTTCCTTCCACCACGTCTTTCCCGACAAGCCTCGGCACCGCCGAGGTCGCGATCTTCAGCGCTTACTTGCCGAACTCGTCGACTTCGATCAGGATTCTCGTCGTGTAGTCCTTGCCGCCGACCGACAGCTTCAGCAGGTAGGACCCGGGCTCCGAGGCCGGCGCTCCGAGGCCGCCACGGCCCGTGCCGCCGCCACCGCCGCCCGTGCCGCCACCGCCGCCCCTCTCCTGGGCGCCAGCGGGCAGCGTGGGGGGGGTCCCGCGGAGGTCCCACCGCACACGGTTGAGGCCCCCGTTCTTCGGGCCGGCGATCGTCCGCACCACCTTGCCGCTGTAATCGGTGATCGTGAGCTTCACGTCGCCCGAGGCGGCCGACTTGAGGTAGTAGCTGATCGCGACACCAGCGGGCGGGTTCTCGCCGGCGAAGTTCTTCGAGCCGCCGATCGACCGCGACAGCGTGATGTCCTGTATCCACGCCGTGCCGGGACGCACGTCGAACAACTGCACGTCCGACTTCAGCACGGTGTCGGTCATCTGCTGCAGCGCGGTGATGTCGTCCAAGATGTAGATGCTCCGGCCGTGCGTCGCGACGATCAGGTCGTTGTCGCGCGGATGGACCATCACGTCGTCGATGCGGACCACCGGTATGCCATTCATGAACCGCTTCCACTCCGCTCCGCCGTTCAGCGAGATGTAGAAACCGTACTCGGTGCCCAGGTAGAGCAGGTTCAGGTTCTTGGGGTCTTCCTTGATGACGTTCACGTTGCCGATCGCCGGCAGGTTGTTCGCGAGCGCCTTCCAGGTGGCGCCGAAGTTCCGGGTGACGAACACGTAGGGCGTGTGGTCGTCCGTCCGGTGGCCGTCGAACGACACGTAGCACGTGCCCGCGTCGAAGTGCGACGCGTCGACGCGCGATACGTGGGTCTCCTTCGGAACGCCGGGGACGGTGTCCACCACGTTCTTCCACGTGACGCCGCCGTCGCGCGTCACCTGCACGTTGCCGTCGTTCGTGCCCACCCAGATGATGCCGGGGACGACCGACGATTCGCTGATTGTCACGATGCTGCTGAACGCGCCCGCGCCGTCGTGCTTGGAGGCCATCGGCGCGTCTCCGGGCACGCCCATGATCGGCCGGACGAACCGGCTGATGCTCTTCGTGAGGTCGGGCGAACCGACGTACGTCTCGCCGCGATCGAACGACCGGAACAGCTGGTTGGCGCCAAGGTAGATCGTGCGCGGGTTGTGCGGAGACAGGAGAATCGGCGTGTTCCAGAAGAAGCGGTACTGCTCGCCCTCGGGAGGCACGGGCACGATGTTGGCGCGCTGCGGCGGGTTGAGTCCGAACTGCGCGGCGGGCAGCGCCGTTTCGTCCGGGGCGCCGGCCGCGCGCTGTCCCTGCGCAGGCTGACGGGGCCTCGACGCCGCCCGCGGCTTGATGCTCGTCGAGCGGCCCGTACTCAGGTCGAGGCGCTGGACGGCGCCGTCCTGCGACTCCACGTAGATCGTGTTGGAGTCGGTGGGATCGACCTGCGTGTAGAACCCGTCGCCGCCACCGACGCGGAACCACTCGGCGTTGATGATCCCCTGGTTACTGCGCGTCGCGCTCGGCCCGCCCCACGTGCCATTGTCCTGCAGGCCGCCGTACACGTAGTACGGCTTCCGCATGTCGGCGCTCACCGCGTAGAACTGGCCGACGGCCATCGTGTTGGCGAACTCCCAGGTCTCGCCCTGGTCGTAGCTGATGTCGAGGCCGCCGTCGTTGCCGAGCACCAGGTGCTTCGGGTTCTTCGGGTCGATCCACATCGCGTGATGGTCACTGTGCGCGATCCCGGGAACGACCCTGAACGTCTTGCCGCCGTCCACCGACTTGTGGAACGGGGCGCCCATCGTGTAGACGATCTGATCGTTGGTCGGGTCGACACGGATCTGGCTGTAGTACATGGGCCGGTTGTTGTTGTTGCTCGTCAACTTCCACGTCTTGCCCTTGTCGTCCGACCGCCACACGCCGCTCTTCTTCGGATCCGGAGGAGGCGCAGGCTGGCTGGGCTGCAGGCCTCCGCGCTGGCCTCCGCCACCCAACTGGGCCGCGCCGGGCTGTGGCTCCTTGCCGTCGGCCGTGACGTTGCCGCCCGTGCCCGCGCTTGCGCCCACTTCGATCTGCGCGTAGACCACGTTCGGCTTCGAATGCGAGACGGCCAAGCCAATCCGGCCCAGCAGCCCCTCGGGGAAGCCGTTCCCCGTCACGCGGGTCCACGTCTTGCCTGCGTCGGTGCTCTTCCAGAGCCCGCTGCCCGGGCCGCCGCCGTTGAATCCCCACGGCGCGCGCCGCCGCTGGTAGGACGCCGCGTAGATCGTCTTCGGATCCACCGGGTCGAACACGATGTCAGTGAACCCGGTGTCGGCGTCGATCGTCTTGATCGCGTTCCACGTCTTGCCGCCGTCGATCGTCTTGTAAATCCCCCGCTCGGGATTCGGCCCGAACAGGTGGCCCATCGCCGCGGCGTAGACGATGTTGGAGTCCTTCGGGTCGATGAGCACGCGCGCAATCGACTGCGTCTCCTTCAGCCCCATGTTCGTGAATGTCTTGCCGCCGTCGGTGGACTTGTAGATGCCGTCACCGAACGAGGAACTCTGGCGGTTGTTCGCCTCGCCGCTGCCAACCCACACGACACTCGGGTTCTTCTGGTCCACGGCCAGCGCGCCGACCGAGCAGACCGGGTAGGTGTCGAAGATCGGCGTCCACGTCGTGCCGTTGTTCGTCGTCTTCCAGACGCCGCCCGTGGCAAAGCCGACGTACATCGTGGACGGATCGCTGTCCACCACGGCGAAGTCGTCGATGCGGCCACCCATGCTCGCCGGGCCGATCGAGCGGAAGCGGAACGGCTTCAGCAACGGGTCGTCCGACCAGTTGATGGGCGGAGGCAGTGCGGGGACCGCCTGGATGGCCGGAGCCGCCTGGGCGGGTGGCGTGGCCTGCGTCGGCTGGACAACAGGCGGGCGTCTCTGCGGCGCCTGGGCGCTGGTGCCAACCCACAGGACACAGAGGCACAACGCGATGGCCGCGAGCCAGCGTGCGCACAGTCTTGGTGTCATCGGTGAACCCTTTCGGAGTTGAAGGAGGAGTGCATTTCAGTGGGAATGATACGTGGGGTCAGGTCTCGAACCATTACTATTTTTACGACCTGACCCCGCGGGAGGCTATTGGCCGGCGTTGATCCAGGCGCTGACCGAGAGGAAGGGAGTGCCCGGGTCGGGGCGCGCGCTCGCCTCCGGCGCATATCGGTAGTAGAACCGGGCCAGAGCCCGCACGGGCGCCGTTCGCGGCATCGGGAACGAGAAGCGCTCGACTTTCCGTTCTCCCGGCGCAAGCCGGTTGTCGCTCACCGTCTTCGCCGCCCGCTGGAACACGCCCGCCTCGTCTTGCAACTCCTCACCCGCTCCGTCGACGACCACGCGGCCGAACGTGCGGGTGGCGATCTGACGGGCGCCGGCCCCATTGTCGGCCTCCACGACCATCACGATTGCCCTGAGTGGTGAGCCGGTCGGGACCTTGTGCCCGGCGCCGCGGTTGACAACGGTCACCGTCACGTCGATCGCGTCGCCCTTCCGCTCCGCGGTAATCTGCGCCAGGAGGGCGCGGTTCAACTCTGAGATGGAGTGGCCGCCAGGCATCTCGTGGACATTGATGCTCGAGGTCGCCGACCGCGCGACCTTGGGATCGACAATGTTGCCGGTCGTCGGGCGCATGTGACACGTCTGGCAGGTCGTGTTCTGTGCGGGATAGCTGCTCGCCTGCCACTCGGCGAACGTTGTCAGCACGTCGTACTTCTTGTTGTTGGTGAACTGGTGACAGGGGGCGCACAACGTCGAAGAGGTATAGACCTCGGAAAACGCGGCACCGTGCACCGTGGGCCTGGCACCTTTGAGCGGCCCCGTCTTGATCATCCCGGCCTCGATGACGAACGGACGATCCGTGCCGGCTCTGATCGAGCGGACCGAGTGGCAGAAGTCACACGTCACGCCTTCCCAACTCGTCTTCTTCTCCCACTTCGTGTCGCGCATGTAGACGGCGGCCGGTGCATGGCAGGTCAGGCAGCCCGGGTCGGCGCCCGCGTCCGCCTTCGCCTTCAGGAACGCTTGCTGGAACCGTGGACTGTCGGACGACTGCGCGTGCCGGGAGGCTTTCCAGTAGCGATGAATGTCCTGATGACAACGGCCGCATTCCTCGGCAGACGTCAGTTCTCCGGCCCGCCCTGGACGCTGCCGGGCGTGAGCGGCCGAACCGAACGCCACGATGACGATGGAAACCACAAGCGGCAGACTCGCGCGGGATCCCTTGGACAACACGCTGATACCCCACAGACTCATTGAACCTCCTACGGGATCAGATCATGAAACACGTGATGATTCAAGATCTGCCCCCCGATGACGGCAGGCCGGCGTCTGAGGCGGACGATGGCGTTGTTGACGGGATGAATGCCGTTTGAATACCGCGAGCGGCATACGCGAGTCAAGCGGTTTAATCGGAAGAGCTCACACCGAACAGGGGGGCTGAGGGTGCCGGATTTCCGGCAGGCGCCAGGACGATTGCGTGAAGGGCACTCGGAGCCGACCACGGAACGGCCGGGAACTCGCGCAAACCGAAAGTCAGGCGGGCTTGGCAGGTCGATTGCTTGGTTTGATAGAATACCCGAGATCAGGACTCGTTATCCGCCAGTGCCACCGGTGCCGTGAATTGTCGGAGCGTGCAGCATGTCTCCAGGGCATCGGCCAAGGAGCGCCCGATGAGCGGTTGGCTCAAAGACAAGGGACACCTCGCGCGGATGGCGGGGCTGTTCGCCTTCGGTATCACGGCGTTCCTCGTATTTCGATGGGTGATGGTGCCGCCCGGATTCGGGCTCTACGGTCACTACCGGGCCGGCGCGCTCGATGACGCCCGCGCACGGCCGCTGCAGTACGCAGGCCGGGCCGAGTGCGAGGGCTGCCACACGGATATCGTCGAGGCGCGACAGGGCAGCCGTCATGCGCGAATTGGATGCGAAGCCTGCCACGGCCCGCTGATCAAGCACGCGCAGGCGCCGACCGAGATCAAACCGACGCGCCCGGATGGGCGAGTCCTGTGCGTGAGGTGTCACGAGACCAATCCCTGGAAGCCGAAGGGGTTCCCCCAGGTCAAGGTGGCCGATCACAGCGACAACGGTCCGTGCACGGCGTGCCACAAGGCGCACGCGCCCAAGATTTCCTGAACCGGGAGCGGCCATGAACCCCGACCGACGAGCGTTTCTCCAGAAGACCGGCAAGCTGCTGGTGCTGTCCGCGTCGGCCTCGGTGGCGTGGGAGGCGATCGTGGCGGGTCGCCCGGAAACCGCCGAGAACTACAAGATGTCCGATCACTGGTGGGGCATGGTGATCGACATCGACGTCTGCATCGGGTGCGGCAACTGCGTCCGGGCCTGCAAGGTAGAGAACGACGTGCCCAGGGAGCCGCTGTTCTTCCGGACGTGGGTGGAGCGGTATCAGGTGACCCCCGACGATCTGGAGCACCCGACCGTCGACTCGCCCAACGGCGGCTACGACGGATTCCCCGTACAGGACAAGGTGGACGAGAAGGTGAAGCACTTCTACGTCCCGAAACTGTGCAATCACTGTCACCAGTCACCCTGCGTCCAGGTCTGCCCGGTCGGCGCGACCTTCGTCAGTCCTGATGGCGTCGTGCTGGTCGACAAGACGTACTGCCTGGGGTGTCGCTACTGCGTGCAGGCGTGCCCCTACGGCTGCCGGTTCATCGATCCGCGCACCCAGACGGTGGACAAGTGCACGCTCTGCTACCACCGCATCACGAAGGGGCTGACGACCGCGTGCTGCGAGACGTGCCCGACGGGCGCCCGGCAGCTGGGCGACCTGAAGAACCCGAAGGATCCGATCCACGAGTTCCTGCGCGACCACCACGTGCTCGTCCTGAAGCCGCAAATGGCGACCGGGGCGAAGGTGTACTACAACGGTCTCGACGGCTCGGTGCGGTAGGCCAGCAGGCGGAGGACATCCGATGGAGAGCGTGCTGCAGTCGGTCCAGGGGTTCATGTACCCGAACGAGGTCGAGCTCCAGTGGGGCATCCTCATCGTGCTCTACCCGTTCACCACCGGGCTGGTCGCGGGCGCCTTCATCCTCGCGTCGTTGGAACGGGTCTTCAACGTGGAGGCGGTCAAGCCCACCTACCGGCTGGCACTGCTCACCGCGCTCGCGTTCCTGCTGGTGGCGCCGCTGCCACTGCAGCTGCACCTGGGGCATCCGGAGCGGTCGCTCGAGATGTACCTGACGCCGCACACCGAGTCGGCGATGGCGATGTTCGGGTTCGTCTACCTGTGGTACCTGATGGTCGTCCTCGTGCTGGAGATTTGGCTGGACTACCGGAAGGACATCGTGCTGATGTGGCGCGACTCGAGCGGGCCGACAAGGTGGCTCTACGGCGCGATGGCGCTCTGGTCGGACAACATCAGCCCCGCGTCGCTCGCGCTCGACGACCGAATCGGGCGCGCGCTCACGGTCATCGGGATCCCGTCCGCGTTCCTGCTGCACGGCTACGTCGGATTCATCTTCGGGTCGGTCAAGGCCAACCCGTGGTGGTCCACGCCGCTGATGCCCATCGTCTTCCTCTTTTCAGCGATCGTCTCGGGCATTGCCGCGGTGATGCTGGTCTACATGGTGACGGCGTGGTGGCGGGAGCGCGCGTTCGACATGGGCTGCCTCGACACCGTGGCGCGGTACCTGTTCTACGCATTCCTGATCGATTTCTCGCTCGAGATGCTCGACCTGATTCATCGCATCTACGAGGCGGACGAGTCGTTCCGCGCACTCGACTTCATGGTGCACACCCGTCTCTACACCTCGCAGGTGCTCGTGCAGATCCTGGCGGGCACGATCGTCCCGCTGGGAATGCTCGGCCTGACTCAGCTGGTGCAGATGTCCGAAAAGGCCCGGCGCAGGATCTACGCGATGGCCGGCGTCCTCACGCTGATCGGGGTCTTTGCGATGCGGTGGAACGTGGTGATCGGCGGCCAGCTGTTCTCGAAGAGCTTTCTGGGGTACACCAGCTACAAGATGAATTTTGCGACCCGCGAGGGGCTGCTGCCCGCGATCCTGCTGCTCATCCTGCCGTTCGTCATCCTCGCCGTGCTCATCAGGCTGCTGCCGCCGTGGAAGGTGCAGCGCCGCGGCGCGGGTGTGTCGGGATGACTTGTCGATCCTTGCGACCCTGGTGTTCTCCCTGGTTTCTTGCGGGTGGGGTTACCGCTCCTTCACACCGGTCAGCCACTCCTTGAAGAACCCCTGCCAGATGACGGGCCAGGAGTGCGTGCCGTGGCCTCGCGTGTCCGACGTGATGGGCAGCAACACGTAGCGGCCGCGCGCGACGCGCGGCATCAGCTTCTCCATGAGGCCGAGCTCCGGCGGGTTGATCAGGTCATCCGCGGAGTTGATCGCGAGCAGCGGGGCCGTGATTCGGTCCAGCGAGGTGGACGGATCGTAGTCGCGCGAGGCGTCGAACTGGTACAGCATGTCGTTGGCGTCCACGCCGGTGGAACGCGACCGCATCTGCTGCACGACCAGCGCGTCGGCGCCGTCGCGGGTCGGCGCGTCCTTCTGCGCCTGCACGGTGGAACCCGCCATCAGCGCGAGGATCCGGATGGCGCCTTCGAGGCCCGGCGGCTGCTTCGTGTAATCGCCACCGTTCCACGCCGGGTCGTCCCGTATGCTGTCCATCAACATCCGGCGCCACATCCGGTTGCGACCGGCGATCTGCGTGGGGACGCTCGCGAGCGGCACGAGGCCGTCCATGAACTCCGGGTACGTCTCGCCCCACATCCAGGTCTGCATGCCGCCCATCGACGTGCCCATCACCAGCTTCAGGTGATTGACCTTCAGCCCCTCGGTCAGCAGGCGGTAGTGGGCGGTGACCATGTCGGCGTAGGCATAGCGCGGAAACTTCGCGTGGAGACCGTCGCTCGGCTTGCTGCTCTCGCCGTGGCCGATCCCGTCGGGCAGAATCAGGTAGTGGGTGGTCGCGTCCAGCAACTGGCCCGGGCCGAAGAGCACCTCGGCGAAATTCTTCGAGAGAAACTGCCGTCCGGTACCGCCAGTGCCATGCAGAATCAGGATGGCGTTGCGCACCACGCCGTTCCCGTCGCGCCTCGGCTCACCGAGGGTGGTGTAATGCACCTTTAGAACGGGCAGCGATTCGCCGGTGGTGAAGCGGAAGTCGCGAAGGACGAAGTCGCCGGCCACCGGGGCCGGTTGCCCCTGGGCGGACGCGCCGCACACGGGCAACAGGATGGCCACGACGGACAACGCCAGGAGCACTCGTTTCATGACATCTCCTCGAACGGGGTCAGATCTCAGGAACAGCCTCAGCGTCTGGGACATGCCCTGCCGCTTCACGCTGGGCTACCGGACGGCTGGCCGCGGGGAAGGCAAGGCTCGTCAGGTATCCGACGGTCACGCAGATGACGGTGCCGACCAGCACGTACCAGGTCCACGCCAGCGGAGTGTAGTTCTTCACCAGGAGCATGCAGCCGAGCGAGACGCCGATCCCGGTCATCACCCCTGGCTGGTTCGCGCGGGTCGTCAGGACACCGAGGAGGAACGCGCCCAGCATCGGGCCGTACACCAGCGACGCGATCGACAGGCCGACCGTGAAGACCGAGCCCCAGTCCTTGGCGACCATCGCGATGCCGATGAGCACGACGCCCCACGCGGCTGTGCACCAGCGCGACAGCCGCAGGATCTGCGCGTCGCTCTTGTCGCGGCCGGCCAGCGGCCGGTAGAAGTCGAGCACCGTCGTCGACGCCAGCGAGTTGAGCGATCCGCTCAGGTTCGACATGGCGGCCGCAAAGACGGCGGCGATGACCAGTCCCGCGATGCCGTGCGGCAGGCTGTGCACGATGAAAGCGGGAAAGATGCCGTCGTTGCTCGCGAGCGCGGGCGCCGGCACGTGCTGGTAGTAGGCGTACAGCATCACGCCGATGAGGAGGAACAGGACGAACTGGAACAGCACGATGAAGCCGCTGGCGATGAGCGCCTTCTGGCTGTCGCGCTTGTCCCGGCACGTCAGCAGCCGCTGGACGAGCAACTGGTCCGTGCCGTGCGAGGCCATCGTGAGGAACGTGCCGCCGACGAGGCCGGCCCAGAAGGTGAACGGCAGCGTGAGGTCCCACGAGAACGACAGGAGCTGAAACTTATTGGCCGCCTCCGCGTGGGCGGCAATCGTCGGCCAGCCGCCGGGCACCAGGTGGAGCAGTTGCCAGGCGGCGAGCAGCGAGCCGCCGATGTAGATGACCAGCTGGATCAGGTCGGTCCAGATCACCGCTGCGATGCCGCCCTCGAACGTGTAGATGATCGTGAGCAGGCCGACGAGGACAATCGACCAGAGCCACAGGTGGGGCAGTCCCGGCAGGCTCGCGCCGATGACGGCCGCGAGCACCAGCGACGCGGCGAAGACGCGGACGCCCTCGGCGAGCGCGCGCATGATCAGGAATAGCGAGGCCGCGAAGTGCTTGGTTGACGCGCCGAAACGACGCGCCAGCAGCTCGTACGCCGTCAGCAGATCACCCTCGAAGTACGCCGGGATGAAGATGACGCTGATGATGATTCGCGCGATGATGTACCCGAAGACGACCTGCAGGTAGGTGAGGGCGCCGCCCTGCTCGGGGCGCGCGTACACCGTGTAGGCGAGCGCTGGGACGCCGACCAGCGTCAGCGTGCTCGTCTCGGTCGCCACGATCGACAGGCTGATGACCAGCCAGTGTGTCTTCTTCGCGCCGACGAAGTAGTCCTTGACCGTGTGATGCGATTTGCGGAACAGCGTGCCGAAGATCGTGATCCCGACCAGGTACACGAGCAGCACGGCGTAATCGATGGTTGAAAACCCCATAATCCCCTGCAAGCTGCCTACTGCCTGCCGTCCTTGATCTTCCGTCTCCGCGCCTCGGCCCAGTCGCGCACCTTCGGGCGCGCCCGTTCCAGCCACTTCATCACCGCTTCACTGGCCGCCGCTTGCCGGACCGCCTCGACGCCCTTGTCCTCCTCGCCGAGCAGGACCGAGATCGCCAGGACGCCGAGGGCTGCGCCTTCGACCTGCTCGATGTCCGTGTCGGCATCGGGCGGTTTCACGCGGTCGAGGTATCGCGTGAGCGCCGGGCGCAGCACCTCAGGGAACCGCCTGGTGCAATCCTGAAACGCGCCGTCGGCGTAACACGCGACCATCGGCAGGTGACTTGGCGAACAGGCGTAGCAGAGGTCGTCGAAGTAGGCGAAGCTGTCGTCTCCGATCAGCAGCTCCATCCGGCCGTCGCCATCGAGGTCACGGAGTTCGAACCCGTCGGCGTTCCCGCCGGCGAACTCGAGGATCTGCCTGGGCGACGTCCCGAGCGCCCAGGCCCGCAGCGTCTCGCAGCAGTGGGCCCCGCCGCTGTAGGTCGTGACGAGCAGTTCGAGCGTCTTGTCGTTGTTGAAGTCCGCGCAATCGACTCGGGTGATGCTCCAATCGCTGATCGTGAGGAGGAGCCGGCCGCCTTTCTGGATGCTGAGGCGCGTCGGCTTGCCGGCGGAACCCACCCCGCTCGGCACCGCTTCATACGCCCCGCAGGGCATCCGCGTGACCGGTGCGCCCTGCGCCCACCCCGGGGTCACGATTGCCGCGCAGACGAGGCCGCCAAGCGCGAGGAGTTGGGCAAGGGATGCGAACTGTCTGGTCATGGGTTCACCCAGAGCGACGCTCCGCCAGGACCAATTCCAGGGGCCCGACAGAAACGTCCTTCCACCGTGACGACCTCACTCCTGGAAGATGTCCAGCGTCCGCCATTATTGCAGCGAATTGTGTTGGTACCAAGCTCGGGGTAGGGGTCGGCTCGCCGGGGCGCGCCCCGGCGATCCCACCGCTACACTCCGCGCAACGAATGTGCCACAGTATGAAGGGGGTGACATGTCGGAACACGCACCACAGATTTCCAACGAGTTGGTGAGCTGCGAGGCGAGAGGCGCCGAGTGGCTGCACGAGGTGCGGTGCGAGGACTGCCTGGGTTGCACCGTCGAGAGCACGGTCATGCGTGCCGACCTCGAGCGGTTCGTCATGGACGTCCTCGCCCGCTACCACGTCACGGAGGACGAGGCTGCCGTCACGGCGAAAGTCCTGGTGGCCGCCGATCTTCGCGGAATCGCCAGCCACGGCGTCGCCCGGCTTGGCCGCTACGTCAAGGGGCTCCAGGAGAAGTACATCGTCCCCGGCGTAGTGTTCGACATCCGTGAGCCGGTGCCGGCCGTTGGCGCCATCGACGCGAAGAATGGCATCGGTCAGGTGGTCTCCAACCTGGCGATGGACCTGGCGATCGACAAGGCCAGGGCCAACGGCATCGGTGTGGTGACGGTGAAGAACAGCAACCACTTTGGTATTGCCGGTTACTACGTGCAGAAGGCGATCGACGCCGGGATGATCGGAATCTGCCTCACCAACGCCGCCCCGCTGGTCGTCCCCACGCACGGCTCGGAGGCCATGCTCGGCACGAATCCGATCGCCGTCGGGGCCCCGGGGGCGGGCGGCCTCGATTTCCTGCTCGACATGGCGACCAGCGTCGTGCCTCGCGGAAAGCTCGAAGTCTACGATCGCAACCGGAAGCAGATGCCGGTCGGCTGGGCGGTGGACGAGCACGGCTATGACTCGAAGAACCCCGGGCTCGTGCTGGCCAATCTCGTGAGACGCGCCGGCGGCGGCATTCTCCCGCTTGGCGGCCGGGGCGAAGAGTTCAGCGGTCACAAGGGGTACGGCCTTTCGCTGATGGTGGACGTGCTCTGCGGCGTGCTGTCCGGGTCGGCATTCGGGCCCGAGGTGGACAACCTGCAGCGCGAACCCAGGCCCGGGGAAGTAGTGGCGCCGCGTGTCGGACACTTCTTTCTGGCGATCGACATCACGCGATTCATGCCCGTCCAGGAGTTCCGCGAACGGCTGACCGAGTTGATCGGCCTCCTGAAGGACTCAGAGAAGGCGCTGGACCGGCCGACGATTTACATCCACGGTGAGAAGGAGCAGGTGCGCGCCCGGCTGCACGAGCGGTCGGGCATCCCGCTTGCCGAGAACGTCATGGCCTCGCTGAGGAAGATCGCGGCTGACTGTGGCCTGCCAGGCCCCGTGACCGTCGCCGACCGCGTGCGCCGCGAGGCGATCCATCCAGAGGAAGGACACCGGGCGTCATGAGCCAGGCCTGGGATGTGGCAATCATCGGGGGCGGGATCGTCGGCACGGCCACCGCGATGGCGCTGGTCCGTCGCGCCGGCGTGCGTGTTGTCGTGCTGGAGGCCGAGCCGACGCTGGCGGCACACCAGACGGGCCACAACAGCGGGGTCATTCACTCCGGCCTGTACTACAAACCGGGATCGCTCAAGGCGCAAAACTGCGTCGAGGGGCGCGAGGCGATGTACCGGTTCTGCGCGGAGCACCAGATCCCTCACGACCGGTGCGGGAAGCTGGTCGTGGCGACCGAGCCTTCCCATCTCCCCGCGCTCGAGGAGCTCGAACGCCGTGGCCGCGCCAACGGCCTCGAGGGGTTGCGGCGCCTGCGCGCCGAGGAGTTGACGGAGTACGAGCCGGCGGTGGTGGGGATCGCCGGCCTGCACGTCCCGCACACCGGCATCGTGGACTACACCGCCGTCACCACCGCCTTCGGCCGCATCGTCTCCGAGGCGGGCGGGGAGGTGTGGACGGGCGCGCGGGTCTCGAGCGTGACGCGCCGGCAGGGGAGCCTCGTGCTCGACACGACGAAAGGCGCGGTCGAGTCGCGGACGCTGATCAACTGTGCCGGCCTCCAGTCGGACCGCGTCGCCCGCCTCTGCGGCGTCGAGCCTGGCGTCATGATCGTGCCCTTCCGCGGCGAATACTACGAACTGGTGCCCGAGCGGCAGTCGCTCGTCCGCAACCTGATCTACCCGGTGCCGGACCCGCGGTTTCCCTTCCTCGGCGTCCATTTCACGCGGATGATCCGCGGCGGCATCGAGGCCGGACCCAACGCGGTGCTCGCGTTTCGTCGTGAAGGGTATCGCCGGAACAGTTTCTCCATCCGCGATTCGCTCGAGATGTTCGCCTACATGGGGTTCTGGAAGATGGCCGCAAAGTATTGGCTGATGGCCGTGGGCGAGTGGCACCGGTCGTTCAGCAAGCGCGCGTTCGTGAAGGCGCTGCGGGGTTTGATCCCCGAGCTCAGGGACGAGGACGTTCACCCGAGCGGAGCCGGCGTGCGGGCGCAGGCGCTGGATCCGCACGGCGCCCTCCTCGACGACTTCCGCATCGTCGAGGCCGAACAGATGGTGCACGTGCTCAACGCGCCGTCGCCGGCGGCCACCGCCTCCATCAGCATCGGCGAGGCGATTGCCGGGATGGCGGCGAAGTCGTTTCGCATCTGAGACAGATTCCAGGGACTTCACAGACATGTGCTTCGTTCGCGACGATCTCAGCCTTGGAAGATGTCTGGACGGGCGAACTTGGCGGGGTTCGGGCGGGCGCGTTTCGGATTAGAATGGGCGTGTCCACCGGGAACCACCGACAATCAATCCAACAGGAACGAGGTCTATGCCTGAGACGGCCACACTCCAGGTGCAGGGAAAGACGTACAACCTGCCGGTCGTGATCGGAACCGAGAACGAGGTTGCGGTCGACATCTCGAAACTGCGCGCCGAGTCGGGGGTCATCACGCTCGACGACGGCTACGGCAACACCGGGTCGTGCCAGTCGGCGATCACGTTCATCGACGGCGAGAAGGGCATCCTCCGGTACCGGGGCATTCCGATCGAACGGATCGCCGAGCACAGCACGTTCCCGGAGACGGCGTGGCTGCTGATCTACGGAGAGCTGCCGACCGCCGAGCAGCTCGAGTGCTGGAGCAACCTCCTCACCAAGCACGAGATGCTCCACGAGGGGTTGTACAAGCACTACGACGGGTTCCCGTCGCAGAGCCATCCGATGGCGATCCTCTCGGCGATGATCAACGCGGCGAGCTGCTACAACCCGGAGATCATCAAGATGGAGAGTCCGGAGACGTTCCAGAGCGCCGCCGCGCGCCTCCTGAGCAAGACGCGCACGATCGCCGCCGCCGCCTATAAGGCGTCAATCGGCCAGCCGCTGGTCTACCCGAAGCCCCACCTCGACTACTGCGAGAACTTCCTGCACATGATGTTTTCGATCCCGTTCCGGGACTACGAGCCGGACCCGGACATCGTGGACGCGCTGCAGCTGATCCTCGTGCTCCACGCGGACCACGAGCAGAACTGCTCGACGAGCACCGTGCGGATGGTGGCGTCGAGCGGCGCGAACCTGTTTGCGAGTTGCGCGGCCGGCGTGTGCGCGCTGTGGGGCCCGCTCCATGGCGGCGCGAACGCGGCGGTGATCGAGATGCTGCAGTATATCCACGAGAGTGGCATGTCCGTGAAGGACTACGTCGCGAAGGTCAAGGATAAGACGTCCCACATCAAATTGATGGGCTTCGGGCACCGCGTCTACAAGAACTACGACCCGCGCGCCAGGATCATCAAGCAGGCGGCCGACCGCGTGCTGAACAAGCTGCAGATTCACGACCCGATGCTCGATCTCGCCCGTGCGCTCGAAGAGGCCGCGCTCAGCGACAGCTACTTCCAGGAGAAGAAGCTGTATCCGAACGTGGACTTCTACTCCGGCATCATCATGCGGGCGATCGGCATCCCCCTCGAGATGTTCACCGTCATGTTCGCCATCGGGCGCATGCCGGGCTGGATCGCCAACTGGAAGGAAGTCTGGGAAGGCCAGACCCGCATCTATCGGCCGCGGCAGGTCTACACGGGCCCGGCCCTCCGCGAGTACGTGTCCATTGGCCAGCGCACGCTGGTGCCGATTCCCGGCCTGAGCGGGGAGGTGGCGGTCTCGGGCACGTGCCGGTAGGCACAGGGAGAGTGATCAGTTGCCGGTTGTCAGTCTGTTGTTGGCTGGTTGCCTGTCTGCCAACTGCCAACTGGCAGCCGCCACCGCCCCCCTCTGGCTGTATACTGCCTTCCCATGTTGCTCTGGGACATCTTTCTGCTGTTCACGCGCGTCGCCATGTTTTCGTGGGGCGGAGGGCCCGCGTCGCTCGCCCTGATGCAGCGCGAGGTCACGGCTGCCGGCTGGGTGTCGTCCTCGGAGTTTGCCGATGCCGTCGCTCTGAGTAACGCGCTGCCAGGGCCGATTGCGCCGCAGGTTTCCGCGTACGTCGGCTACAAGCTGGCCGGCACGCCCGGCGCGATCGCCGCGGCCGCCGGTACGGTGCTGCCGACCACACTTCTGATGCTGGTGATGTTGGTGCTCTTCTTCGGCGTGAAGGAGAACCGGGTCGTCAAGGCGATGCTGACCGCGGTGCGCCCCGTGGTGATCGGGCTGCTGATTTGGACCGCGTACGACATGGCCCGGTCGGTGTTCGGCGCAGGGAAGTCCGGGTGGGTGGCGGCGCTCAGCGGCCGCTGGGATGGGGTTCTGCTGGCACTCGGCTCGTTCGCCGTGCTCACGTTCACCGCGGTGAACCCGATCTGGGTGATTCTCGGCGCTGCGTTCGTCGGTCTCGTGTTCTACCGGTAAAACCGTCCGAACTCCTCGACCGCGCCCTCCAGGTCGAACTCGCCGACGTCGGTGTGAAAGGATACCTTCGCCTTCGTGCGATCGCGGATGCACGCGATGTCGTCGGCGTGCATCGGCTTCAGGCGCCGGTGGGCCCCATCTTCATCCCGATGGTGTTGCTCGTGCCGACGATGGCCGGGACGCCTGCCCATCCGACCGGGATGGGTGGTCAGGTGGCCCGGAATTGTTGAGAAAAGTCTCCCTCGAGGGTGACGATCTCGGCGCTTTGGTTCGAAACCGGGCTATTCCAGTCGCAAATCCAGGCATCGTTTTTGCCACTGGGGGGACGGGAACGAGCCACCCGATCGCGTGGGCTCCGGAGGGAGGCGAACTATCATGGGCCGGATTGCAGACTACGTCGAAACACTCAGTGCCTCGGAGCGTGAGCAATTCAGGGAGCTGATCGACGAGTGCTCCCTGCGCGAGGTGACGATAAAGCAGAACGCGGCGCGCGCCGATGCCGCGCTCGCCAAGCTCGCCGGGCAGCAGCGCTTGGCGTCCGAGAAGATTCGGGACCTTGAACAGGCGGGTCAGCGGTTGATGAAGACCGTCAGTCGGGCCTACCTGCGTACGGTGCCAGCTCCGATCACGATGCACTGACACGGTGAACGGCAGGATTCGGGTGCCAGGAGTCAGGAGCCAGGAGTCAGGGTCCGGAGTCCTTGCTGTGCCGCCCGGCCACGGGGAACGTCCCGTCCAGCCGGGCCAGCATTTCCTCGTAGCGCCGCTCGATCTCCTCGAGCGCCTTCTCAGCATTCTCCGCCGTCAGGTCCCCTGACCGCTGCCGCATCTCCAGCCGCAGCCGCTCGTTCTCGTACCAGCGGTCGGGATCGAAGTTATAGGTCAACGCACCGGCTCCTGAATCCCGTTCTTAGTACGGCGACAGGCCGCTCTTCTCCCAGAAGTCGCCGCGGATGGTCTCAGACAGCCGCTGCAGCGCGTTCAGGTGCTGCCGTTCCCAGTCGGCGAGGAACGGGTGGAACTGCTTCACCTCGGCCATCCACAGAATGTCGATCACCTGGTCCGAAGCGGTCATGGATGAGGTCTCCCGCACGCTGCCCAGCCTGTCGTCTCCCACGTGGTGCCGCTCGCTGGTTTCTCATCATACCCGAACGCCGTTGTTCCGGCAGAGGCGAGCTTGACACCGTCCGCCCGCCGGGGGAAACTAAGAGAGCCTGTTTCTTGTCCCTTCCACGCGCGTCACGGCTATTCCCCGGAGTCACTTGTTGCTCGGCACGCGGTCCTGGTTTTGGTCCGTCGGGTTGGGGCCGGCGCGCGCCCCTGGTATTCGCGAGATTAATGGGCACATTGGCCTGACTCATGGATTCGGTATTCGGCACGGTCATCATTCACCCGCGGGAGACCGCGACAATCGAAGGAACTCATGCCTGCCATGGCGCCTGTCACGTCCATCCGAGCCGTGCATGCCCTCGCCCGGCAGGGCACGCCGCGGACCATCGCGGTGGCCTGCCCGCACGACGAAGACGTCCTGCTGTCGCTCCACAAGGCCGCCTCGGCCGGCCTCGTCCGGCCGCTGCTGATCGGCCGCCGCGATCGCATCGAGTCGCTCTGCGAGCAGCTCGAGCTCACGACGTTCCAGCATGAGATCATCGAGTGCAGCGACGATGCGGCCGCCGTCGAACTGGCCGTGCGCAAGGTCCGGAGCGGCGAGGCCCAGATGCTGATGAAGGGGCTGGTCCCCACCTGCACCTTTCTGAAGGGCGTGCTCAACAAGGAGTTCGGCCTGCGCCAGCGGCCGCTGCTCAGTCACGTGGCGGTCTACGAGGCGACGGACCCTGAACGGCTCGTCCTGTTCACCGACGTCGCGATGAACATCGCTCCTGACCTGGCGCAGAAGGTGCAGATCCTCGAGAACGCCGTCGGCCTGGCCCATCGACTCGGCATCGAATGCCCGCGCGTGGCGGTGATCGCGGCGGTCGAGACCGTCAACCCCGAGATGCCGGCCACGGTTGACGCCGCGTCGCTCGCGAAGATGGCCGACCGCGGCCAGATCAAGGGGTGCGTCGTGGACGGCCCGCTGGCGCTCGACAACGCGCTCTCGGTCGAGGCCGCGCGGCACAAGGGGATCACCAGCGCGGTGGCGGGCGTGGCCGATGTCCTCCTGTTGCCGAACATCGAGGCCGGCAACGTGCTCTACAAGATTCTCGGCCTCGTCAAGGTCTGGCCGCTCGCGGCTGTCATGGTCGGGGCGACCGCCCCGGTGGTGCTGACGTCGCGGGCGGATTCCGGCGAGACGAAGTTCAATTCCATCGCGCTGGCCGCGGCGATTTTGTACGAGGTATGATAAGACTTGGTCCGCGCCTGACCGTCATCAGCGGCGCGTTCGGCACCGGCAAGACCGAGATCGCGATCAACCTCGCGCTTCAGCTGCATGCGGAGGGCCGCGATCCGGTGACGCTGGTCGATCTCGACATCGTCAACCTGTATTTCCGATCGCGGCAGAAGGCGTACGAGCTCGAGCAACTGGGCATCCGCGTGATCTCCAGCGTCGAGGGGATGGAAAACGCCGACCTCCCGGCGCTGTCGCCCGAGATCAACGCGTGCTTCGACCGCAAGGACGGCCCCGTGGTGTTCGACCTCGGAGGGAGCGACCTCGGCGGGACCGTCGCGGCGTACCTGCATCGCGGGTTTGCCAGCGAACCGAGCCATCACTGGCTGGTGGTGAACCCGTATCGCCCGTTCAATCAGACGGCCGAGGCGACGGTGGAGATGGCGGAGCGGATTGCGGCGCGGGCGCGCCTGCCCATCACGGGCATGATCGCGAACCCGCACCTGATCAACGAAACCACTCCCGAGATCATCCGCGAGGGGTTGGCCAGGGTCCGCGAAGTCACTCGCTACCCGCTGATGTACCTGTCCGTGATGGAGGAGTTCTACGTCCCCGGGGCATTCGACGATCTCGGGGTCCCCGTGATGGTGATCAGCAAGCAGATGAAGCAGCCGTGGGAGCCTGGAGGTATCATGATGGCCGGCAGAAGGGGGAAGCGATGCCCATGATCGCGATCAACGAGGACAGGTGCAAGGGATGCTCGCTGTGCGTCCGCGTCTGTCCCACGCACGTCATCGAGATGGGGAAGAACCTGAACGCGAAGGGCTTCTACCCGGCAGTGTATACCGGCGGCAAGTGCACGGCCTGCAAGGTGTGCACGCTGATTTGCCCGGATATCTGCATCGAGGTTTTCAAGTAAGGGGGGTCGCTCTCATATGAAAGTACTCATGAAGGGGAACGAGGCCCTGTCAGAGGCGGCCATCCGCGCCGGGGCTACCCTGTACTTCGGTTATCCGATTACGCCGCAGAACGAGGTCGGGGAATACATGTCGCGGCGCCTGCCCACCATCCCTGGCGGCGCCTACATCCAGGCCGAGACCGAGGTCGCGTCGATCAACATGGTCTACGGCGCCGTCTCCACCGGCCGGCGCGCGATGACCAGTTCCTCGTCGCCCGGCATCAGCCTGATGATGGAAGGGATTTCGTACCTCGCCGGCGCTGAGCTGCCTGCGGTCGTCGTCAGCATCATGCGCGGCGGCCCGGGCCTCGGGAACATCAACCCCGAGCAGGCCGACTACTTCCAGGCGACCAAGGGCGGCGGGCACGGCAGCTACAGGATGATCGTGCTGGCGCCCGCGTCGGTCCAGGAGATGACGGACCTGACCGTCCTCGCCTTCGACCTCGCCGACAAGTACCGCAACCCGGTGATGGTGATTGCCGACGGCAACCTCGGCCAGATGATGGAGCCGGTGGAGCTGAAGGACAGCTACCCGAACAACTACGACCATTCCGCCTGGGCGCTCACCGGGGCCAAGGGCCGGAAGGGACACACGATCACCTCCATCTATCTCGACGCGGACGAGATGGAAGACTACATCCACAAGCTGTACCGGAAGTACGGCGAGATCGAGCGCGTCGAGACCCGTCACGAGGAATTCCTCACCCAGGACGCGGACGTCGTGATCGTCGCCTACGGAATCGTGTCGCGCGTGGTGCGGTCGGCCGTCGAGCTCCTGCGCGCCGAGGGCATCAAGGCGGGAATGGTGCGGCCGATCACGCTCTGGCCGTATCCGAAGGCCGTGCTCCGGAAACTCGCGGAGACGGCGACGTTCTTCCTGGCGTGCGAGATGTCGATGGGGCAGATGGTCGAGGACGTGCAGCTCTCGGTCGAAGGGCGCCGGCCGGTCTACTTCTACGGGCGGTCTGGCGGGAACGTCCCGACGCCGGCGGAAGTGGTCGCGGCGGTCAGGCAGCGGATGTGAGGGAACAGATGCAGAAGGTATTCGAGCGACCCAAGTCGCTGAACGATAGACCATTCCACTACTGCCCCGGCTGCGGCCACGGCATTGTCCACCGCATGATCGCAGAGGCGATTGACGAACTCGGCCTGCAGGACCGGACCGTCTTCATCTCGCCGGTCGGGTGCTCGGTGTTCGCCTACTGGTATTTCGAGACCGACAACGTGCAGGCGGCGCACGGCCGCGCGCCAGCCGTCGGCACCGGGATCAAGCGCGCCAACCCCGACTCGATCGTGATTTCCTACCAGGGCGACGGCGACCTCGCCTCGTCCGGTACGGCGGAGATCATCCACGCGGCGGCGCGCGGCGAGAACTTCACCGTCATCTTCATCAACAACGCGATCTACGGGATGACGGGCGGCCAGATGGCGCCGACCACGCTGGTCGGGCAGGCGACCTCGACGTCGCCCTACGGGCGCGATCCGAAGTTCGCCGGCTATCCGATTCATGTCAGCGAGATGCTCGCGACGCTGAAGGCGCCACGGTACATCGAGCGGACATCGCTCAATAATGTGGCGAACCTGACGCGGACCAAGCGTGCCATCAAGAAAGCGCTGGACATGCAGAACAAGGGCGAGGGGTTCACCTTCGTCGAGGTCCTCGCGCCGTGCCCCACCAACTGGGGCCTGGATCCGAACGAGTCGATCGACTGGATGGAATCGAACTTGATCCCCGAGTACCCGCTCGGCGTGTACCGCGACGTGAAGACCGCGGAGGTGAAATCGTGACCTACGAGATCATTCTCGCGGGCTTCGGCGGGCAGGGCATCCTGTTCCTCGGAAAGATGATCGCGCTCGCCGGCATGATCGACGGCAAGGAAGTCTCGTGGATCCCGTCGTACGGTCCCGAGATGCGAGGCGGCACGGCCAACTGCTCGGTCGTGGTGTCGGACCGCCGGATTGGCACGCCGGTCGTCACGCACCCGAACGTGCTGGTCGCGATGAACCGGCCGTCGCTGGAGAAGTTCGAGTCGACGATCCAGCCGGGCGGCCACCTGCTGATCAACAAGACACTCATCGAGATCCCGCACACCCGGCAGGACATCGACGTGACGTACCTGGAGATCACGGCGCTGGCCGGCGAGCTGGGGAATCCGCGGTTGGCCAACATCGTGGCGCTCGGCGGGCTGATCGGTCGCGTCGGCCTCGTCTCCCGCGACGCGGTGATCGAAGCGCTGAAGAAGGAACTCTCTGGCAAGAAGGCTGCTCTGCTGGACCTGAACCTGAAGGCACTCGACGCCGGGCAGCAGGCGGTGCTGCTGCCGGCATAGCGGCGCAGAGGTCCGGGGCCAGGGGCCAGGGACCAGGGACCAGGGGCCAAGGGGCCAGGGACCAGGGGTCGATGATCCACACGTAGGGGCGACCGGCCGGTCGCCCTACCCTTTTTCTGATGCGGCCACCTCCGATGGGCGCGGCGTCTCGCGGCCCCTGGGTTCCCGGCGTCGATCTCTCGAAGGAGATGCTGGCCATGGCGCGAGGACGTGCGCGACCTCGAGACCGTTCGTGACCTCTCGTCGCTGCAACTGCTGGCCGACCTGGTGCCCGACCGCGTCGTCTCGCCGCTTTCGCTGAACGCCCTCCGCGAAGACCTCAACGTCCATAGGCATGAGCGTGACCCCGGGCGGGCAGACGTCGGTCTTCTTCCAGGGGCCCTCGACGCCGGGTTCGCTGGGCCTGACGACGGCCCTGGGCGTGTTGAGACGCGGATTCGTGCTCGTGGGCAGTGTCCCGACCATTGACGGCACCTCTGCCACGGTCCAGGCCCCCGGCCAACTCCTGGTCCTTGATCGAAACGGGCAACAGGTTACGGCCCTGACGGACCCTGACCTCCTCGACGGTCCCTGGGACCTGACCGTGGTAGAGGAAGGTCCGCACTCGGCGGTGTTCGTGTCGAACGTGCTGAGCGGCACGGTGACGCGGCTCGACCTGCGGATATCGAGAGACGGCAACCGCGTCGTCGTCGAGAGCAAGACTCAGATCGCCTCGGGCTACCTGACCCGCACCGATCCCGCGGCGCTCCTCGTCGGCCCGACGGGGGTGGCCTACAGCCGCGAAAGGGACATTCTCTACGTGGCGTCCACCGGCGACAACGCGGTGTTCGCGATCCCGCGGGCCAGACATCGATCGAGCGATGCAGGGATGGGAAATCTCGTGTACAAGGATGACGTCCACCTCCACGGGCCGCTGGCCCTCGCGCTCGCCCCCAATGGCAACCTGATCACGGCCAACGGCGACGCCGTGAATCCCGACCCGACCCAGGCGAGCGAGCTCGTGGAGTTCACGCCGTCCGGGCAATTCGTGGCACAGATGCCGGTAGACTCCAGCGGCCAGGCTGGCGGCGCGTTCGGAATCGCGGTGTCGGCGGTGGACGACAAGATACGTGTCGCGGCGGTGGACGACATCTTCAACACGGTGAAAGTCTGGGTCTTGCGCTGAGCTGGCCTGAGGCGCCACCGATCGGAACGCGCATCGCTTGGCGGCCGCGCGGTACGGCCGGACGGTCACCGCGTACCGACAGCGATGTCGACGTCCTGGTGTCCTTCGACCCGGGCGCCGACTGGAGTCTCCTCGACCTCGTCGGAAGGCGGGACGAGAATCGTGACGCCGTGGCGCTCCCAGAACTGCTGCTTCAGACGATAGAAGGACAGGTGGTCGTCGTACCGCGTCAGCAGGATGTGCACCGCGAGCCCGAGCCCCAGCGTGCTCTGCGGGATCAAGCGCGGGGGCAACGGCGCGATCACCACCTTCGCCTCGCCACACGGACCGTGCGCCCCAAGTACGCGTGTCCGTGTG
>JANYLG010000109.1 GCA_025363775.1 Acidobacteriota bacterium | reverse complement strand
AATTCGAAATGATCACAGAGGCTGTCGGCCAGCGCCGTCCGGTGGAGGAACGCGTCGGTGGCCACCTGCGCCCGCACATAGGCCAGCGCCGCCGGGGCCGACAACGTCCGTTTCACCTGGGCCTGCGCCTGCACGCCGACCAGTGTGGCAGGCGCGGACCCATTTGTCCAGCGCTACTTATGGGCTGAGGGCAGGGCTAGCCAGGAGGCTGAGCGCCATTGATGGCGTGGAGGTGCAGCAGATGGTGTTCACGCACCCGTCTGGTTCGTGACCCGCGTTGAAGGCTGCCTGCGATTCCCGGCGCCCCCTCCCCTACCGCGGGAGAGAGCGCCGAGGCATAGGTCTGTGCTAGTTTGCGGCCGGCACGAGCTCCTTGGTGTCCGACGCCGCTGGCACGAAGATGCCAACGACCCCCTTCAGGCCGAGGCTCATGACGATGTTGTAGAAGAACGCCAGGAACCCGAGGAGCAGGAGCAGCCCCGAGAGCCCGGCGAGGACCATGTACGGCATGAACTCGCCGCTGCTGTAGATGGTCCGACGCAACATCCCCTGCAGGCCCGCCATCCCCATGAACGCGCCCATCCCGATGCCGCCCAGCAACTGCGCCCAGAAGTGGAAGCGGGCGAGTTTCTCGCTGTACAACTGGACGCCATTCGTGAGGATCGGGAACAGCAGATAGATGGCCGAATACAGCGTCATCGTCAGGCCGACGAGCACCGCGACGTGCACGTGCGGGCCGACCACCCACTGGGTGTTGTGGAGGATCCGGTTCAGCCCGATGTCGGCCTGCATGATCCCGGCTGGCACGGCCAGCGCGAATCCGAGCAAGCCGCCAAGCAGGAACCGAAGAGGGAACGTCATCTTCAGCGGCCGCGCGCTCCAGAGGGTGACGAGCGTGATGAAGAAGGCCAGTCCCTGGGTGATCAACTCGAAGGCCGTGACCATCTCGCCGGACGCCACCTTCAGGATGCCTGGCTGCGCCTGGTCGGACAAGAGGTGATGCGACCAGACGGTCCACGACACCACCAGTTCGACAAACAGGGCGGCCCGCGCCACGTTCTCCATGTAGAGCTTCTTGCCGGTGATGAGCGTGGCCAGCAGGTACCAGGTGCCCGCGACGAAGATCAGGACCAGGCCGTCCGCCACGAGGTCGAGTCCCCACCAGAACCAGTTCTTGTAGAGGAGCGCATCCACCGCCGTCTGCTTGAGGCTGACGCCAAACAGCGCCGCCACCATGTAGACGAGGATCAGCACGCCCGTGAAGAGGATGACACCGGCGTTGAGGGCCGTGTCCACGGTGCCCCGGGCAATCGCCGCGACGGGCAAGGAGACGAGGTGCTCGGTCTTCCGCCCGGTCAGGAGGTTGCGCAGGCCCGACAGCCCGAGCGCCGAGGCGATGAGCGCGCCGGTCGGCTGCCGGTCCCATCCCGCTGGCGTGTAGCCAATCGTCATGTACACGTTGACGACGAAGAACGCGGTGCCGATCATCACAAGAGCGATGCCGAGGATGAACACGGTTCCGCCCACCACGCTGAACTGCGTGAAGTCCGCGGGGAGCGGCCAGTAGAGCGTGTAGAGCGGCGCGTAGTGCGTCAGGAAGCCGGCGGCCCAGAACACGAACGTGCCGCCACCAATCAGGGCGCACGTCCAGTTGCCCAGGCGGACACTCCACAGAGGCTTCTTCATCAAATACGGCACGAGGAAGAGAAACGCGCCGAACACGATCGAATAGGTGGATCCGAAGATGCCGACGAGCGGGTGAGCGGTCAGGATGGCGAAATACTGTTCGTGGCTGACGAAGGGAAGCGGCGTCACCTGAAACGCCCGCATCAGCATCCCTTCGATGACGGCAAATCCGTAGTAGACGAGCCCGACGACGACGAACCGCAGGGTCATCTTCTGCATCGGGGTGAGGGTGGCCGGCTTGAACAGACCCCGTTCGCCAGCAACCAGCGTCTCGAGCATGCTCATGATTTCTACCTCGCTGGGAAAGTCCGTTCAGTTGGCCGCCCCGTCCGCGCACGTGATTTCGACCGCGTTCCGCTCGATCATCCCGATGCCGGCGGGGCCGGAGTACTCGGTCGAGCGGATGGTGTAGGTGCCCGGGCGATCGAAGACCCAGAGGATGTCGTTCACGTGGCCGGGCACCACCTGCATCTGGAACAGCATCGAGTTGTCCTGGCGGAACAACCCGAAGCCGTACGTCAGATCCTCCGACGTCACGTTGAACAGCACCTTCTCGCCGCAAGCGGCGTGCAGTTTCGGTGCCGGCAGCGTGAAGCGGTGCTGGGCGACGGTGATCGCGAACGTGCGGTCAGGCGTGATGGTCGCTCGCTTCAGGTCGAGGGGCGCCCACGGGATGGTGTTGTAGGTGATGATGTGCAGCGACACGCCGCACACCACCAGGAAGCCCGCGAACGAGTAGAAGATAGCGGATGTCACGCCGCGTCCTTCGCCGTCGCGTGTGATGCGGTGCGCGAACCAACCCACCACCGCGATGATCGCGAGGGCGTACGCCGTGTACGCGAGGGTCTGACCCCACAGCACCATGCTCGAATCGATTTTCATGCGTTCCTCCGGTGAATAATTGCTACCGACAGGGGGCATATTAGACCAACCTCGGCCGTTTGGCGAGACGGGGCCGGGGGACATCGAGGTCTGACGAGCGAACGCGCGGGGTCGTGAATGATGGGGGCTAGCGGGGCGGCGAGGAGACGACGTCGGCGAGGGTGGCGGTCGTCAGCGTCCGGACCACCGCGCGCTGGTGGCGCGCCCACCGCTCGTGCATCGCGCACGGCTGGTCGAGCCGGCACTCGGCGAAGCCGAAGAGGCACTGGGGCTGGCGGTCGAATCCCTCGACCGCCTCGATGATGTCGGCCAGCGCAATCCGCCGCGCGGGCAGGGCGAGCACGAATCCCCCGTTCCGGCCCCTGACGCTGCGGATCAGCGCGCGCTTGGTCAGGGTCGTCAACAACCGCTGGAGGTACTTCTGCGGAATCCTGAGTTCCCGGTGCAGGGCGAACGACGAGTGTGGATGCCGCGGCGTGCGCGCCAGGGCAGCCATCACGCGGAGCGCGTATTCGGTCGTCCTGGAGAACTTCACGCAGTCCCTTCGGCAGCGGCAACCGCACGCACCGGACGGAATCGGCGCTCCGCAGGAGGAGCCGAGCGCTCGCTGGCGTCGCTGGCCCCCTCGGATCCGGTGTCGCGGAGACTCGACGAGGACGCGCCTGGCCGAAAACCGGTTCGGCGCGCCGTGAGCGGAAGTGCAGGAAATCATATCCTGCTGAATCGGGCAACGCCACACCGTGTTCGGTGGCCGGCGGACCATTGCCCTCCTGCGGGGAACGCCCGTCATGCTGTCGCGGAAGCAAGGGGCACGCAGCCGTGGGCCCGATTCCCGGCGGGGTCGAATCTACCATTTCAACCTCCTCGTTCTGCCCGAAGTCGTGCGCTATACCCCCTGCTCCACTGTGGCGCTCTCACGCCCGAGCAGGCGGCGCATCGCCGTCTGTCCATCCTCGAAGAGCGAATACACGACCGGCACGTAGACCATCGTCAGGAATGTGGAGACCATCAACCCGCCGATGGCGATGATCGCGAGCGGCGACAGCCGCTCGAGCCCGATGGCCCACTCGGCCGCGATCGGGATCATGCCGACCGACGTGCCCACAGCCGTCATCAAGATGGGCCGCGTGCGGACTTGCACTGCGCCGACGAGGGCGTCGATGGTGGAATCGCCCCGCTCACGGGCGGACGCGATGAAATCGATGAGCAGAATCGAGTTCTTGACGACGATGCCCGCCAGCAGGATGAGGCCCATGAAGGCTGGCATGCAGCTGTGTTTCCCGGCCGCCAGCATGCTCCACGACGCCCCGATGAGCGCGAGCGGGATCGCCGACATGATCGTCAGCGGGTGCAGCCACGACTTGAAGGCGGGCACCAGTGAGAAGTAGAGCAACACCAGCCCCAGCGCGAGGGCCATGGCCAGACGCTGGAACGACTCGTCCATCTGCTTGATCTCGCCTTCGTGTCCGATGCGGTACCCCGGCGGCAGCACGAAGCCATCCAGGGCCGTCTCCACGTCCTCCTGCAGGTGCGAGATGGGGCGTCTGGCGCGGTACGCCTGGACATCAATGGTGCGCTCCAAGCCCTGCCGGGTAATCAGCGCCGCTGCAGGTTGACGCTCGAAGACTCCTAATGCGCTGAGGGGAACAACCCCGCGGGGCGTGCTGATGGGGTAGCTCTCCAGTTGGTCCGTACCTTGGCGGTCGCCCGACGCCAGTTGCACCCAGATGGGCAGCCCGTCCTCGTTCGCGATGCGGAAGGTCGATCCCGGCACGCCGCGGACGGCGCCCTGCAGTTGCGCGCTCAACACCGCGGGCGAGAGTCCGTAGAGTGCCAGCTTTTCCGAGTCCGCGGAGAACCGTGTCTCGCGGCTGTCCAGACGCCATGAGCGGCTCACCGAGGTGAGTCCACGGACGTGGGTGCGCAGGCGGCGTTCCACCTCCGCCCCCAGCCGGTCGAGCGTGCCCATGTCCGGCCCGGAGATCATCACATCCACGGGGGCGCGAATGGTCGAGAGGGGTGTGGCGCCGAAATCGTACACGTCCACCACTTTGAGGCCCGGAATCCCCTGCATCTTCGTGCGCAGATCGTCTTCGACCTCCCAGATGGACGCCTTGCGGTGGAACCGGTCCACCAAGTGCACGGTCAGCACGCCCTGTTGCGGCAACCGGCCGCCGCCGAACGAGATCACGGCAGGCTCAGAGCCAATCACGGAGGACACCGACGTGACCTCGGGACGCCGGCGCACGACCTGTTCGAGACGTGACAGTGTTCGCTCCGCCGCGGCGAGCGAGCTGTTCGAGTCGGCCTCGAACACGACCTTGATGATCCCCGAATCCATCGGCGGCATCAGGTCGCGGCCGATGAGGGGCATCTGGCGCGCGGAGATCGCGAGCAGAACGAAACCGACGACAACGACCAGCCCACGGTGACGGAGCGCGACCACCGTGAGTCGGACATAGAAATCGCGGATGGGAGTGATGACGCGACTGTCGAATAGCGCGACCACCCGCTCGAGCCGGTTCCGCACCGCACCAGCACGCCGCCGCAACAGGACCGGCGCAAGCAGCGGAATCACCGTGACCGAGACGACGTAGGAGGCGACCAGCGCAATCGACAGGGTCACGGCCAGCGGGCGCATGACGGTCTGCACGTAGCCGCCGATGAAGATGATCGGGAGGAGCACCATCACGGTGGCGTACGTCCCGGAGAAGATCGCCACCATCACCTCTTCGGTCCCGCCCACCACGGCGTCCTGCGCGTCACGCCCGGCCTCGTGGTAGTGCCGCTCGATGTTCTCGAGGACGACGATGGCATCGTCCAACAGCATGCCGACGGCCACGATGATGGCCGTGAGCGTGACCATGTTGAACTCGTACCCTCCGAGCCACATGCCGGCAAACGTGAGGAGGTAGGTGAACGGGATCGACACCGCCGCGAGCGTCATCCCCCGCCAGTCCGCCAGGAACAGGAAGATCACGAGGACCGTCATGATGACCGCGTCCCGCAGGGCGTCGAGCATGTTGCCGACGGCGCGCTCGATCAGCTCGCTCTGACTGTCGGGGATCGAGAACGCGATCCCGGGATACGACCGCTCCAGCTCGGGCAGCAGGCCGGCCACGTCGGCAATCGTCCGCAGTGCATTCCCTGCCGGACTCCGCTGCAGGTTGATGGCGATCGCCGGCTCGCCGTTGGCGTGGTAGGCGCTCTGCGCGTCCTGCGTACCGACGCGAATGTCGGCCACGTCGCCGAGATGAATGGCCCCGCCCGGGCGCGGGCCAATCGGAATCCGGCCGACGTCCTGCGTGCTCCGGAGCTGGCCGGAGCGCTTGAGGAGAAACTGGCTGTCGGACGCGGTGAGGAGGCCGAGCGGCTGGTTGGCGTTGAAGGCCACGAGCGCCTGCCGCACATCCAGCGGGGTCAGGCGGTAGCGCTCGAGTCGGTCGCGATCGAGCGCCACGCGGATGATCGGGTTGTGTGCACCGAAGACCTCCGCGTTGGCCACCTCCGGCAGCTGCAGCAACCGCTCCTTGATCGCGTTGTCGGCCAGCTCGCGGACCATGGCCAGATCGAGGGGCGATCCCGCTTTCGGACGCAGCGCCAGTGTGACGACCGCCGCCGTGGCGGACGACAGCTTGAAGAGCACGGGCGCGCGCGCCGTCTCGGGCAACGCCGCCTTGACCTTCTGCAGCGCGTTGCCGACGTCGGTGGCCGCCGAGTCCAGTCCCTTGGCATACTCGAACTCGGCCGTGACGGTGGAGGCTTCGTCCTTGCTCACGGACGTGACCCGGCGCACCTGCTCGATCGTGGACAGTTCCTTCTCGATGAGCCGGCTCACCTCGGCTTCGACATCCTCGGCCGACGCCCCCGGCACGACGGTCACCACGGCGATCTGTGGTCGCTCCGAATCGGGAAACAGGTTGACCGGCATCTGCCGGTAGCCCACCAGTCCGACGACGGCGGCCAGCAGCACAACGGACGTCAGCAGGTGCGGACGATTGAGGTAGCGGGCAACCAGCGACATGGCGTGCCTTTCGTTCGAGATTCAGCGATCGGGGTTTATTCCCCGATTCGCACCGCCGCCCCAGTAGTCAGCAGCATGAGCCGCGAAGGGCGGCCCACCACCACCCGGTCGCCTTCGCGCAAGGCCCCCGTCACGATTGCATCGCCGGCGCCGTTGCGCGCGAGCACGTGAACCGGCACCATGCGGGCCCTGCCGTCAGCGACCACGAAGATCACTTGCGCCTTCTCGCTCTCGAGGATGGCGTCTTCCGGAACGAACAGGCCGGTGACCGCGGCATGGGGCACGTCCACCGACACCGTCGATCCCGGCACCAGGTTCGATCCGGGAAGGTCGGCTTCGAACGTCGCCAGGCGCGATGCATCCATCGCCGGAAAGACGCGCGACACGGGAACCGGCTGCCACGCGCCGGCGGTTTCGACGCGGATCGTCGCGCCGACCGAGATCCCCGCCACGCTCTCGGCGGGGACTTTCACTCGCACGAGAAGTCCTCGCGTGCCGACGACCGTAATCAGCGGCTTGCCGGGCGCGGCGAGGTCTCCGGGGCTGACCTGCCGGGCCGATACCACGCCGTCGAATGGTGCCTGGATGACCGCGTAGCTTCGTCGCGTCCGCGCCGAGTCGAGTCCCCGACGGCCGGCCGTGAGCTGCGCGCGAGCCGCTTCCAACCGGGCCCGAGACATGGCCAGGCTGGCCTGGGACCGGTCCCACTGC
>JANYLG010000093.1 GCA_025363775.1 Acidobacteriota bacterium | reverse complement strand
GCACGGAGCTCGAGGCGCTGGCGATGTCCGAGGGGCTGACGCTCAAACAAACCGAACGGGCGCTGCGCGATGCCCGGGCCGCAGTCTTGTTCTTCGCGCGGTCGGCCACCTGCTCGAGCAGGCTCCGCGCCGACAGGCGCTCAACCGCCGCGAGCGCGACGTCCTTGAAGTCAGTGCGCAGCGCGACCGCCAGGAGTTCAGCGGGGCCGGTGACACGCGTCAGCGCCTCGAGCCGGACCGACGGCAGCGCCGCTTTGCGCGCAATCGCCCCCAGCGCCACCTCCTCCTGTACCCGGCCCAGCGCGGCTTTCGCCACAACCTCGCTCCCGGCCGCCCGCGCGACCGCCACGAAGTGCTTCGGCTCGGTCAGCCCGTTCAGCGCGGACAAACTTTCCGCCTGGTCCATCCCCTCGAACGCGCCCAACGCGAGGTCCACCAGCAGGGTCGCGGCTTCCTCGCGCACGCGCTCATCGGCATCCGCACGGCCAATGGCGGCAATGACAGCCGGATCGATCACTTTCTTGATCGCCGCGATGCGCACGCCCGAGTCGCGATCCTCGCGTGCAATCGACACCAGCGTGTCCTGCTGGTCGAGCGGCATGTCCTCCACGGCGGTCGTGCGGATTGCCGGGCTGGCATTTTTCCATCGGGGCTGGGCGCGGAACCTGTCGAGAAGACCCATGACGGTGTTTGTCTCCAGGAGGTCATCCAGGATGATGTGTGGGTAGCAGCCGCAAATCAGCGGCGGGAAAGAATGTAGTCTACTATAGTTCTCGCCACGTGCCTCGTGCGCAGTCTGCCCGCTCCCGAAAGGACTCAGCCATGCACCGACGCCGCCTCGCGGTCGTCACCGTCCTGATCGCGATTGCCCTGCTCGGCCTTGCCCCCGGTTACCGGGCACAGGCGGCTCCGGCCGGCTTGCTCGTCACCCCCGAGAAGTTCCTGGGGTTCCCCGTGGGCGCCGACAACAAGCTCGCCCGCTGGGACAAGATCGTCGAATACATGCACCTCGCCGCGGCCGCGTCGCCCCGCGTTCAGGTGAAAGAACTCGGCAAGACGACCCAGGGAAACGCCTTCATCTCCGTCGAGATCAGCTCGCCCGAGACGATGGGCAACCTCGAGCGATTCAAGCAACTCCAGCGGAAACTCTACTTCCAGGGTGGCGCGCCCACAGCCCCCGAGAGGGACGACATCTTCAGGTCGGGCAAGGCCGTCGTGGCCGTCACCTGCAACGTCCACTCAACGGAGATCGGCGCGTCGCAGATGGTGCTGGAGCTCGTCCACCGGCTGGCCACCGACGAGTCGCCCCTGGTCAGGAAAATCCTCGACAACGTCATCCTCGTGCTGGTGCCCAGTCTCAACCCCGACGGGCAGATCATGGTCGTGGACTGGTTCAACAAGAACCTGGGGACCGAGTTCGAGACGAGCGCGATGCCGTATCTCTATCACCCGTACGTCGGGCACGACAACAACCGCGACATGTACATGTTCACCCAGAAGGAGAGCCAGCTCACGGCCAGGCTGCTTTGGCACGACTGGTTCCCCACGGTCTGGCTCGACGAGCATCAACAGGGCAACTCAGGGGCGCGGATCTTCGTGATGCCGGCCACCGATCCGATCAACCCCAACGTGCACCCGCTGATCTACCGGTGGAACGGCATCCTCGGACAGGCGCAGGCCGCAGCGCTCGAGGCGGCCGGAAAAGACGGGATCATCTACAACTCGACCTACACCAACTTCTGGCAGGGCGCGATGGCGTGGAGCGGATGGTGGCACAACCAGGTCGGCATACTGACGGAGGTGGCGAGCGTACGCGTGGCGGCCCCCGTCGAGCAGCGCCGTGCCATCCCTGGCGCGCCGCCTGTCGCGGAACCGGAAGGCCCGGGCGGCGGACGCCGGCAGGGGGAGACGCCAGGCCCGATCCCGGCGCCCCGCGACGTCACACCACGGACCGAGTATCCCCGGCCATGGCTGGGCGGCCGCTGGACGCTGCGCGACATCGTGGACTACGAGCTGATCGCGACGATGGGGCTGCTCGAGGCGGCGGCGGATCAGCGCGAGACGCTGGTGCGCCAGATCTACGAAGTGAACCGGGTGACGGTCGAGAACGGGAGCAAGAGCGAACCGGCCGCCATTCTCATCCCGATCTCCAGCCAGTTCGAGCCGAGGGCCGCGGTGCGCCTGGCCGACAAGCTGCAGATTGGCGGCGTCGACGTGTGGCAAGCCGGCGCGGCGTTCGACGCTGACGGCAAGTCGTACGCAGCGGGAACGCTGGTCGTTCCGATGACGCAGGTGTTCGCCCGCTACGCGAAAGACCTGCTCGAAAAGCAGACGTATCCCGAGGTACGGCGGACCCCCAGCTCGCCGCCCGAACCGCCCTACGACGTGACCGCGTGGTCGCTCGGCATGCTGATGGGGGCCGACGTGGCGTTCGCGAAGAAGCCGGTCCCGGCGACGGCGCAGCTGACAAAACTGGCCGGCGCGCCGAAGCTCGTTGGCGAGGTCGCGGGCAAGGGCACAAGGTTCACCTTCGACTACAAGGGCGCGGATTCGGCCCTGGTCATCAACCGGCTGCTCAAGGACGGCGCCAGGGTGGCTTTCGAGCGGACCGGCGCCACGCAGACCGTCGTGGTCACCCTCGCGCAGCGGAAACGCGTGGAGGCGCTGGCGTCCGAGTTTGGCCTGTCCGTCCGTGCGGCCGATGGCGCAGACAACGCGATGGCCAAGGCGAACGTCGTGGCGATCAAGGCCCCGCGCGTCGCCCTCTTCCAGTCGTGGACGGCCAGCATGGACGAAGGCTGGACGCGCTGGGTCCTCGAGCAGTGGGAGTTCGCGCCCAAGACGCTGCACAACGCGGACGTCAGGGCCGGCAAGCTGCGCCAGCAGTACGACGTCATCGTGCTGGCCGACCAGCAGCCGCGCGACATCCTCGACGGCAACGAGTCGCTTAGCGTCCGGCCCGAGTACCGGGGTGGCATCGGCGACGAGGGGCTGCAGGCGCTGAAGACGTTCGTGGCAGAGGGTGGCACGCTGGTGATGATGGGCAACAGCACCGAGTTGGCGATCCAGAAATGGCCGATCCCGGTGCGTAACCTCAAGCGCGGGTACTCGCGCGACCAGCACTTCGCCCCGGGGACCGTCGTCCGCGTGCAGGTGGACACTGCCACTCCACTCGGCTACGGCGTGCCCCCCGAAACCCGCGGCTTCTATAACAACAGCCCGTTCTACCAGGTGACCGACGGCTTCGCATCGCAGCGCACCAGGGTCATCGCCCGCTACCCCAACAGCGACATCGTCGCCTCGGGCTGGTTGAAGGGCGAAGAACTGATGGCCGGCCAGGCCGCGGTGGTGCAGGTAGACCTGAACCCGGGCCGCCTTATCCTGTTCGGCCTGCGCCCACAGCACCGCGCCCAGACGCAGGCAACCTTCCCCCTGCTGTTCAATGCGCTGTATTTCTCGACGGCACAATAGCAGGTTCGAGGAACCAGGGACGAGGGAGGCGGGGTGTCGAGCCCCTGGTCCCTGGTCCCTGACCCGTGATTCGTGATTCCTGATCCGTGTGTATCCTGAGACATGCCCGATACCACCCAGCGTCTGAGCGTCCAGGAACGGTATGCGCCGCGCAGCATCTGCTTCGGCTGCGGTCCATCGAATACGCGTGGCCTTCGGATTCGTAGCTTTCCGGACGGCGACGGTTTGGTTGCCGTCTGGACCCCCGAACCGCATCATCAGGCCTTCGAGGGGGCGATCAACGGCGGTGTGATTGGCGCGCTGTTCGATTGCCACTGCAACTGGACCGCAGCCTGTCACCTGATGCAGGTAAGCGGCGCCGACGCTCCCCCACCCACCGTCACTGCCGACTACGCGGTGCGATTCAGGCGTCCGACGCCGTCCAACGCTCCGCTCACGTTTCGAGCGCACGTGGTGGATGCGCGCGAGGACCGCGCGACCATTGAAGCCACGGTGGAAGCGGAGGGTGCAATCTGCGCCACCTGCCGCGGGACGTTCGTCGCGGTCAAGCCCGGCCACCCGGGGTACCACAGGTGGGAGTGAATTCGGGAGGTCGGGAGACAGGACAGAGGAGTCGGGACGGCAGGACAGAGGAGTCGGGAGACAGGACACAGGAGTCGGGTGACAGGACACAGGAGTCGGGAGGCAGGACAGAGGAGTCGGGTGACAGGACAGAGGGGTCGGGAGGCAGGACAGAGGGGTCGGGAGGCAGGACAGAGGAGTCGGGTGACAGGACACAGGAGTCGGGAGGGCAGGACAGAGGAGTCGGGAGGCAGGACAGAGGAGTCGGGACGGCAGGACACAGGAGTCGGAACGACAGGCAGAAGTCAGCATGAGGAGCGGAGGTTAGGCGTGAACGATTCAACGTGGATTGAAGGATTGCCCGTCGTCGTGACCGTGACCTCGGCGGATGGGACCATCATCGGCATGAATGCGCGATCGCGCGAGACGTTCGCAAAGGATGGCGGCGGCGCACTGGTCGGGCAAAGCGTGTTCGACTGTCATCCGGAACCGGCGCGCACGCAGACGCAAGAGCTTTACGCCCGCCAGCAGCCGAACCAGTACACCATCCGGAAGAACGGGCAGAAGAAGATTGTCCACCAGCTGCCCTGGTTCGAGGGAGGGGTGTTCGCGGGATTCGTGGAGATTTCGGTCCCGATTCCCGACGACCTGCCGCACTTCGAGAGAGGATGACAGCCCGGCGCTTGCTATTGCAGCGCCCTGTTCATCATCGCGGCGAAGCCGTCTTTCCCGGACTGCCCCGCGTGACGGTCAACCACCTTGCCCATGCGGTCGATCGCGATGGTCATCGGCACCGGCCCGGGCAGGCCGTACCGTTCGTTGATGGCGTCGTAGTCCGACGCGTCGTAGATGTAGACTGGCACGTCGACCTTCCGGGCGGCGACAAACGTCCGCATCTGCTTCAGCACCTGAACTTTCGTCACGTCGGGCAGCATCATGTCGTAGGACACGGTGAGCACGACGCCCTGCTGAGCCCGGAACTGGCGTCCCACCTCGAGTAGATCTGGAAGCTCGGCCACGCACGGCTCGCACCAGATTGCCCAGAAGTTGACGAGGACGCCCTGACCCTTGTGCGCGGCCAGAGCGGCCTCGAGTCCCTTCAGATCGACCACGCGGATCTCCGGCAAAGCAGCGCGGCCCACGGGCGCCCCCATCACCACGCACAACATCAGCGCCACCACCCACGTCTGCATCGCCACTCCCAGGATTTCCAGATCGCCAGATCGCCAGATTTCTCGGCCTCTGCCCGAGAGGCCTATCGCCTGATCGTTCAACCATAAGGCTTGGTCGTTGGCGTGGCAACGGGCTGGCCGGCAAGAACCGCGACGACCGCGTTGCGCACGTACGACGTCGCGTTCGACCCCTTGGTCCCCCGCGGGTCGTCGTCGAGCGCACCTGCATAGCGGAGCACGCCGTCCTTGTCGATGACGAAGCAGTGCGGCGTGCTCTGTCCGCCAAGCATGTCCGCGACCTTGGCGCCAGGATCGACGGTCACCAGGAAGTTGACGCCCTTCTTGTCGACGTGGTCGCGCAGGTTTGCATACGACTCGCCGCCGTCGCTCTTCAACTCGCCCTGGTTGGCGTTGATGGCAATCTGGACAACGCCCTTGTCGGCGTACGCCTTCTGCAGGTCGATGCACTTGGGCTCGGCCTGTTTCTCGGAGGGGCAGACGATCGACCAGAAGTGGATGAACACCACCTTGCCGCGGTAGTCACCCAGGGTGTGTGTCTTGCCGTTGATGTCGGTCAGCGCGATGTCTTTCGGGATCGTGGCGCCGACCGTGAACGGAGTGGTAGCGGCCTGCGCGCGGTCGGGCAGGCCAGATGCGATCGCGGGCGCCAGGTAAGACAGGGCGCCAAGAACCAAGGCTGTCACCATGATGGGCGTTCTCCTTGGGGTTCATGTTTCGGGATAGGTCATGATACCGCGGAAAGGGGAGGTAGACTCCGCAGACTGGATGGCCCCACTGATGCACCGCCCCAGGCACTTCGGCGCAACCGTCGAGGCGGCCGACGTCCACGGCGACAACGACCACGGCGACGATGTCCACGGCGGCC
Source organism: Acidobacteriota bacterium (assembly GCA_025363775.1). Taxonomy (GTDB): domain Bacteria; phylum Acidobacteriota; class Vicinamibacteria; order Vicinamibacterales; family Fen-181; genus FEN-299. The sequence goes on along the minus strand of JANYLG010000093.1, from coordinate 5,606 downwards.
GATGTCCACGGCGACGACGTACACCTCGATGCCGTGTGTCCGCGTCAGGTCGGCCGCCAGGTCGCGAAGCCGCCCCTCGCGAGGTGCGACCAGCGCAACGGGGTGGCCGTCCGCGTTCTGCACCGAGTGCGGCAGGAAGCTCGACTGACCTCTGAGGTCGGCGTCACCGCTGCCACAGGATACGGTTGGCTTCCAGGGGAATCGCCACGCCATCGTGGTGGGGAATCACTCGTGCCGTATAGTCCGTCGCCGGACGCGTCGCCGGCACCTGCGCGATGTAGACGCAGCACCCGTCTGCGCCCTCGAGTCCGCGAACGTGCGTCATCTCCTGCCGAACCGGGCGGTCGCCGTTGATCCCGTCGGCATAGAGCTCCACGCGCACCGCCTCGGGGTCGAGGTCATGGACGGACAGCTGAACCTCGAACGCGTGGCGCGTCCCGTCGGTCTCGACCTTCACGGCGCCAAACCGGAGCGCGGCCCATTGTTGCTCCACCGTGTGCCGCCAGGTGACAATCTGCCTGCCCAGCGCGCCGTCGTCAGCCGCCCGCGCACGGTAGGCGGCGGCCGCCGGGAGGTAGTGATGCTCGGTGTACTCGCGCACCGCCCGGTCGGCGGAAAAGCGTGGTGTCAACCGCGCCATGCTCTCCCGCATCCGCGCGACCCAGGCGGTCGGCATGCCCGTCTCGTCGCGGGTGTAGAACTCAGGCACCACCTCCCGTTCGAGCCGGTCGTAGAGCGCCTCGGCTTCCGCCGCGTCCCGGGCTGGGTCGTCGCCATGGTCCTGGCCGTCCCCCAGCGCCCAACCCACGTCCGGCCCGTAGGCTTCCGCCCACCAGCCGTCCAGTTCCGACAGGTTGAGACCGCCATTGACGAGCACCTTCATGCCACTCGTCCCGCAGGCTTCCCACGGCCGCCGGGGCGTATTGATCCACACATCAACACCCTGCACCAGGTGCTCGGTCAGCAGCATGTCATAGTCGCTGAGGAAGATGACGTGGGGGCGCGCCTCGGGCCGCCGGATGAAACGAATCCACTCCTGGATCAGCGCCTGCCCGGCCTCGTCCGCCGGATGGGCCTTGCCGGCGATGATGACCTGCACCGGACGCTCAGACCTGTTCAGGAGCCGAAGCAGCCGTTCCGGGTCGTGCAGCAGCAAGTTCGGTCGCTTGTAGGTTGCGAAGCGCCGCGCGAAACCCAGCGTCAGGGCATCGGGATCGAACAACTGCTTCGCCTCCTCGACGGCCTCCGGCGTCGCGCCGCCGGCGGCCAGTTGCCTGGCCAATCGTTCACGCGCAAATTGGATGAGGGACGCGGTGGCGGCCGTGCGCAGATGCCACAGCTTGGCACTGGAGACGCCACGAATGGTCTGCTCCAGGGATTCCGCGGTCCCCAGCCAGCGGTTCTTTCCACACGCCTCCGTCCACAGATCGTCGGCAGCCGCCGAGTCCCAGCTCGGCATGTGGACGCCGTTCGTGACATGTCCGACCGGCACCTCATCTTCCGGCCAGCGCGGAAAGAGCGGGAGGAAGAGGCGCCGGCTCACCTTTCCATGCAGGCGGCTGACGCCATTGACTCGACCGCTTCCGCGGATCGCCAGATACGCCATGTTGAAACGCTCCGACGAGTCCGCGGGGTCCTGGCGGCCCAGCGCCAGCAACTCGTGGACCGTGATGCCCAGCTGCGCCTGGGCGTACCCCCCGAGGTATTGCTCGATGAGGGCAGGAGCAAAACGATCGAACCCGGCGGCCACCGCCGTGTGCGTGGTGAAGAGGTTGCCGGCCCGCGTGATGGCCAGCGCAACCTCGAAAGGCTCACCGGTCGCGGTCATGAACCCCCGGGCGCGTTCCAGCACGGCGAAGGCCGCATGCCCTTCATTCAGATGGCAGACGTCCGGCCGGATCCCAAGCTCGCCAAGCAGACGCCATCCGCCGATCCCCAGCACGATTTCCTGCACGAGCCGAAGTTCCGGCCCGCCTCCATAGAGCTCGCTCGTAATCCCTCGGTGTGAGGGCACGTTCGCCGCGTCGTTGCTGTCCAACAGGTAGAGCGTCGCCCTGCCGACCTGAACCTGCCAGGCGCGCAGCCAGACCGAGTAACCGGGTAAGGCGATCTCCAACCGCAGCCACTCGCCGGTGGGATGGCGCACCGCCGTGATCGGCAACTGTCCCGGATCGTTGTACGGAAAGAGGGCCTGCTGCGCTCCGTCCTTGTCGATCACCTGGCGAAAGTAGCCCTGCTGGTACAACAGCCCCACGCCAACGACCGGCACTCCCAGATCGCTGGCGGCTTTGAGTTGATCGCCGGCCACGTTGCCCAGTCCTCCCGAATAGATCGGGAGCGCTTCGCTCAGCATGTACTCCATGCTGAAATACGCCACAGCGATCGCGGGAGACGGCGGATGCGTGTGCTGAAACCACGCGGGTGCCTCCGCCGCTCGGCGCTTGGCCTGCACCAACTCGTCGATCTTCGCGCGCAACCCAGAGTCGGCCAACACCCGTTCGACCTGGCCGCGCGAGACTGTCTGCAGCAGGCCCCAGGGGTTGTGCGTGAGATCCCACAGGTCGGGATCAAGCTGCCGCCACACCTCGTCGGCGGCATGATTCCACGACCAGCGCACGTCGAGCGCCAGTTCTGCGAGAGAATCGAGCCCCTCGATCTCCGTGGGCAGAAGGCTCCAGATCGGGTTGCTGATGCGGGTTGTGCTGCTCATGGTGTCGTCCGTGCGGCTGCGCCGCCTGAGTCCCTCCCGGGCGCCGCCGCCAGGGCGTCGCTGACGATCGTTTGTGCTTCTTCGAGGATGCGGCGCAGATGGTCCGCCCCACGGAAGCTCTCGGCGTAGATCTTATAGATGTTCTCGGTCCCGGACGGACGCGCCGCGAACCATCCGCTCTCGGCCACCACCTTCACCCCACCGATGGGAGCGCCGTCGCCGGGCGCGGAGGTGAGGATGGTCTGGATCCGCTCGCCAGCCAGATCGCTGGTCCGGATGTGCCGGGGCGAGAGTGTCTCCAGCAGCGCCTTCTGTTCGGGAGTAGCGAGGGCCTCAACGCGGTCGTAGGCAGGTTCACCGAACTCGCTGGTGAGCTCGTGATAGATCTCGCCAGGATCGCGGCCCATGCGCGCGGTGATCTCTGCCGCGAGCAAGGCCGCGACGATGCCGTCTTTGTCCGTCGTCCAGACGCTGCCATCCAACCGCACAAAAGACGCACCCGCGCTTTCTTCGCCGGCGAAGCCAAGCGAGCCCTCGAGCAAGCCATCCACGAACCACTTGAAGCCGACCGGCACCTCGTAGAGCCTCCGGCCGAGCTTTGCGGTGATGCGATCGATCAGCTGGCTGCTCACCACCGTCTTGCCAACCGCCGCGTCTTTGCGCCACATCGGTCGATGGTGGAAGAGATAGGAGATGGCCACCGCCAGATAGTGATTTGGCGGAAGCAACCCCGCGCTGCGCGTGACAATCCCGTGCCGGTCGTGGTCCGTGTCACACGCAACGGCGATCGCGAAACGATCCTTCAGGTCGATCAACCGCTGCATCGCATAGGGCGAGGAGGGATCCATCCGAATCTGGCCGTCCCAATCGACCGTCATGAAACGGAAGGTCGAATCGACGGCCTCGTTGACGACGGTGAGATTCAGCCCGTAGCGCTCGGCAATCGGCCCCCAGTAGTGAACACCCGCGCCCCCGAGTGGATCGACGCCCAGCGTGATCCCGGCGCCACGGATGGCATCCATGTCGATCACATTGACGAGATCGCTCGTGTAGGCCGTGACGTAATCGTGCCGATGGGTCGTGGAGGCGCGAAGCGCTCTCTCGTACGGGATCCGGTTCACTCCCCGAAGGCCGGCGTCGAGCAACTCATTCGCTTTGGCCTCGATCCACCGGGTGACCGCGGGTTCCGCCGGCCCCCCGTGTGGAGGGTTGTACTTGAAGCCGCCGTCGGAAGGCGGATTGTGGGACGGGGTGATCACGACGCCGTCAGCAAGGCCGGTCGTGCGCTTATGGTTGTACGTGAGAATCGCGTGAGACACGGCCGGGGTCGGGGTGTACTCCTCTCTGTCGGCAATCATGAGCGCCACCCCGTTTGCCGCCATCACTTCGAGCGCGCTCGCACGGGCCGGGACGGACAGGGCGTGGGTGTCCATACCGAGGAACAGCGGGCCCTCGATCCGGTGTTGCGCTCGGTAGAGGCAGATTGCCTGGGCAATGGCGAGGAGATGCTCTTCGTTGAACGCCTTGTCCAACGCGGAGCCACGATGTCCGGAGGTGCCGAACGCAACGCGTTGCTCCGGCACCGAGGGATCCGGCGTCTCCGTGTAATACGCCGTGACGAGTGCGGGCACATTCACCAGCATCGCCGGGGTCGCCGGCTTGCCCGCGAAGGGACTCACGATCATGGCAGCAGCGCCGCGAGATCGCCGTGAGCCAGATCGCCGATGCGCTCGATGCTGACATCGGCAGCCGGGTACGCGGCGAGGATGCCCGGGTCGCGCGCATAGTGCCCCTGACGGACGAACACGGTGGTCAGGCGTGTGCCCCACACCGTCTTCATCGACGCCAGAATGCGCAGCTTGTCGTCCACCATCACGTAGTGGCTGGCCGGGTAGCGACGCTCCACGTCGTCCAGCATCTGCTCCTTATGAATGTAGATGAGCGCGTGACCCTCAACGGCGTCCAAGAGACCCGAGCGGGCGACCTTACGCGGCTGGAAGACCACGTCGCCATCCGACAGGATGACCGTCATCCCGTGGCGTCGGAGTCGGCTGACGACGTCGAGCGCTCCCGGAAACAGGCGGTCCGCGAACGGGTAGTCGATGAGGAACAGGGAGATCTCGATGAGGTGGGGATCGCGCGGATGTTCGATGCGATAGCGCTGCAACGCGCCGAGGTAGTCCGCGTACCCCAGTTCCGCCCGCAGTTGCTCGAAGATCTGCCAGTAGCGCTCCTGGCACTCGGTTCCGAAGGACTCCTCGACGTGACGCCTCAGATCCCGCTCGACGGCGTCGTTGTCGAGGAGCGTGTTGTCGATGTCGAGCAGGACCACGCTATCCAAGGGCGGCGTCACGTGGCGACTCCCCCCGCCGCCGGGTCGCGCCAGCCGCCGAGCTCGACGACGATCCACACCGCGGAGCGATTCCAGGCGTTCGGACGATGGCGTCCGCGGCGCCAACTCTCAGCGGGGTTCGGCGGTGGCTGCATGCCGCCACGGACTGCGTGTGCGCTCTTCGCGGACATGGCTCAATTGTAGCAGCGAGGCGTGGGCCCCGTCTGTCCCCAACTGCACAGTCGCGCTGCCTACGTGAGCGACCCCGCGACTGACCTTGTTCTTTACCAGTCGTCCACTTCGCCGACGACGCCGTCGGTCGTCCGAATCGCGTCGCCCCGGAGATCCTTGACGTTGCGGAACATGTCTCTTCCTCCTGTCGCCGAATCCACATCCGGTTATGGAACGCGCTGCGCACCATTCGAGAATGATGCATGGAACATCGGTCAACCCTCCCACATCCACGGCGCGCAGGCGCGACAGACCACGACGTACACAACGAGACTGCCCAATTGGCCCTGCTCGAGAGTGGGGAGCGGCCGTGGCCTCGTAGCGAACCGTGTG
>JANYLG010000066.1 GCA_025363775.1 Acidobacteriota bacterium | reverse complement strand
GTCTTTGCAAAGACCAGGCTCACTGTGTATATGAACAAGGTGTACAGGCCCAATGAGACGCCCGATCCCAATGCCCCGGAGTGGGCCACCATCACCATCAAGGAAGGCAAAGCATTTTCGGTGCGGGTCCGCTCCGCCGCCGTTCGGCCAGAGGCGTATACTCGGGGTGTGATCGTGAAGGTGCTCGCTCGACTGACGTTGGCTGGCGTGCTGTTGACAGCCGCCGTCCCGGCTCGGGCCGGCGGGGTGAAAGTGTCGTTTTCGAACGGCCAGGTCACCATCGTCGCCACCGATGCGTCACCGCAGCAGATCCTCGCCGAGTGGGCGCGACTAGGACAGGTTCGCATCACGAACCTGGACCGCCTGGCGGGCGGTCCGATGACCGTGCAGTTGACCGACGTGCCGGAGGCGCAGGCGCTCGAAACGCTGCTGCGGGGGACCGCCGGCTTCGTCGCGGCGCCGCGAGCTGAACCTGTGCCGGCCAGCTCACGCTACGACAGGATTCTCTTGCTGCCCGGCGTGGCGCCCACGCTCCTGGCCATTGTGGCGGCGCCTCCCTCGGCCGCCACGAACAACTTTGGCCGCGGCCGGTCGGCGGTTCTGCCGACATTCGACCCGGCAGACGAGAACGAGCCGCAACCGGCCAGGCCCATCCCCATGCCCATGCCCGGCATGCCGCCTTCAGGGATGTCACGCGACAACGGTCAGCCGGCGTTCAGCGGGCAGCCGACCCCGGGCCAGGCGACGATGCCGGGGATGATGATCCAGGCCCCAATGGGTTTTCCGGGAATGCCAACGACGCCGTCACAAAACGCGGTTCCCCAGTCATCCGCGTCACAGGCGGGCTATGACTACTCCACGGCTGGGCATCGCCCGTCGCCTGGCGCGACCGTACCCGGAATGGCCACCGCTCCCCCACCGCTCCCGACAACGCCGTATTCGAACTCCGGCCCGCCGGGACTCCCGACGCAGGTCAACACGTCGGCCGAGGTGCCCGGGCAGTGGGTGACGCAGCCAGGTCAGACCGCGTCGGCACCGACATCGGCCTCGCGGCCGGGCCAGGTCACGGGCCCGTCGCCCGCGGCGTTCCGGAATCCCTACGGGCTCCCCGAGCCGATCCAGCCGCCGGTCGTGGACCCGAATGCCAACCCCTACGGCCTGCCGAACCCGGTGAAGACGACTCCGACCACGCCACCGACGGTGCCGATCAAGAAGTCTGGCGGCAACGGCGGACTGTAGGCGCGCGGGCGCAGCCTGTGCGCCCCTGTCCGTTCAAGGCTCTCCCCGCGTTCAGTGTACAATCGGCCGTTCTATGCCAGACGTGGCGCCGCCCCGCCGCTCGGGGGAGTACGCGACGCGTGGCGACTACCACGCCACGCCCGATCCCACCTGGGATTACTACCCGACCTATGTCGCCAAGGTCGAGCGGGTGCGCTCGTACCTCGACGCTCTCGCCCCGGGCACCCGGGTGCTGGACGCGGGATGCGGGGAAGGCGTGTTCATCGAGGCGTATGCGTCGCGTCTCGCCATCGAAGGCGTTGACGAGAACTACTCGTCCGAGCGCGTGCGCCGAGGCAGCCTGCTGGCGCTGCCCTTCGAGGCCGGGGCGTTCGATCGGGTGCTGTGCCTCGACGTACTCGAGCACCTCGCCTTCGACGAACAACCCGTCGCCCTCGCCGAGATCTACCGCGTGCTGACGCCGGGCGGTGAAACCTTCATCTCTATTCCGAATCTTGCCCACCTGCAGTCGAGGGTTCACTTCCTGCTGAAGGGACAGCTCATCCGGACGGCGAGCGAGTTGAAGCACCCCGGCGACCGGCCGATTGCCGAGTTCCTCCGGCTGTTCCGGGCAGCGGGCTTCGAGATCGTCGAGCGTCGGGGAATCTTCCCAACATTCCCGGTCATCACCCACCTGATCCGGACCCACCCGGCGTCGCTCGAGCCGCTGCACCGCTGGCTCACGCGGCTGGTCCCCGTTCCCGGGTGGTGCCTGCTCAACCTTCTGCGCATGCGCAAGACCGGGCGAGGCTGACGTGTTCCAGAAGGTCAAGGCGCTCTTCCTGGACCTCGTCGTCTACGGAACGGGTGATGTCGCGACGCACCTGGTCGGCTTCCTCCTCCTGCCGCTGTTTACCAACTTCTTGACCAAGGACGACTACGGCGTCTGGGCGGTGCTCCTCACGGCCAGCCTGATCGCGAAGATCGTGTTCCGCTGGGGCGTGGACGCGTCGTTCATGCGCTTCTTCTACGAGTGCGAGGACGCGCGCGCGCGGCAGCGGCTCGCGAGCACGATTTTCTTTTTCCTGCTGGCAGCCAACGGCGCCATCCTGCTGGTGGCGCTGGTGGCCGCGCCGCTCTACTCGACGCGGCTCTTCCGCCTGCAGGGCCAGACGGTCGCGCTGCAGTTGATGATCCTGAGCACGTTCGTCGGCGGCTTCTTCTTCCTGCCGTTCCACGTGTTCCGGATCCGCGGCCAGGCGCGGCGGTTCGCCCTCCTCACGTTCACCCGGTCCGTGACGACGCTCCTCATGCGGATCGTCCTCGTCCTCGTGCTGCACTTCGGCGTGATGGGGCTGGTGCTGTCCGAGTTCGCCGTCACGGTGGCGTTTGCGTTCGTCCTCCTGCGGTGGTTCGCGCCGCTCGTCGGTCCGGTGTTCTCGCGAAAAACGCTCCGCGAGGTGCTCCGGTTCGGCCTGCCCCGCGTGCCGCACGGCATCGCCCAGCAAATCGTGGGGCCGACCACCGACCCGCTCCTCATGGCGTGGCTGCTCACGGGGAGCAGCGTGCAGAACCTACAGACGATTGGGCTCTACCAGGTCGGCTCGAGCCTCGGCCTCGCGCTGAAGTTCTTCCTCAGCGCGTTCGAGTACGCGTGGGCGCCGTTCTACTTCCAGACGATGAAGGAGAAGGACGCGCAGCGGACCTTTTCGACGATCACCACTTACGGTCTCGCGGTCCTGGTTCTGATGTCGGCCGGCCTCTCGGCGGTGGCGACCGACCTGGTGCGCCTGATGACCAAGCCGGCGTTCCACGAGGCTGCCGTCGTGATCCCGTGGATCTCCGTCGCGGTCACGCTGCAGGGCGCCTACCTGCTGACGTCGATCGGAATGAACATCACCAAGCACACCGAGTACTACCCGGTGGCCGCTGGCGCCGCGGCGGCCAGCAACATCCTGGCGAATGTCATCCTGATCCCCCGCTACGGGATCCTCGGCCCCGCGTGGTCGAACGTCATCTCCTACGCCGCCCTCGCGGCTATCGCGTTCACCCTCTCGCATCGGTTCTACCCGATTCGCTACGAATACGGCAGGGTCGTCCGCGTCGTCGTCGCGGGCGTGGTTGCCTATGCCGTGGCCGGCTTGCTTCTTCCGGATTTTCGCCTCGCGGCAGTGGGGGTCCTGGCCAGGGGGATCACCGTGGTGGTTGTCTATCCCGCGGTCCTGGGCGCGACGGGTTTCTTCCACGTGAAGGAGTTGGCCCGAATGAAGACCCTGGTGGCCGCGCTCCGCTCCGCCCGTGGCCGAAAAGCCGAAGCCGTGAAGGCCGTGTCGGTGAGCGGCGCTCCCGGCAGCGCGGCCGTGGAAGAGGATGCCGCCGTCACGCCCGGGTTTGAACAGGAGCGCTGACGCGGTACAATGGACGCAGCCAACGACAGTCAAGCCCGTGGTCGGCCGCCTGATGATGGCGATGCGCCGAGTGCCGCCGTCGTGAGGCGGCGAACCCATCAGCGCTCAACATGATTCTTGGCCGCCTGCGAGATCTCGTCGTCGCACCGCTGCGCCGCTGGCGGCTGGCCCAGCAGATCCACGCGCGGTGGCGGCACCGCGGCTACGACCGGAGCGTCGAACGCTTCCTGCGAGAGCGAACCGGGTTGGCGGACCGCCTCCCGGCCGGCGTCGTGTATGAAGCGACGATGCGGTGCAACCTGAAGTGCGCGTTCTGCTACGTCGGCAACCTGCTCAACCTCGAGGGTGAGTGGCGCCAGGAACTCAGCGTTGACGCGCTGCGCAAGGCGTTCCCGGAAAAGAAGGGGCTGCACGTCAGCCTGACGGGCGGCGAGGTGTTCGTGCGCAAGGATATCGAGCAGGTGCTCGATCTGTTCAGGCAGAAGGGGTATGCGTGCGGGTACCTCACGACGAACGGCACGGCCATGACCGAGGCGCGCGCGGACGCGCTGGCGGACCTCGCGCTGGCCGGTTTCATGCGACACATCAGCGTGTCGATCGACGGTCCCGGCGAGTTGCACGATGCGGCGCGCGGGGTGAAGGGCACGTTCCAGAGAACGGCGACCGGCCTCCGGCGGCTCCAGGCGGCAGCACGGGCGAAGGGCGCGCCTCTCAAGGTGAGCATCAACACCACCGTCACTCGCGAGAGCCTGGACGCGCTGGACCAGATGGTGGACGTCGCCGAGGGTCTGGGCGTGGACGCGATCGGGTTGAACCACCTGATGTATGCCACGCCTGACGAAGTGGATCAGACGCTGAAGATCATCGGCGAGACCGAACGGCGCCTGGTGGCGACGTTCGTGACGACCGACCCTGGTCTCGTCCCGACACAGGTGTCGGCCAAGGTCGGGGCGCTCGAAACCAGGTGCCGTGAGAAGCGAATTCGCTTCGACTACCGGCCGAAAGTACATCAGCAGTTGATCGAGGGGTACTACACGCCAGGCACGCCGCTCCGCGGCCGGTGCCTCTACCCGTTCCTGAACGCGCGCGTCGGCTTCAGCGGCAAGGTCTTCTTCTGCCCGTTCATCCGGGTCGAGGTTGGCGACCTGGCGGTGTCCACGCTCGAAGAGGTGTGGAACAACCCACGCTACGTGGCGTTGCGGAAGCGATTGCTCGAGCGCGAGCTGTTCCCGGTGTGCCGGCGCTGCTGCAAAGTGGAGCTGTCGCCAGAACCGGTGCCCGTCGCGGCCGCGGCGCTGAAGGGACGACGGACGATTGCACTGACGCCGGTCTCAGGGAAGTGACAGGAGGGTGGTCAGTGGCTAGTTGCTAGTGGCTAGTGGGCAGCGGGCAACGAAATCGTTCTCAGTGGTCAGTGGCTAGTGGTCAGTCTGTCGCGCGGGACGGTTGGAAGGCTGCCGGCTGCCGGCTGCCAGCTGCCAGCTGACCGCTGATACGTGCCGACCGGCACCAGCAGGGCATGGATTCAATGATTGGTCGAACAACGCTGCTCATCAACCCGCCGCTGGTCAACGGCGTCGCGTTCACCCGGCAAGGGCGCTGCCAGGAGCGCGATGAGGTCCTGGGCACCACCAAGCCGCCCTACTCGCTGGTGGTGATCGCCTCGCTGTTCCGCGCCTGCCAGGTCGACTTCCGGGTGATCGACCAGACGGCCGAGCGGGTGTCCACCGAGTCGGTGATCGAGCGGCTCGACCAGGAGGGATTCCGGCCCGGCCTCATCGTCTTTTGCAGCACCACCCCAACGCTCGAGTTCGATACGAGCGAGATGGCGAAGCTGAAGAGGCACTTCGGCGCGCCCCTCGTGTGTTTTGGCCCGCACGCCTCGGCGGCGCCGATCGAGTCGATGCAGCGCGCACCTGACGTGGACGCCATGATCGTTGGCGAACCCGAGGACGCGGTGCTGGCTATCGCGCAGCTCGAGTCGCTGGACGGGGCGGGGGGAATTCCTGGAGTTGTGCTCCGCAAGAACGGGGCGATCCTGCCCAATACGGGGAGGGGCACGTTCGCGGGCTTCCTCGACATGCCGTACCCGGCGTGGGACCTGCTGCCTCTCGACCGGTACAGGCTGCCGCTCGTCAATCAGCCGTACATCCTGGTCGAGACCAGCCGCGGCTGCCCGTACTCGTGCGACTTCTGTGTCGTCCCGTTCCATCACGGGCACAAGTTCCGCGAGCGCAAGCCGTCGGTTCTCGTGGACGAGATCGCGCGGGCGAAGCGCGAGCGCGGCATCAGGTATTTCTATCTCTGGGGCGACACCGTCACGTTGAACGAGAAGACGTTCAGCGCGTTCTGCGACGAGTTGATTGCGCGGAACCTCGAGGTCCGTTGGTTCGCGAACGCGCGCGCCGACAACCTCGTGGACCTGGAGTTCGTGAAGCGGCTGAAGCGATCGGGCTGCTGGATGCTGTCGATGGGGATCGAGTCAGACTCTGACGCGGTCCGCAAGGATATGATGAAGCGGCTCGAGCGGCAGAAGATCCAGCTGGCGTTCCTCAACCTTCGCGAGGCGGGCATCCAGTCGTTCGCCTTCTTCATCTACGGATACCCGGGCGAGACCATCGAGTCGATGGAGCAGACGACCCGCTTTGCCATCGAGCTCGACGCCGATTTCGCCAATTTCTACCCCGCGGTTCCGTACCCTGGGACCGCGCTCTTCGAAAAGTCGCGCCGTGATGGCCTGCTCACCACCGACGATTGGACGAAGATGGAATACTCGTACTACGTGCTCGACGGCAACGGCCTCAACGAGCAGGTGGTGATGGCCGCGCTGAGCCGGGCGCGTCGGCGCTTCTTCCTTCGCCCGCGCTACCTCGCGAGGCACCTGCCAGACCTCGGCCGGATGCTGCTGACAAACCAGTCGCTGGTCTGGAAGATCGTCAAGCAGACGCTGATGGGTGAGAAGCGGCGGCCGACCGGCCCGGCGGCCAAGGCAGGGACGCCCAAAACCTGAAACCGCGATTCGGCGTCGCCTTCGGCGACTGCGCCTGTGGGGCCTGCCCGCGAGCAGCCCCACCCGTCCTCGGCGCCAAGTGCGCGTGCCACGTGAGTGGCGCGCGTCCACGATTCCGAATCGCGGTATCCCATGGAGCGCGTTAACGCCCGGGGAAGGCGATGCGGATCAGCCGCTGGAGTTCGTCCTCCGACACGCGCCGGTAGGCGGCGCGCGGCGTGCGTCCCTTGAATGTCACCCCGTAGAGATCGCGCAACTGCACGAAATAGCCAAGGGCCTCGCGCAGCGTCATCTTGCTCCGTCCAGCGACGCGATCGGCGAAAACGTACGGGATTTCGGCGATTGAGGCGATCCGGCTGCGCGTGAGCAACTCGAGGCAGATCTTGAAGCCGGCGGCGGAGATCTTCACGCCCTCGATTGCTTCACGCTTGACGAGAAACAGACCGGACGTGGCATCGCGAACGGGCGTCAGCGGCCAGGCCAGCACGCATGCGAACCGCGACATCGCCAACCGAATCAACGGCCAGTTCTTCGACGCTCCACCTGGAATGTAGCGGCTCCCGACCACGACGTCCACGTCGAGCGCACGCAGGGCGGCCAGCATTCCCGGCAGCACCGATGGCGGGTGGCTCAGGTCGGCGTCCATCACGCCGAGCATCGCTCCCCGCGCCTGCCCAAACCCCTCGATGACCGCGCTGCCAAGCCCGAGCTTTCCCTGCCGGTGAACGACCTGGAGAGGATACCGCGTCGCCAGTTCGTCCGCGATCCTCCCGGTCCCGTCCGGGGAGTTGTCGTCCACGACGACGATTTCGCCCACGATCCGATGGGCTGAAAACACGCTCGCCACCGAAGTCACGAGTTCGCCAAGGCGTTCGCGCTCGTTGTACGTGGGGACGACGATCGAGAGGTCGCAACGGTCGGTCACGGTGCCCGCGCTATGGTACACTTCCCCGCATTGTGGCCGATTCGGCGCGCCTGCTCCAGTGTTATTTCGCATGAGATGGTCGTTCGCGATCCTCGCGGTCGCGCTGCTGCTCGTCCGCCTGCCGTCCGTGGTCCAGCCGGCCGGCGGTGACCAGGGGATCTATGCCTACGTGGGGCAGTCGATCCTGAAGGGCGAGGTGCCGTACCGCGATGCGTGGGATCAGAAACCGCCGGGGATTCACTTCACCTACGCCGCGATGCTCGGTCTCTGGCGGAACGAGTCGGTCGTGGCGACCACCGACCTCGCGGTCGCCGCACTGGTCGCCGGCCTCCTCGTCCTGCTCGGCTGGCGCATCACCGGCCGACGCGGGGCTGGCGAAGCGGCAGCGCTCCTGTTCCTCCTGCTTGGCGATCCCTCGTTCCAGCGGCTTGGCGGTCTCTGGGTTCGCAGCCAGACGGAGACGTTCATCGCCCTGGTCGTCACGACGGCACTCCTTGCCGCGTTTGCCGCCACGGCGGCGGCCAGCGAACGGGGGCGCGAGTGGGCGGCGCTCGGATGGAGCGTGCTGGCCGGTGCGCTCTTCGGCGCCGCGTTCGTCTACAAGTACAACGCGGGAATCTACGTGGTCCCGGGGGTGCTCGTCTACCTGGTCGGCGTCCGGCGTGACGCGTCGTTCGACCCGCGGAACCGGGGCGCGCGTGTATTCTGGCGGCAGGCTCCCGCGCTCGCGCTCGGCTTCGTCGTGGTGATCGGCGCCGTCGCGTGGTGGTTTGCGGCGCACCACGCGCTCGGCGATCTCTTCCAGGCCACCTTCGTCTACAACCTGCGCTATTCGGGCGAAACCTACGCTGGAGCCTGGGGTGTTGCGCGTTACCTGGTGACGTTCCCACTGCGGCACGCACAGGTGGACGCGCTCTGGTTCGTGGGCGGCATCGGCTGCGCCGCGCTGGTCGTGGCCTCGGTCAGGCAACGCCAGCTGGCCGTCGCCCCGGCGTGGGTGGCTGCCGCCTGCGTGTCGATCGCCATCAACGGCAGCCGCGACCTGCCGCAGTACTTCGTCCAGGCCGGGCCGGCCCTGGCGCTGGCAGCAGGAACCGCCAGCGCCATCGCGTGGCGCGTGCTCGGTCCGCTGTCTCGCGCCGGCCTCTTCGTGCTCCTGGCGATTGGCGTCGCGCGCGTCAATCAGTTCGACAAGTGGGCGGCCAGCACAACCTACGACCTCGATTACCTGCGCGGGCAGACGCCGCGCGAGCAATACCTGTCGAAGTTCGGCGGCCAGCGACCGACGGACAAGTTCTCTGCGCTGGCCTCTACCCAGCTGGGTGACAGGCTGAGAGCGGAAACGGGACCGCTCGACCGGGTCCTCGTGCTCGGCTTCTCGCCAGGCGCGCTCGTGCGCGCCGACCGGCAGAGCGCCTCGCGCTTCTTCTGGAGCCGCCCGCTGCTGGTGGGTTTCAACGAGGGGAAACCAGGATACGGCGTCGGCGCCTTCCTGGATGAACTGAAGAAGTGGCACCCGGCTGTCGTGGTTCTGCAGCAACGCGACTGGCCGGCTGAGGGCATCGACTCGGCCACGTGGTTCTCGCGCCAGCCGTCCCTGCAGGGATGGCTCACCGAAGGGTACCGGCAGGAAGCCGACACCGGGACGTACTTCATCTGGAAACGGCGGGACTTGCCATGACCGGGGACGTCACTCTGCGCGGTACATCCGCGGGCCTGGGACACGTCGCCGCAACGGCGATGAAGCCGGAGATGTCGGCCTGGCGGTTTGCCATCATCCTGGCGGCTGTTGTCCTGCTGGCGACCACGGTTCGCACGGTCTTCCCGCTCGCGGACCCGCCGTGGTTCTCGAGCCCGGGCGTCGTCTGGCACGACGAGGGGGCCTGGGTGCACAACGCGAGAAACCGCGCGCTGGCCGGCAGTTGGCAGGTGGATGGGGACCAGTGGAACCCGATGTACATCACGCCGGTGCTCACCGGGCTGGAGTACATCAGCTTCCGGGCATTCGGTGTCGGCCTCTGGCAGGCGCGCCTGGTGTCCCAGTTGATGGGTGTGCTGGCCGTCCTGTTGCTCGGCCTCGGCGTCGCTCGTATCGGAGGCCGCCTCGCCGGGCTCGTCGCGGCAGGGTTGCTCGCCACCAATTTCGTCTCGGTCACCTACGACCGCGCGGCGCTGATGGAAGCGACGATGGTGTCGCTGATCGTGGCGTCGTGGTACTGCTACGGCCGGGCTGCGGAGTCGCCACGGTGGGGCGTGGCCGCGGGTGTGGCCGCCATCCTCGCGTACTTCACCAAGGCGTCCGCGGTGTTCTTCCTGCCGGCCCTCGCGATCGATGCGCTGCTGTCGATCGTGCTCGCGGGAGGCGCTCGACAGGCGGACAGGCCGCAGGATCGCCAACCGTCGCGCGGCGCCTGGCTCACGCTGCTTGGGCTGGCCGTCACGGGCGTCCTGAGTCTCGTCATCTTCATCGCCCCACACTGGCAGGACTACCGGTTCTACAACTGGCAGATCTCGGTCACGCGCAAGCCGGCTTACACGCTGAAGGCCCTCGTGGACCGCGCCACCTGGTTCCCGGTCATCCACGATTTCTTCACGAGGATGTGGGTCGTCACCCTTCTGGCGGTCGGCAGCGGCCTGGGGCTCTTCTTCCGGTGGCGCAGGGTGGCGCCAGCCGAGCGCCTGCTGCTGTTCTGGGTGGCGCTCGGCGTGACCGAGCTCGTCCTGCACGACGTCGGCAACGAGCGCCGCCTGGTGTTCCTGGTCCCCGCCCTCGTGGCGCTGGCCGCGCTCGCGATCGCGCGCGACCGCCGGTTGCTCGACGAGAACGCCGCACGCACGAGCGTCCTGCGCGCGCTCGCAGCGGCCCCGGTCGTCTTCGCGTGCTTGTACCTGATGTCCGGCGCGGCGGTCCGCCTTCGGTTCCTCCCGGAGATCCACTCCGGGGTCTTTCAACCGGCCGTCCGCTGGTCCGCCGCCATCGCTGCCCTCGTCGGCCTGGCCGCCTACGCCACCTGGCCGCGGCTGCCCAGCCGGCTCTCGCAGATCCGCTGGAGCGCGACCGCGGGCCTCGTGGCCCTCGCCGTGCTCCTCGGAGCCGACCTGTGGCAGTTCTCGCGCTTTGCGGCAATCAGGACGTACAAGAACTACGACGCCATGCTGGCCGTGGCCCGGTGGCTGCCGCCAGGGACGGTCGTTCACGGCAAGCTGGCGAACGGCCTGGCCCTGGAGAGCCGGATCACGCCGTGGTTCGTCGGCCGCGGCTTCGGCAACTACGCCGATCGAACGACCCGCCGTGACATCCGGTACCTCCTCACCTACGTGCATCCTGCGATTGGCTACGAAGGACCTGTCATCAAGGACGTCCTCGCCGCCTGCCCCGGTTGGAAGATCGTCCGGGAGTTCGATGTGGCGGAGAGCCCGGGCGGGCGGGACCTGGCGGCGTTGATCGACAAGTACCCCGACGGGAAGTGACCGGGACCTCGCGCCTCGACGCCCGCGCAAGACTTCCGGTGGGCTACAATGACCCTTTTGGAGCAGTAGACTTCCCTTGCGACAGATCGACGATTCGGCCATCAAACGCCATTCCGACCTCCGGTTCCGGTCGGAGTACGACTACGCGCTGTTCGAGTACTACCGGAGCGCGAAGGTCCTGGCATACCTCGAGCAGGCCGGCGTGTCGATGACAGGGCGAATTCTCGATGCGGGCTGCGGCGGCGGGGGCATGCCGGTGTCGTTCGCGGAAGAGGCGGAATCGCTGACCGCGATCGACCTGACGCCGAGGTTCAGGGACGCGGGCACGAGGCTGGCCGCCGAGCGCGGCGTCCGCAACGTCTCGTTCGCCGTCGCCAACGGCATGTGGCTGCCTTTTCCCGACAGGGCGTTCGACCTCGTGCTGTCTCATGCGGTCATCGAGCACGTGGCCGACGCCGCCCGGTATTTGCGCGAGTGCCGCCGCGTGCTGAAGTCGGGCGGCCGCATGTACCTCTCGACGTCGCCCTACCTGTCGTTCGCCGGCGCTCACCTGCCGCGGCTGAAAGTGCCCGTGCCGCTGCACCTGCTGCTCGGACGACGCGCCGCATTTGCCACGTTTCGCGCGCTCGCGCGCCACGCGCCCTGGACGCTGCGGGAACCGGAGCACGAGAACACGTTCATCAAGGCCGCCAGGCAGGGCACGGTGAAGCACGACGACCTGCTCGAGAGGGTGAGAATCCACCGGATGCGGACGCGGATTCTCGACGCGGGATTCGAGATTCTCCGCGAGAACCTGCACCAGACGCGCACCTTTCGCCGGCTGCCCGGCCCTATCGCCAGGTGGCTGCGCGACAGCCGGCTGACGCAGGACGTGGTGGTCGGAGCGGTGGAATACGTTCTCCGGATCGACGACGCGGCACCGGACCGGACCCGGTAGTATCATGGCCGACATCGTTCGCTTTCGCCTCGAGGACCGCCGCGCCATCGACACCCTGTATCGCCGGGTGTTCGGACACGACGCGGCCAACGCCAGTCAGTTGCGCTGGAACTGGCAGTACCTCCAGAACCCGAACAACCCTCCGGGCGGACCGCAAATCTGGCTGGCCAGGGAAGGGCCGACGATCATCGGCCAGTACGCCACGATGCCGGTGCGGCTCACGTTGACGGGCCAGGACGTCGCGGGATCGTGGGGCATGGACGTCATGGTGGCGCCAGAGCGTCAGCGGCAGGGGATCGGCGAGGTGCTGTTTCGCACCTGGGATCAGCACGTCGGCGCATCGCTCGGCCTTGGCCTCTCGGCCTCCTCGCACCGCCTGTTCAAGAAGCTGAAGTGGCCCGAGGTGGGGCCGGTCCCCTGCTTCGTGAAGCCGCTCACGCGGCGCGCCGTCCGACGGTCGAACTGGCCGATGCCGCTCAACCGCCTGGTGTCGGCGATCACCTACCCATACGTCCGCTTCATCTCCAGGAACAAGCCTCTTCACGCGCAGGTCGAGCCGGTCCGCCATTTCGACGACCGCTTCACCAGGCTCTGGGCACGGGTCGGACCGTCCTTCGGACTTGCGGTCAGGCGGGACGCGGCGTACCTCAACTGGAAATACGTCGAGCCGCCGCACGTGCGCTATTCGATCGTGGCGCTCAAACGTGACGAGACCATCGGCGGCTATGCCGTCTACCGTCACGTGCAGGAACCGCGGGGTCGGGTCACCATCCTGGTGGACTACCTCGTCGATCCCGCCGACGCGGTTGGCCTGGAAACGCTGCTGCGCTGGGTGGATCGCGAAGCGCGCGCCGCGGACTCGGACAAGGTGCGCCTGTTCTCGATGCACGCCGGCTTCCGCACGCTCTTTCGCCGCTCGGGATATTTCCCCGTGAAGTCCACGCTGGAGTTCACGATCAAGGTGAACGCCGTGCCCGTGCCGTCCGGCTTCTACGATCACACGGACGACTGGCACTTCACGCTTGGCGATTCCGACCAGGACCGGTAGATGCCTTATCTCCTCGTCGGCATCGACACCGAGGGCGACAACCAGTGGGACGAGGCGTCGCGCGCGAACCAGACGTTCGAGAACATCTACGCGCTGCCCGCGCTGCACGCGGTGTTCGCGAGACGGAAGATCCGGCCGACCTACCTGGTCACACACCCGGTGGTGTCCGATCCCCGGTCTGCCGAGACACTCCGTGCGCTGCGCGAGCAGGGCGGCTGCGAGATAGGCGCTCACCACCACGCGTGGGAGACGCCGCCCTTTGAGCCCGACGACGTCAGCCGGCACACCTACGCGCTGGCGCTCCCCCCGGAACGCTTCGCGCGTCAACTCGCGTCGCTGACCGACGCGATCGACGCCGCCGTCGGCGCCCGTCCGACGTCCTATCGCTCCGGGCGCTTCGGGTTCTCGACCTCGCACGTGTCGGCGCTCGAGCGCGCCGGCTACCTGGTCGAGTCGAGCATCGCCCCCCTGTTCTACGAGACTCACAAGGGCGGCCCGGAGTTCGTCGAGGCCCCGGTCCAGCCGTATTTCCTGTCGTACGACGATGCCTGCAGGCCGGGCACGAGCCAACTGCTGGAACTGCCGGTGTCCGCTGCGCTCCATCGACGCTACCCGGCGTGGCTCCAGTACCGGTATGCGCGGGCACCCTGGAACTACACGACCAAGCGCATCCTGAGGAAGCTCGGGCTCGCCCGGATGCTGTGGCTGCGACCGTCGTATTCATCGCTCGAGGACATGAAGCTGCTGGCGCGTCGGCTGGCGGCCGACCAGGTGCCGCTGCTCAACCTGCTCTTCCACTCGAGCGAAGCGATCGTCGGGGGTAGCCCCTATAATCGGACCGAACGCGAACTCGACGCGTTTCTCGATCGTCTGGATCGGTTCCTCGCGTTTGCCGTGTCGGAGCTTGGCGCGACGCCTGTGACGTTCGCGGAGTTCCGCGCAAGGTTCCTGAGCGCCTGAGGCCTTCGTGCGTATCTGTCACGTCACACCGCACCTGCCACCCGACCAGGCGGCCAACGCCCTGCTGCCGTTCCACCTGGGGTGCTTTGCGCGCGAGGCCGGCGACGATCCGGTCTTCATTGCGCATCCGCCGCGCCTGGCGCCCATCCGCGCGGCTGCGCCCGCCCTGCCTGGGCCCGTCACGTTCGTGCCGTCCTACCGGGCGGAAAACAGGGTGGTGCGCGCACTGAAGATCGGCAGCGCCGCGGCCGCCTGGCGAATCGGCAGGATCGCGGCCCCGCTCATTGCCAGCGCCGACCTGGTACACGTACACAGCAACGGGCTGCTCGCCGAGTACTGCGCGAAGCTCGCCGTTCGCGCTGGAAAACCGGTTGTGCTGACGCTCTACGGCACCGAAATCTGGCACTACCGGCCCCGGCGATTCGGCCCCGACCTCTTCACGGCCGCCTATCGGTCGGCGTCCGCCGTCACGTTCTACAGCCGCGGCCTCCTCGACTTTGCGGTCGAACTCGGCCTCGATCGTCCCGGCCTTCACGTCGTCTATCCTCCGATCGCCAACGAATTCCTGGCTGCGGATCGCGACAGTCAGCGGGCGGCAAGGGCGCAGCTGGGGATCACGGCCCGCCACCTGCTGCTGAACGTCAAACGGCTTCACCCACTGGCGGGACAACGGTTCCTGATCGAGGCCATGCCGGCGATCGTCGCGGCGCATCCCGACACGACGCTGGTGGTGTGCGGAACGGGAACGCTGACCGAGGAGTTGGCGGCGACGGCCCGCCGCCTTGGCGTCGAGCGGCACGTTCGATTCGCCGGCCTCGTGGACAACGCGACCGTGGCGGTGTACAACCGTGCCGCCGATCTGTTCGTGCTGCCGTCGCTGCTCGAGGCGTGCCCGACCGTGGCGCTCGAGGCGCTGGCCTGCGGCACACCGGTCATTTCCAGCGACAATCCCGGTGGTGTCGAACTTCACGGGCTGTTCGGAGACGACGTCGATGTGGTGCCTCGCGAGAGCCCAGGTGCCCTGGCGGATGCGGTGATCGCCGCGCTCACAAAGCCGCGACGTACGCGTGGCGCCACCAGCGACATGCTGGAACGCGAGTTCAGGCCGAAAGCCGTGGCGGCAAATTACTACCGAATTTATCGGGCGGTCACAGACCTGAAGGCCCGCGCCATATAGGAAACGCGCTTGCAGGCCGGAAGGCCCGCGCCGTATCGAAGCATGGGTGAGACGACACTTTCGCGATGGGTGCCCGTGCCGCTGGCGGCAGCCGCAGCGGCGCTGGCGTGCCTCGCCTTCACGTTGCACGCGTGGCAGGCCCTGTCGGGCGCGTACCTGAGCCATGTCAGCGGCATCTGGCTGGCGCTCGGAAGCGACCTGTCGGCGGGTGTCTTCTACCGCGAGATCTCAGGGCCGATGGGCTACGGCGGCACCCGCTATTTCCCGCTGTTCTTCACGGTCATCGGCGGCCTCCTCCGCGTCGGCGTTCCGCCGCTTGCCGCCGGGGCGACGGCCAGCGCCATTGCCGCCGCCGTGCTGGCGACCGGCCTGGCGCGCGTCGTCTCGGCCATGGGCGCACCTCGGCGCCTTGTCTGGCTGGCCGCGGCGGGCGCGCTCGCACCCTACTTCATCCAGCAAACGCTCTTCGAGGTGCGCGCCGACGTGCTCGCGGCCGGGCTGAACTTGTGGGGGCTATCCGCCGCCATTCCGCTATGGCGTACGCCGTCTGGCGCCAGGCCTCGAGTGTGGACGGCGGTCGCATGGTTCACACTCGCGCTGTCGGCCAAGGTCACGAGCCTCGCGGTGCCGGGGTGCGTGGCGGTCGCGCTCGTGCTCTCCGGGCAAGTGAGAGCAGCCATCCGCTTCTCGGCCGGGATGGCTCTGGGCGCGATGGGGTTCCTCGGCGTGGTCGAGGCGGCCAGCGCAGGGCGCGCCATCCCCTCCTGGCGCGCGTGCATGTTCGCGGGCACGAGCGAAGGCCAGACCTTTCTCCGCCTGTTGGCTGGCGATTTCATCGTGCTCGCCCGTTACTCGCACCTGCTGACGGCGCTGCTCGGGCTGACCTGCCTCGCGCTGGCTGGCGCCGTGGCGCTCAGGTGGCGCAACCGAATGCGCGAGCCGACATCCATGGCGCATCCAGCTGCCGGGGGCACCTCTTTGTGGCTGCCCGTGGTGTTGTTCGCCGGCGTCAGCGCCTCGACCGCGTTGACCCTGTCGTCGCCGGGAACGGTTCCGTCCAACCAGATGGTGGAGTGGCTGGGCATCTCGTTCGTAGTGCTCGCCTGGACCGCGTGCGCCCGGCGCGAGTTGAGACGGATTGTCTCGATCGCCCTCGCGGCGGTCGTCATCTGGATGTCGGCGCAGGATTTCGTGCGCGTGTCGCAGTTGTGGCAGACGCGGTCCAGCCGCACCAGCCTGGCCGTTCGCCAGCAAGTGGTCGATCTCGTGGCGCACGCCCGTTCGCCAGTCCTGTCGGAATCCGCGCTCTGGCCGGTCCTGGCCGATCAACTGCCGTTCATGCTGGATCCATTCGCCCTCCGTGTCGTGATGATCTCGCGGCCTGACATCGCGCGCGATTTCGAGTCGAAGGTCGAGGCCCGATTCTTCTCGAGCGTGATCTTACAGGTCGATCCCACGTCCGTGCGCGGTCGCGGATACTACGAACACCTGCACTTCGGTTGGCCGATGACTACCCGGATCCTCGCGAACTACCGCTTCGACAGTCATCCGGCCGAGGACGTCTGGATCTACTTGCCGAAGGTGCCGAATGAACACTGAGCCCGGATCGGTCGCGTCGCACTCGCGCTCGGGATCGAGCCGGTCGCAGGCCTGGTGGGCGGCGCTGGTGGTGCTCCTGGCGCTCTGCCTCTACTGGCGCGCCCCGCTCCTCGGCTTCGCGGGAGACGACGCGCTCGTCCTCTACCACTTGAAGCGCCTGGGTGGGATCGTGCGGCCGGGCGCATTCTTCACGGCACTCGATTTCTTCAGTTTCTACCGTCCGATCGGTTTTCTGTCCTTCGCCTCCGATGCCGCGCTGTGGAGCCTGCGCCCGGGCGGGTTCCACCTGACGAACGTCCTGCTGCACGCGGTCAACGGGATGCTCGTGTTCGCACTCGCGCGCCGCCTGATGATGCCGTGGGCAGCCGCGCTGGCGGCCGCCCTCTTCGTCGCTCACACCTCGAACCAGGAAGCGGTGTACTGGATTTCGGCACGTTTCGATCTCCTCTCCACGCTGTTCGTCCTGGCGACGCTGCTGCTGGCGACGTGCGATCGCCCGGTCTGGATCGCCGCCTCCCTCGTCACCTTTGCCCTTGCGCTGCTGTCGAAGGAGGCTGCGCTGGCCGCCCCAATCATGGTCGGGGCGTATGAAGTGTTCGTACGGCGCGGGCGGCCGATGCGAGTGGTCACCGTGCTTGCTCTCATGTTGGCGGTCATTGCCGGGTACTCGGTGCTTCGATCGGCGGTGGGCGGCCTCGACCCGACGGGCGGTGCGAGCCGGTTGCCGAAGGCGGTCATGCTGATGGCTGGCGTCGGGACCTTGATGGCGCTCTCCCTGCTGGGGTGGAAGCGACCGCTGGCCGCGGCCGGGCGGATCAGACGAGCCCCCGCCTTCTTCCTCGCCGTCCTCTTTCTCGTGGGAGCCATCCTGGTGTGTCTCATTCCAGGTGCCGGTGCGCCGCTCCGCGAGAAGTTGTCGTTTGCTGGATTTGCCAGCTTCTATCTCTTCTCTCCGGTCGTGGCGCCCTCGCCGCCGCCCTTCTTCCTCGATCCGGCGACCCCCGTTTATTGGGTCGGCGGGCTGGCCGTGGCGTTGACGGCAGCCGGACTGATCTTCTTCTCGCGTCGGCGCCTCGTCGCGGACGGCACCTGGCTCTTCGTCCTGGTCGCCACGGCCGGCGCGTTGCTGCCCGTTTCGAGTCTGACCGAGGGCCAGCGCTACTTGTACCTCGGCTCCGTGGGGATTTCACTGGGCGCAGCCAAACTCGTGTTCGACAGCATCGGGCGCTGGCGCCAGGTCGCTGCCGCGATCATCGGCCTGGTTCTGGCGGTCTCAGCCTGGCAGGTCCAGGTAAAGGGCTCGGACTGGGAGTGGGCGACCGGCATGCTCTCGCGCGGCGCGACCCTCGTGAATGCCGACCTCCCGGCGTGCAACGAGGGCGATGTCGTGTTCCTCGTGGCCCCTGTCGGCATTCGCGGCGTCTACAGCCACTTCTACCACCAGACGTTTTCGCAGGACGGCGGGTGCGAGCCGGGAAGCTACCAGGCGGTCGCCCGCATGGTCAGGTCCGATCAGCCGATTGAGGTGCACTGGGTGTCGCCCCGGACGCTGGTGGTTCGCGCGCCCCGCTACCGCGGGAATTTCGTTCTCTCGCGCGACCTTCGTACGTTCACCATCGAGCAGCGCTCGCAACGTCACGCTCGATTCGAAACTCCGCTGGGCACGGTCACATCCCGGCCGGACGGCGACGCGCAGGAAGTCGTGCTCGAACTGGCTCCCGGTGTGGACTTTCAGCACGCACGGTTCTACTATTTCGCTCAGGGCGAGGTGCGGCGTGTCCCGCCCAATCGGACGAGCGCGATCACGCCCCAATGAGGATCGCATGCCCTTGATCGAACAACTCACCAAGACGTTGGCCGAAGCCATGAAGGCACGGGACCAGGCTCGCCTCTCCCCGCTCCGCATGCTCAAGGCCGCCTTGATGAACCGCGAAGTCGAACGCCGCAGGTCGTTGACCGAGGCCGAGGAACTCCAGGTGGTGGCGATGCTGGTCAAGCAGCACAGGGAGTCGATCGAGCAGTTCGGCAAAGGGGGACGGCAGGACCTCGTGGACAAGGAGATGGCGGAACTGGCCGTCCTCGGGACGTACCTCCCGCCGGCGGTCGCCATCGACGACCTCGACCGCATCGTGTCCGAGGTCATCGCCGAAACCGGCGCCACCACGGCCAGGGATATGGGGAAGGTGATGAAAGGGGTCATGGCGCGGCTTGCGGGGGCCCAGGTGGACGGCAAGGCCATCAACGAACTGGTTCGGAAACGGCTCGCCGACTAGCAGCGAACTTTTTGTCGACTCCTGCGTCTAACAGAGTGAGTAGAGCCAAAAGCCTCTCTTCTATCCTCCAAGGGGCCCCTTCTGAGCCGAGGGGCCCCCCTCCTTCTTCCAGCCCGTCGCCGACGCGTTCACCGCGTTCAGCGGTGTCCGTTCTTCGCGGTTCGCTGTGTTACCCTGAGCAGCAGATGGAAGCGTCCCGCGAGGCCGGGTCTCCACCCGCGCCCACTCCTCTGGCCACGACCAACCGCGACCCTCTTGCCGTCACCGGCGACGGGCCGTCCAACGCCCCGGTTCGACCCGCCGGCGCCGTCCGACTGGCGCGTTCGGCCGGCCTGATCGGGCTGGCGACGATGTCCAGTCGGATTCTCGGGTTGGCGCGCGACATCGCCATGGCTCACGTGTTCGCCGCCAGCCACGACATGGACGCCTACACGGTGGCATTCCGGATTCCGAACCTCCTTCGCGACCTGTTCGCCGAGGGCGCCATGAGTTCCGCCTTCGTGCCGACATTCACGCGGCTCCTCACGCTGGACGGAAAAGCCGCGGCCTGGCGCCTCGGCAACCTGGTCATCACGGCGCTGCTGCTCGTCACCGCGGTCCTCGTCGTTCTCGGCATGGTGTTCACCTGGCCGCTGGTGACCTTCGCCGCCGAAGATTACTCCGCGGTGCCAGGCAAGCTGGAACTGGCCGGATCGCTCGCCCGGACGATGTTCCCGTTCCTGACCCTGATCGCGGTCGCCGTGTGTTTCATGGGCATGTTGAACTCCCTGGGGAGATTCTTCGTCCCCGCACTGTCGCCCGCGATGTTCAACGTCGGCACGCTGGCGACGATGGCCCTGCTGATCCCCGTGTTCCGGAGCCATGGGATTCGTCCTATCTTCGCCGTGGCGATCGGCACCCTGGTCGGTGGCGTCGGACAGGTACTCGTGCAGTGGCCGTTCCTCAGGCGCGAGGGATTCCGGTATCGGCCAGCGGTCGATTTCCGCGACCCCGGCTTGCGAGAAGTCCTGACGCTGATGGGGCCAGGCACCATGGGACTGGCGGCGGTCCAGCTCAACGTGCTCATCAACACGATGCTCGCCACGAGCCAGGGAGAAGGGGCGGTTTCCTACTTGAACTACGCGTTCCGGGTGATGTACCTGCCGATTGGGCTGTTCGGCCTCTCGATCGCTACGGCCGCGATCCCGTCGCTCTCGCGGGACGCGGCGAAAGACGACCGCGAGGGGATGCGGGCCACCCACTCCAGCGCCCTTCGGATGATGCTGATGCTGAACGTGCCCGCGACACTCGGTCTGGTAGCCCTGGCCACGCCGATCGTGGCGCTGCTGTTCGAGCACGGCTCGTTCACGCCCGAGGCGACCGCGGCCACCTCGGCGGCGCTCATGTGCTACGCGCCAGGGCTGATAGGCTACTCGGCGGTGAAGCTGGCAGTGCCCACGTTCTACTCCCTCCGCGACAGCCGGACGCCGGTCATCGTCGGTGCCGTGTCGGTGGTGTTCAACATCACTGTCAACCTGATGCTCGTCCGCGCGCTCGGGTTCCGCGGGCTGGCCCTTGGCACATCGGCGTCCGCGCTGTTCAACGCCTCGATGCTCATGTGGCTGCTGCGGCGAAAACTTGGCGGAATCGATGGGCGGCGTGTCAGCCTGGCGTTCGGGAAGGTGCTGGTCGCCTCGATCTTCATGGCGGCGGTGGCGTGGGGTGGCGAGCGCTGGCTGGAGGGAGTCGTGCCAGGCGGTTCGCTCCTGGTCAAACTGTTCCGCGTCGGCGCAGGCATCGGTCTCGGGATGGGCGCCCTGGCGCTGGCCGCCCGCGTGCTGCGGATTGCCGAGTTCGACGAAGCGCTTCGCGCCGTCACCGCGCGTGTCTTCCCGTTGAAGGCCACGCGGTAGTCCCTCGTGCCCAACGTCGTCGGCGTCGGGACGAAGAAACGGTGGTCGTTTCGCCGCGCACCCGCGCGATCCCGGTCGTCGCTGGTGTGGAAGTGCCTGCCCGATGAGCAGCGTCAGGACTGTGGTACGATTCTGAGAAAGGGTCCATGCCCCGCTATCCATCTTCTTCGCCGCGCACGCTGGCGTACCAGTTCGGTCCCGGCCCAATCACGCCGGTCATCAAGCTGCTGATCTGGACCAACGTCGCGATGTTCCTGGTGTCGAAGCTGGTGCCGGGCATCGTGGACTATCTGGGCCTGCAGCCGAAGGCGGTGTTGTCGCAGTGGTTCGTCTGGCAGCCCGTCACCTACATGTTCCTGCACGCGGGCGTCTTCCACATCCTGTTCAACATGCTCGCGCTGTGGATGTTCGGCGTTGAGCTGGAGCGGTTGTGGGGCCGGACGTTCTTCCTGAAGTACTACTTCATCACCGGGATCGGCGCGGCAGCCACGACGATGCTGCTCTCGCTGTTTCCGGGTGAGTTCGGCGGCGCGATGCGGGACTCGGTCACCGTGGGTGCATCGGGCGCCATCTATGGTCTGCTGCTCGCCTACGCGCTCTACTTCCCGGACCGCCCGATTTACATGTGGGCGCTGTTTCCCATTCCGGCGAAGTACTTCGTCCTGATCATGGGCGCGATTGCGTTCATCTCCTCGACGGGGGGAAACCAGGGCGGCGTGGCGAACAGCGCGCACCTCGGCGGCCTGGTGTTCGGATACCTCTACCTGAAAGTGTGGCGGACTCGTCCGCTGGCGGAGGTCAAGTACCGCTACGTCAGGTGGAGGATGAACCGCCTTCGCCGTAAGTTCGACGTTCACACGGGCGGCCGCCACGACTGGGACCGGCACGTGCACTAGACGTCTTGAACGGCCAAAGTCGTTGCGAATGAGTCAAGGTTTCTCGACTTCCGTCCGGCCGTTCAAGACGTCTACGCCCCGCGCGTCGCGGGGCCAGCCAACAGCGTTTCTGGTTTAGTTCCTGGCAGTAACGGACCGTCGCATGGATGCATCGACGACTGTCAGCGGTGTGGAAGGCGCGCGGCTGACGCGCGAAGCGCTGCTCGGGGCCTATCGCTGGATGATCCTGTCGAGGAGACTGGACGACAAGGAAATCCAGATGAAGAACCAGAGCCAGATCTTCTTCCAGATCAGCGGCGCAGGGCACGAGGCGGTGCTCGTGGCCGCCGCCCTGGCGCTCCGCCCAGGCTACGACTGGTTCTTCCCCTACTACCGTGACCGCGCCCTGTGCCTGGCGTTGGGCGTCACTCCCTACGAGATGCTGCTCGAGGCCGTGGGCGCCAAGGACGATCCCGCGTCAGGCGGGCGGCAGATGCCGTCGCACTGGGGACACAAGCGCCTGAACATCGTCTCGCAGGGCAGCCCCACCGGCACGCAGTGCCTGCAGGCCGTCGGCTGTGCGGAGGCGGGACGGCTGTTCCAGCGGCTGGTGGACATCCCGGACCGCGAGTCGCGCCATGAGCCGGACGAGGTCGTCTACGTGTCGCTTGGAGAGGGAGCGACCGCGGAAGGCGAGTTCTGGGAATCGCTGAATACGGCCTGCGGCAAGCGCCTCCCCGTCGTCTATCTCGTGCAGGACAATGGCTACGCCATCTCGACTCCGAAGGAAGTCCAGACACCCGGCGGAGACATCTCCCGGATTGTGACGTCATTCCCGAGCCTGCAGGTGCTGACGGTAGACGGGACCGACTTCGTGGAGAGTTCCCGCGTCCTCCACCAGGCGGTCTCCTACGCGCGCGAGCGTCGGGGTCCATCGCTGGTTCACGCCCACGTCATTCGACCCTATTCCCACTCGTTGTCCGACGATGAGCGGTTGTACAAGACGCCGGCGGAACGCGAGGCAGAAGCCGCACGCGATCCAATCGGCATCCTGCGGCGCCTGCTGCTGAAGGACGGGCTCGCGACAGACGTGGACCTCCAGCAGGTTCTCTCAGACGCCGACCGCGAGATCAACGAGGCGGCGGATCTGGCGCTTCGCGCGGCCAAGCCGGCGAAAGACACTGCGCGTCTCTGGGTCTTCTCGCCGGATGTGGACCCGACGTCGGCGGCGTTCGACACGCCCGCGCAGCCGTCGGGCAAACCGGACACGATGGTCGCCGCCATCAACCGGACGCTTCGCGACGAGATGGCGCGTAATCCGGCGATCGTCATATTTGGCCAAGACGTTGCCGACGCAACCCGTGAAGACGCGCTGTCGGCCGTGCCCGGCAAGGGCGGAGTGTTCAAGGTCACGCACGGCCTGCAGCGCACGTTCGGAGCCACCCGAGTGTTCAACTCGCCGCTCGCCGAGGCGAACATCATCGGGCGGGCGGTGGGCATGGCCGTCCGCGGGATCAAGCCGGTCGTCGAGATCCAGTTCTTCGACTACATCTGGCCGGCCATGATGCAGATCCGCGACGAGATGGCGATGCTCCGCTATCGGTCCGGCAACAACTTCTCGTGCCCGATGGTCATCCGCGTCCCCATCGGCGGCTACCTGCGCGGCGGCGCTCCGTATCACAGCCAGTCGGGCGAGAGCATCTTTGCGCATTGCCCTGGCATCCAGATCGTGTACCCGTCGAACGGGGTGGATGCGGCGGGGCTGCTGCGGACCGCCATCCGGTGTGACGACCCGGTGATGTTCCTCGAACACAAGCACCTCTACCGCCAGACGTACAACAAGGGGGAGTACCAGGGCCCGGACTTCATGATCCCGTTCGCCAAGGGCTCGCTGGTGAAGGACGGCGACGACGTGGTGGTGCTCACGTGGGGCGCGCTCGTCCAGAGAACACTGCTGGCCGCGCAGCAGGCCGAGAAGGACGGGATCAGTGTGGCGGTGTTCGACCTCCGGACGATCATCCCGTACGACTGGCAGGGAATCGCCAGGCTCGTCACGCGCATCAGCCGGGTGATCATCGCTCACGAAGATCAGTTGACGTGCGGCTTCGGCGCGGAACTGGCCGCGCGGATTGCCGGGGAACTGTTCGAGCACCTCGATGCGCCCGTGCGTCGGGTGGCTGCGCTCGATACGCCGGTGGCCTACTGCCCCGACCTCGAGGAAGTCATCCTCCCGCAGAGTGCGGACGTGCTGCAGGCCATCAAGGAGATCGCGCGCTACTGACACGCCATGACACGCCATGACACGCGTGAGGCGGACCCGGTCTTCTTGGACACCCATTTGAGGAGAGACTGATGTCCAAGGAGACGACGATGACGAGGCAGCAGCAGGATCGCCGGCGCATCGTGGCCCGAGCGATGCATTCGGCAGTCGAAAGGTAATCGGGCTCGGGTGGCCGCCGTGTTCAAGACCGTCTGGCCGCGCCTGGTCGCCGATGCCGCCTGAATCGTCGCCTCCGTCCTGGAAAGAACATAGCGGTGGTCGGGGGATTGCGGAGTTGCCCGGCGTGAAGCGCGTGGCGTTCGCGCGACGGGCGTTGCTCAGCGGCTCGGGCGGTGGAGCGACAGTCCCGGTCGAGATGCCCGGGCAGCCCGCGCTGTCGTTCGGCTTCAACCAGGTGAGCCCGAGCTACTTCGCCACAACCGGCTCGCGCGTCGTTCGCGGTCACGCGTTCACGCCCGCGGATGGGGCCCAGTCGATGCGGGTGGTCATGGTGAACGAGTCGTTTGCGCAGCGGTTCTATCGCGGCGGGCAGGATCCGGTTGGCACCTGGGTGCGATCGGCCGGCGCGGATCGCCAGGTCGTCGGCATCGTCGAAGATGGGCCGACGAATGACCTGAAGGAAGGCCACGAGCCGTATCTCTAGTTCCCCTTCGCGCAGCGGCCAAGCCGCAGCGTCACCTTCTTCGTGGACACCGCCGCTGGTCGGCATGGCCCTGGAGCCGTGCGGACACCTCCGGCGCGGCACGCTTGGGCGACGTGGATCAGGGTGGCGCTCAGGACTGAGCCGCCAGGGAAGGCGCCGCAGGGGCGCGACGGGGCGCGCCCCTGCCGATCGGCCGCCGTTCGGCCGGGCTTATACGGGGAACGGCTTGACGAAGAACAGGATCAGCGCGACGAGCAGCACGTAGATCACGAGCGACTCGATCAGCACGAGCCCGAGGATCAGGGCGAACCGGATGTCGGGGGTTGCGCTGGGGTTGCGCGCGATCGCTTCGACCGCCGAGCTCAGGCCCTTCGACTGGCCGAGGGCGCCGAACGCCGCCGCGATGGCCAGGGCGAATCCGGCCGTGATGATCGACCACTTCGCCACCTCGCTGCCCCCACCCGCCGGAGCCGCACCCTGGGCGAAGAGCGGCGCAACCAAGCCCGCGGCCACGAACAACAACGTCAGCGACAGCACCAGCGATTTACGCACGATACAGGCCTCCTCCGAAATTCAGCAAGGCTGCGGCCTTGCGCTGCCAAACCGATTCGCAGGGCCCGCGCCCCGCCTTGTCCCTCTTCCCCGCTCAGGCCGTGCCGAGTTCTGCCGCCCCGTGATCCCCGTGCGAATCGTGGCCCTCCGGCCCGTGGTCTACCACCACCGCGCCCGCCAGATAGATCGTCGTGAGCATCGCGAAAATGAACGCCTGGAGCGCCGCGGTGACCAGCCCGAGGAACATCATCGGCAACGGCACCACGAACGGAACGATGCTGAAGAGGATCAGGATGACCAGGTCCTCGCCGAAGATGTTGCCGAACAACCGGACCGACAGCGACAGCACGCGCGACAGGTGGCTGATGATCTCGATCGGCAGGTAGATCGGCGCGATCCAGATCGGCGCACCGGCCGGCACCAGGAAGTGCTTCATGTACCCGACCACGCCCTGCTCCTTGAACCCGTGGAACTGATAGTAGACGAACACGGTCAGGGCGCAGCCGAGCGTCACGTTGAAGTTGCTGGTCGGCGACATCAGGCCAGGGATCAGCCCCATCAGGTTGCCGCTCAGGATGAAGATGAACATCGTCCCGACCAGCGTCACGTAGCTGCGTCCCTTGGGACCGATGTAGTCGTCCACCATCCCGTAGATGAACGAGACCGCTTCCTCGAGCGCGATCTGCAGCGTCCCGGGATTCTCCACGCTCAGGCGCGACCTGATGATCAGGCACAGGATCGAAATGGCGACCAGGATCAGCAGCGACATCACGATGAAGTCGGGAATGACGTCGTGCCCTGGCTGGAACGCGATGCCGAGCGGGCGCAACGCGGCGGCCACCAGCGGGCCGAACAGCGCGTTGACCACGTGCACGATCCAGAGCGGGTGCTCGAGTTTCTCCATGATGTCACGGATGTTCCCGGTGGGAGGACGCCCGGGACGAGCGCACCGCCAGCACTGCCGCCGCCACGAATGGCGTCATCGCGCCGGCCAGCAGGCCGACGGGATGCAGACGGAAACACGTCAGCATAACGTACGCCCCGACAGCCAGTAAAGCGTACCTTGTGAAGAACTTCACTGCGAGCCCGACCCGGCGGCGGGCGGGCAGCGCCGGAACCCCCTCACGTTCCGTCGACGCGTCCGACGCTTTGTCACGGTCGCGCCTGCCGACGAGGTCCACCACGACGTCCACGCCGCCCTTGATCGCCCAGTAGGACAAAGCCATCAGGCCGCCGCCCGCCAGAACGCTGACGGCTCCGGCCGGCCGGCCGCGACCGAGAGCCAGCGCCAGGGCCGCCATCGCGCCGCAGGTTACAACTGCGTCCCATTCGAATTGTCGCAAGGCCTGATCGCGGTCGCCGAGCCTCACCGGTTCTCGTCCCGGGTCACGGCGTTCGCCGTCCGGACGACGTTGACGATCCCGGCGGCGACGCCGATGAAGAAGAACACGATGATGAACAGCGGAGTGGTCCCGAGCCAGCGGTCGAGGAAATAGCCGATCATGAAACCGAAGACCACGGCGAGGACGAAGGCGATCCCGACGGCGCTGAGCGCGCCGAGAGAACCCATGGAGGACTTGGGGGGAAGGGACATATCTATCAGTCGGAGCAGGGCTTCAGCCCTGCTCCACAGGATTTCCTATCATCGCAGCGTTGCCGTGATCCCTCCCGCCCCGAGGGTGCGCGCCGAGATATCGGCGAGGTCGAACAGCGGCCGCGGGTAGACGCCGATCGCGATCGTCCCGGCAATCGTGATCGCCAGCAGGATGGCCATCCCCGGCGACATCACCAACTCGGACCCGGTCGGGTCTCCCTTGAACCACATGAAGACGACGACGCGGAGGTAGTAGTACAGGGAGACCGCGCTGTTGAGGACGCCAATGACGGCCAGCCAATAGTAGCCACCGTCAATGGCCGCGCTGAACAACCAGAGCTTCCCCATGAAGCCCGCGGTCGGCGGGATGCCGCCGAGCGACAGCATGAAGAGCAGCATCGCCGTGCCGACCAACGGGCTGCGCTGGAACAGGCCGGACATGTCCTTGAGTTCCTCGCCGATCACGTCGTGGCGCCGCAGGAGCGTGATCACGCCGAACGCGCCAAACTGCATGAAGGCGTAGACGACGAGGTAGATGAGGGCGGCCTTCACGCCGGTCTGCGGCACGCGCGTGGCGGCCACGATCGCGATCAGCAGGTACCCGGCGTGGGCGATCGACGAATACGCCAGCATCCGCTTGACGTTGCTCTGCGTCAGCGCCGCAATGTTGCCGACGGTCATCGTCAGGACCGCGAGCGCGTAGAAGAGCAGGCCCCAGTCGCCGTTCGCCGACGGCAGCCCCTCGAAGAAGATCCGGAGGAGCATGGCGAACGAGGCGGCCTTGGAGCCCACCGACAGGAAGGCGGTAATCGGCGTGGGCGCGCCTTCGTACACATCGGGCGCCCACATGTGGAAAGGCACCGCCGCGATCTTGAAGCCGACGCCGGCCACGAGCAGGATCACCGCCAGCGGCAACCAGGGGTGGTGCTCCCCGCTCGCCAGGATCGTCGCGATCGCGCGGAGGTTTGTGGTCGCCGTCAACCCGTACAGGATCGACATCCCGTAGAGCAGCAGGCCGAGCGAGAAGGTGCCGAGGAGGAAATACTTGACCGCAGCCTCGTTCGACCGGCGGTTCGGCTTGATGAAACCCACCAGGATATAGAACGAGATCGCCATCGTCTCCAGGCCGATGAAGATCGTCACCAGGTCGATGCCGCTCGCCATGAACATCATGCCAAGCGTGGCGCACAGGACCAGGAAGTAGTAGGTTCCAGGCCGCACGCCCTCCACCTGCAGGTAGCGCGGCGACATCAGAATCGTCAGGGCAGCCGCCAGGAGGAAGAGAAACTTGAAGAACGCCCCGAACCCATCCACGGCCACCATGCCCCGAGCAGCCGTGGCGTGCTCACCGGCGTACGGGACGAGGACGGCGGCCGTCAGCACGAGGCCGGCGAGCGAGAACCAGGCGATTGCCCCGTGCCTGGCTCTCGGGAGGAAGGCATCCGCGAGCAGGACGAGGAGCGCGACGCCGGTGAGGACGAACTCCGGCATCAGCGCGGTGAAATCGCTGGGCGAAAGACCCCCTGGCATTACCGTCCTCCCACCGGCTTGGCGGGGGCCGCTGCCGCCGTGGCGGGCGGCATGGCCTTGCCGGGTTCATGCGACGGCGCGGTTCCGCCGGCTGGAATATTTTTGGGCTCGACCTTCGTCGGCTGGTCCGCCGGCACGGTGCCGGCCGGGGCGGTCGCCGGGGACGCGGCCTGGTCGGGACCGCACGGGGCCACCTGCCACTTCGACGCGGCTGGCTTCTGCCCGCAATCGGCGGGCGTGCCGGAGGCGTTCTGCTGCAGGTACTGCGGGCTGACTCGCGCAATCACCCTGTCCACCGAGGTGTTCAGCCGGTTGAGGAACGGCGTCGGGTAGATGCCGATCCAGACGGCCAGGATGATGAGCGGCACGAACGTCATGACCTCGCGGAAATTGAGGTCGGGCAGATGCTCGTTCTTCGGGTTCTCGATCTTGCCGAACATCGTGCGCTGGTAGAGCCACAGCATGTAGGCCGCCCCGAGGACGATGCCCGTCGCCGCGAAGGCCGCCCAGATCTTGCTCACCGTGAAGATGCCCTGGAGGATCAGGAACTCACCGATGAACCCGTTGAGGGCCGGCAGGCCGATCGACGAGAGCATCATCACGCAGAAGATGGCCGCGTAGACCGGCATCACCTTGGACAAGCCGCCGTACTCGGAGATCTCCCGGGTGTGCCGCCGCTCGTACACGACGCCGACGAGCAGGAAGAGCGCGCCAGTCGAGATGCCGTGGTTGATCTGCTGGATGATGCTGCCCTTGATGCCCACCGGGTTGAGGGCAAACATCCCGAGCATCACCAGCGCCATGTGGCTGACCGAAGAGTAGGCAACGAGCCGCTTCCAGTCGCGCTGCGCCATCGCCACCAGCGCGCCGTAGACGATGCCGATGATCGACAACGTCGCGATCATCGGGACGAACGCGCGCGTCGCGTCGGGCAGGATCGGCAGGCTGAAGCGGATGAACCCATACGTCCCCATCTTCAGGAGGACGGCGGCCAGGATGACCGAGCCGGCCGTCGGCGCGTCCGTGTGCGCGTCGGGCAGCCAGGTGTGGAACGGGAACATCGGCACCTTGATCGCGAAGCCCAGGAAGAAGGCCAGGAAGACCCACCACTGCAAGCTGGTGTCGAAGCCGTGCTGCTGGAACTGGACGATGTCGAACGTGTGCAGGCCGGTCTGCGGGTCCGTGTAGTTGAAGTAGAGGGCCAGGATCCCGAGCAGCATGACGACGCTGCCCGTCAGGGTGTAGAGGAAGAACTTGATGGCCGAGTAGAGCCGCCGGTCGCTGCCCCAGATGCCGATCAGGAAGTACATCGGGACCAGCATCACCTCCCAGAACAGGAAGAACAGCAGGAAGTCGAGCGACACGAAGGCGCCGATCATCCCGGTCTGGAGGATGAGCAGGAAGATGTAGAACTCCTTCACCCGCTCCGTGATCGCGGTCCACGACGACAGGATGGCGATCGCGCCCATCATCGTCGTCAGCAGGAGCAGCAGGACGGCGAACCCGTCTACGCCGAGGTGGTAGTCGGCGCCGATCGACGGGATCCACGCCGCCTGCTCCACGAATTGCCACGACGGGTTCTTGTCGTCGTAGTAGAACCAGAGCGGCAGCGAGACGAGGAAGCCGGCCATCGCGAAGAGGTTCGCGATCCAGCGGATGGCGTTCTCGCTGCGCTTGTTCACGAACATCAGCACGGCGGCGCCGACCAGCGGCGTGAACAGGATCAACGATAGCAAATGATTCATAGCGACCGCACCAGGAGGAGATAGATGCTCACGAAGGCAAAAACGCCGAACAGCATCAGCAGCGCGTAGTTCTGGATCAACCCGGTCTGCAGGCGGCGGAACACGAAGCTCGATTCCTGCAGCACGGAGCCGACCAGGTTCACCAGGCCGTCCACGAGATACTTGTCGATGATGCCCGAGAACCACGACGAGAAAATCGTCATCCAGCCCGAGCCGTTGACCGCGCCGTCCACGACGTGACGGTCGAACGTCCAGAGGCCATTGGCGCTCGCCATCGTGCCCGTGATCACGGTCGCGTCGTAGAGCTCGTCCACGTAGTACTTGTTCGTCAGGACGCGGTGCGGGCCCGACAGCCGCTGCTCGAGTCGAGCCGCGATCTCGGGGCTGCGCACGTAGAAGCGGTAGGCCACGGCAATGCCGATGATGCCGAGCAGCACCGAGAACGCCATCAGGCCCAGCTCGAAGGCCTTGGAGATTTCCGCTCCGCCTTCCGCCGGCACGAAGGCCGCCGCCCCAGGAGCGGTGGCGGGTTCAGTGTGGGTGGCCGCACCGGAATACGTTGTAGCGCCGGCCTCCGTGCCGACGCCCGTGCCGGCGTGACCCGTGCCACCAGCCGTGAGAGCGCCATGGGACGCTTCGAAGCTCGGGGCCAGGAAGTGCTCGATGGCGTTGCCGCCCCCGAGCGCCGCCGGGATGCCGACCAGGCCGGCCAGCACCGCGCCGACCGCGAGCACCACCAGCGCAAACGTCATCGACTTCGGCGCCTCGTGCGGCCCGTGCCACGCGGCATGGCCGCCGTGCCCGGCGTCGTCGCCGTGGCCGCCGCCGTGCCCGTCTCCGGCCGTCTCCCACGCCGCCCCCCGGTACGGCCCGAAGAAGGTGAGGGACATCAAGCGGTACATGTAGAACGCGGTCATCAGCGCCGCGAACGCCGCCAGGCCCCAGATCGCCTTGTTCGAGAGGAACGCCTTGTAGAGGATCTCGTCCTTGCTGAAGAATCCAGACAACGGCGGCATGCCGGCAATCGCGAACGTGCCGATCATCATCGTCCAGAAGGTGATCGGCAGGTGCTTTCGCAAGCCGCCCATCTTCAGCATGTTCTGCTCGCCGGCCATGCCGTGGATGACCGCGCCGCTGCAGAGGAAGAGGAGCGCCTTGAAGAAGGCGTGGGTCATCAGGTGGAACGCGCCC
Organism: Acidobacteriota bacterium; assembly: GCA_025363775.1. Lineage (GTDB taxonomy): Bacteria > Acidobacteriota > Vicinamibacteria > Vicinamibacterales > Fen-181 > FEN-299. The sequence goes on along the minus strand of JANYLG010000066.1, from coordinate 21,534 downwards.
GCCGCGAACGCGCCGACGCCCATCGCCACGAACATGTAGCCGAGCTGCGAGACGGTCGAGTAGGCCAGGACGCGCTTGATATCGGTCTGCACCAGACCGATCGAGGCCGCCATGACCGCCGTGAGCACGCCGACGATCGCCACGATCTCCATCGTCATCGGGGCGTGGGTGAAGAGCACCGCGTTGCGCCCGACCATGTAGACGCCAGCCGTCACCATCGTGGCCGCGTGGATCAGGGCGGACACCGGTGTGGGGCCCTCCATGGCGTCAGGCAGCCACACGTAGAGCGGGATCTGCGCGCTCTTGCCCGTGGCGCCGACGAACAGCAGGAGGGTGATGAGCGACAGGGTGCCGAACTGCGCGGTTTCGACCGGCAGCGTGGCGGCGGCGTTGGCCACCTCGCGGAAGTCGAACGACCCGAAGGTGAAGTAGATCAGGAAGACGCCGAGCAGGAATCCCCAGTCGCCCACGCGGTTGAAGATGAACGCCTTCTTGCCCGCGTCCGCCGCGCTCTTCTTCTCGTACCAGTAGCCGATCAGCAGGTACGAACAGAGGCCCACGCCCTCCCAGCCCACGAACATGACCAGGTAGTTGGCGCCGAGCACCAGGGTGAGCATGAAGAAGCAGAACAGGTTCAGGTAGGAGAAGTAGCGTGCCACGCCGCCGCGCGGCTCGTCGTGCATGTAGCCGATCGAATAGACGTGGATCAGGAAGCCTATCCCCGTCACGATCAGGATCATCATCGACGAGAGCGGGTCGAGACGGAACGCCCACGGGATGTGCAGCGACCCGATGCGGCCGCCCGCCATCTCGAGCGCCGTGCGCGGGAACCAGTCGAACAGCACCACGTCGTGCACCCGCGCCTCGGGCGACAGCCCGAGCAGCTGGACGAACGCCGTCAGCGACAGACCGAGCGCGATCGCCATGGTGGTGCACGCGAGCACCCCGGCCGTCCGCTTGCTGAAGTAGCGGATGCCGAAGATGCCGTTCACGGCCGCGCCCAGGCCGGGCAGGAGCGGAATGAGCCAGATCAAATCCATGTGACGCCTATATGCCGTTCAACGAATGCGCTAACTCAGAGGCCGCAGGAGCCGTCGTCGCTTACCATCGCATCAGGGTCATCTCGTCGATGTTCACCGTTTCCTTGTTGCGGTAGAACGCGAGGATGATGCCCAGCCCGACGGCCGCTTCCGCCGCGGCGACGCAGATGACGAAAATCACGAACACCTGGCCGGCGGCGTTCTGCCAGAGGTTCGAGAACGCCACGAGGTTGATGTTCACCGCGTTCAACATCAGCTCGATCGACATCAGGATCACGATGATGTTGCGGCGGGTCATCACGCCGATGACGCCGATGATGAACAGCGCCGCCGACAAGACCATGTAGTGAACCGGGGTAATCGGAGTCATACGGTCAGCACCCTAGAGGTCCCGCCTGGCCAGCACGATCGCTCCGACCATGGCGACGAGCAGCAGCATCGACGCGAGCTCGAACGGGATCAGGTAGTCGGTGTAGAGCAGCATCCCGACCTGCGCCACGTTGTCCGGGCCCATCGGCAGCGCCGGCGGCAAGCCGGCGGCCGGCGACACGTACTTGTAAGCGGCGATCGCCACCAGTTCGGCCAGCACCACCAGCGAGCACGTCACCCCCAGCCGGCCGCGCCGCCGGCGGTCCTGGTGCGCCTCGGGAGGACGCTTCAGGTTCACCAGCATGACGACGAACAGGTAGAGGACGACGATGCCGCCGGCGTAGACCACGACCTGGATCACCGCCAGGAACTGCGCGCCCAGGAGCACGTAGAGCCCGGCGACGAAGAGGAAGTTGACCACCAGGAACATGATGCTGTGCACCGTGTTCTTGGCCGTGATCACCAGCACGCCGAACCCGAGAATGCATGCGGCGATCGTGTAGAACGCGATTGCTTGACCCATAGCTTCACAGGCGCTGCTAGTCGCTCAACGCCACCTTCACCGCAGCCGTCACGATGATGTTCGCGATGGCCAGCGGAATCAGGACCTTCCATCCAAGCCGCATCAACTGGTCGTAGCGATAGCGCGGCAGCGTCGCACGGATCCAGAGGAACAGGTAGAGCACCAGGAACGTCTTGACGACGAACCAGATCCAGGTCGGCACGACATCGAGGAAATGGAGGAACGCCACGCTCGGGAACGGCCGCAGCCAGCCGCCGAAGAACAGCGTCGTGGCCACGGCCGACACGACGATCATGTTGGCGTACTCGGCCAGGAAGAACAGGGCGAACCGCATGCCGCTGTACTCGGTGTGGAAACCGGCCACCAGCTCCTGCTCGGCCTCGGGCAGGTCGAACGGTGAGCGGTTGGTCTCGGCCAGCGCCCCGACGAAGTAGATGAACAGCGCCAGCGGCTGGACGAACGCGAACCAGACGCCGTTGGCCTTCTGCGCGGTGACGATGTCCACCATGCTCAGGCTGCCGGACGCCAGGATCACGCTCACGAAGGTCAGCGTCACCGCCACCTCGTAGCTGATGAGCTGCGCCGACGCCCGGAGCCCGCCGAGCAGCGGGTACTTCGAGTTCGACGACCAGCCACCGAGGATGATCCCGTACACGCCGATCGACGCCACGGCCACGATGTACAGCAGCCCCACGTTCAGGTCGGCGATGTGCAGCGGAACCGGCTTGCCGAAGATGCTGACCTGATCGCCGAACGGGATCACGGCGAACGCGATAATCGCCGGCACCAGCACGATGATCGGCGCCAGCGTGAACACAACCTTGTCGGCCCGGACCGGCGTGATGTCTTCCTTGACGAACAGCTTCAGCACGTCGGCAATTGGCTGCAGCACACCGTGCGGCCCGACCCGCATCGGCCCCAGGCGCACCTGCACCCACGCCTGCACCTTGCGCTCGAGGAGCACCATGTACATGACGGTAATGAGAACGCCGGTGAGAACGATGACAATCTTGATGAGCGGAATGACGAGGAGATCGATCATGCTTTTCCCGATAGCTGTCAGCTGACAGCTGGCAGCTGGCAGCTCGATCTGCTGCCCGCTGCCGGCCGCCCGCTGCCCGCCGCCGGCTCTTGGTGTCGTTACCTGTCCACTTCCCCCAGCACGATGTCGATCGTGCCGATCAGCGCAATCACGTCGGCCACCAGGTGCCCGCGCACCAGCTGCGGCAGCGCCTGGAGGTTACAGAACGACGGCGGCCGCACGCGGAGCCGGTAGGGGCTGGTGGACTTTCCGTCACTCGCGATGAAATAGCCGATCTCGCCCTTCGGAGACTCGTTGGCGTGATACGTCTCTCCGGCCGGCGGCTTGATCAGGCGGGGCACCTTGGCCATCACCGGCCCCTCGGGCAGCCCGCCCAGCGCCTGCCGGATGATCCGCACCGACTGCCGGATTTCCTCGAGTCGCACCAGGTACCGGTCGTAGGTATCGCCGTTCGTGCCGACCGGGACGTCGAACTCCATCTCGGCGTAGGCGGCGTAGGGTTCATCCTTCCGCACGTCGCGCACGACGCCCGACCCGCGCAGCGGCGGACCGCACAACCCGACGGCAATCGCATCGGCCGCGGAGATCACGCCGATGCCCTTGGTCCGCTCCAGCCAAATCCGGTTGTGCGTGAGCAGCGTCTCGTACTCGACGAGTTTCTCCAGCTGGATGTCGCAGAACTGGAGAACCTTCTTGTCCCAGTTCGGTGGCAGGTCCTGGGGAAGCCCGCCAATCCGCATGGAGTTGTAGGTGAGGCGCGCCCCGCAATACTCCTCGAACAGGTCGAGGATCAACTCCCGCTCGCGCAGGCAGTAGAGGAAGACGGTGACGGCACCGATGTCCATTGCGTGGCTGCCGAGCCAGACCAGGTGGCTCGCCAGCCGCTGGAGTTCCGCGAGGATCGTGCGGATGTAGCGCGCGCGCCGCGGCACCTCGAGCGAGAGGAGTTTCTCCACCGTCTCGACGTACGCGAGGTTCGCCGCCGCCGAAGCCACGTAGTCCAGGCGGTCGGTCAGCAGGACAATCTGCGTCCAGTCGCGGTTTTCGCTTAGTTTCTCGACACCCCGGTGGAGGTAGCCGATGACCACGTCCGCATCGACGACCTTCTCGCCATCGAGCTTCAGCACGACCCGCAGCACGCCGTGCGTGGCAGGATGCTGTGGCCCCATGTTGATGACGAGTTCGTCGGTGTCGAACATCGGGCGGGCAACGTCCGGTTCCATTACTCGATCTCCGCTTCGTCGAACGACTGGCGCAGCTTCAACCACTCCTGCGGGCTTTCCAGGATCAGCTCCCCCGGCCCCTCGAGCGGGTAGTCCTTGCGCTGCGGATGCCCCTGCCACTCGTCGGGCATCAGGATCCGACGCAGGTCCGGATGGCCCGCGAACCGAATCCCGAACATGTCCCAGACCTCGCGCTCGAGCCAGTTGGCCGCGGCCCAGACGCCGGATACCGACGCGACGCTGTCGCCGTCGGCCACCCGCGTCTTCACGCGCAGCCGGTGCCGCAAGCTGGTCGAATACAGGCAGTAGACGACGTCGAACCGCTCGCCGGCCCGGGTCGGCCAGTCCACCGCGGTGACGTCGGAGCAATAGTCGAACTTCGCGCCGACGGCGTCGCGCAGGTAGTGCGCGACATCGAGCAGCCGGGGCGTGGCCACGATGACCGTCCAGTCCCCGACCCAGTAGCTCACCTGTATGACCGCTCCTGGCAACGCGGCCTGCAACGCCTGGATGCAATCAGGGACGGACACGTCGGCGGGCGCCGCCTGGTCAGGTGGACCGGGCGGGGGCGGCGGAGCCTTCTCGACCTTGGCTGCCGCCGCGGCGGCAGGCGTCTTGGCCGGCGGCTTCGGCGCAGGGGCCTGCGACGGGACGGCCGCGGGTTTCTCGCCCGCGGGGTCGGTGTTCTCGGTATCAGCCATGGAAATCGCTTCGAACGTCGGCGGCCTGCACGCTGCCCGTGACGACCAGAGGGTCTACGCCCACTCGAGCGCTCCCTGCTTCCAGGCGTACGCGTAGCCGACGAGGAGGATGAAGAGGAAGACGATCATCTCGATCAGGCCGAACAGCTTCAGCTTGTGCATGATGACCGCCCACGGAAACATGAATACCGTTTCCACATCGAAGACCACGAACAGCATCGCGATGATGTAGTACCGAATGCTGTAGCGGCCGCGGGCATCGCCCAACGTCTCGATGCCGCACTCGTACGGCTCGAGCTTGACCTTGTTGTAACGCTCGGACCGCACCAGCCACGCCATCAGGAGCGCCACGATGGCGAATCCAATCGCCACGATGATGAACAGCACAACGGGGATGTAGGCTTCGAGCATGGTCTGTTGCCGCCGGCATACTGTGAGACCGGGGCGGCCCCCCCAGGGGGAAACACCGCACCTGCAGCCCGTTTTCTCTGCGTTGTGACCGGAATGTGGCCCCCGAGGTTCGGGGCGGAGCCCTCACCCTTCCACGGCACCGCCCGGGTGCCGCGTCGAAGGCGGCAGCACACACCAAAACAGCAGCGTGATCGAGCAAGGATCTTGGGTGTTTATAGCATGCCCCCCGGGGGGTGTCAAGAAACGCGACGTGCCGGACCCAGCGGCAATCACCACTGCAAATGTTTGAATATGAAAGGGTTTTTGTCCTCCGCCGTCTTGACGGCCCGTCTCGCAGAATCCTATACTGACTCGAGCCAGTGTCCAATTCAACGGAGAAGCCAATGCCAAGCGTCACGCCCTCTCGGCGGACCGTGCGCGCGCTCGGAGTTCTTGCGCTCGCGTCGTTGTTCGGCTTTGCCGTTGCCGCCGCCGGACCCGATGGTCCCGGACAGGCACAGACATCCCGGCCGGCCGACCGGGCGATGTTCGTGAGTGTGCTCAACAAGGACGGCGCGCCGGTGACTGACCTGACCCCCACCGACTTCAGGGTGCGCGAAGACGGCGTGGCCCGCGAAGTGCTCCGGGTCGAGAAGGCCACCGAACCGATCACGCTGGCCCTGCTCGTGGACACGTCCCAGTCGGCCACGCCCTACATCGCCGACATGCGCCGGTCCCTCGAGACCTTCGTCAAGCGGCTGGGCGGCAAAAACCCGATCACCCTGACCGTCTTTGGCGAGCGGCCGTCGATCTTGGTCGACTACACGCTCGACGTGCCCGCCCTCGAGAAGGGCGTCGATCGTCTCTTCCCGGCGTCAGGCAGCGGATCATACCTGCTGCAGGCCGTCGAGGAAATCTACAAGGGGCTGTCGAAGCGGGACTTCGATCGTGCGGTAATTCTCGCCATCACTGCGGGCGGCCCTGAGTTCAGCGACCGCAGCTACGACGAGTTCGTCCCGAAACTCAGCGAGAGTGGAGCGACGTTCGACGCGATGGTTTTCGCTGCCAACCCGCCCAACCTCTCGGACTTCGGACAGCGCAACCGGGAGCTGTTTCTCGACGCCGCGACCCGGGCCACGGGCGGCGACCGCTTCTCGCTGCTGAGCAGCATGGCGCTCGACGGCGCGCTGACCAGGCTGGCCGATGAGCTGACGAATCAGTACCGGGTCACCTATTCCCGCCCGGACACGCTGATTCCGCCGCAGAAGATCGAGGTCAGCGTGCGGCGTCCTGGCCTCACCGCGCGCGGCACACCCGTTAAAGCCACACGGCAATGAAGGTGCGTGGCCTGACATCGTGGCCGACCGCCTGCCTGGCGGTGCTCGCGCTGATGCTGATCGCGCCGCCGGGCGGAAGCGGGAGCCTGCGCGCACAGGGACAGGCGTCGTCCAGGCCACCCGGGGGAGGGGGCCAACAGCCCTCCTTCCGGGCCAGCATCGACATCGTCTCGATAAGCGTGACGGTCACCGATCCGTCCGGGCGCTACCTCACCGACCTGGCGCGGGAACAGTTCAGCGTGTTCGAGGACGGCACGAAGCAGGAGATCGCGTTCTTCAATCGGACGAACCAGCCGATCGCGCTGTTACTGCTGATCGACACGAGCGCGAGCATGGAAGACCGGATGGCGACGATGCAGGAAGCCGCGGTCGGCTTCGCGCGCCACCTCCGGCCGCAGGATCTTGGCGAGGTGATCGACTTCGACCGGCAGGTCCGGGTGATCCAGGGGTTCACCAACGATCCGGTCGCCCTCGAAAGCGCCATTCGCAGGACCACGGCCGGCGGGTCCACTTCGCTCTACACCGCGGTCTACGTCTCGCTGAAGGAACTGAAGAAGGTTCGCGCGAAGACCGAGCAGGACGTCCGCCGGCAGGCCATCGTCCTGGTCTCGGACGGCGAGGACACGTCGAGCCTCGTCAGCTACGACCAGGTGCTCGACCTCGCCAAGCGATCGGAAACGGCCATCTACACGATCGGACTGCGGTCGAAAGACGAGATCGCGGCCAAGACCTTCAACGAAGCGGATTTCGTCCTGCGGCAGCTTGCGCAGGAAACCGGCGGACGGGCGTTCTTCCCGGCGCGCATCGAAGACATGGCCGGGGTCTACACCCAGATTGCCGACGAACTGGCGAGCCAGTACATCCTCGGCTACGTCTCGACCAACACCAATCGCGACGGCGGGTGGCGCCGCCTGGCGCTTCGCGCGGATCGCGACGGCGCGACGGCGCGGAGCAAGCGCGGGTACTTCGGACCCACAGGGAAGTAGTGGTCAGTGGTCAGTGATCAGTGGTCAGTCGTCACTGCCTGAGCTGGCGATGAGGAAGACGTGAACACGATCCCGCTTCTGTTGTATCTGGCAGCCGGCATCCTGTATGCCGTGCATTTCTCCACGCGCAGCGCGACGGTCGGCCGGGCCGGCACCGCAGTGCTGGCGAGCGGCAGCCTGGCGCACACGTTCGTCATCGGCATGCAGACGATGGCCGCGGGGCACGTGCCGATCGCCGGGACCACGCAGGCGATTTCAACGTTCGTCTGGCTGCTGGCGCTCGCGTACCTCTGCATGGAGATGACGACCGAGGAGCGTGCGCTCGGCGTCTTCATCGTCCCGCTGCTCGTCGCGCTCCAGTTGATTCGCGCGCTCAACCCGGTCATGGAGCGACGCGTGCCCATTCTCGAGAGCGCGTGGTTCGGCGTTCACGTCGCCTCGCTGCTGTTCGCGTACGCCAGCTTCGCGCTCGCGTGCGTCATCGGGATTACGTACGTGTTGCTCTTCAAGGAAATCAAGGCGAAGCATCTCGGCTTCTTCTACAAGCGCCTGCCCTCGCTCGACTCGCTCGATCTGATGAACGCCCGCACGGTGATGCTCGGGTGGGTGTTCCTGACCGTGGGCGTGGTGGTCGGCGCGGTCTGGGCGGCCGAGGCGAAGAGCGGACCGATCTACGACCCGCGCGTCCAGGCAATGTCGCTGGCCGATCCGAAGATTCTCGGCGCGGTCGTCTGCTGGGCGATCTACACCTTTGCCCTCTACACGAGACGCCTGGGATGGGGCGGAAAACGTGCGGCCTACCTCTCCGCGCTGGGGTTCGCGATCGTGCTCTTCAACTTCGTGCCCATCGGCTACTTCCTGACCCGCAGTCACAATTTCGGAGGGTGAGGAAGCGGGCATGCACTTGTTCCTTCTGGGCGTGAGCCACAAGACGACGCCGGTTGACATCCGCGAGCACCTCGATTTCACGGCGCGGGGTCTCGACGCGGCGCTGGCCGCGCTCGCGGTGCGCCCGAGCACCAGCGAAGCGGTTGTCCTCTCCACGTGCAACCGCGCGGAGCTCTACGTCGCCTGCGACGAGGTAGCCTCCGCGCGCGCGGATCTCCTCGGGTTCCTCGGCGAGTACCACGGCCTCGACACGTCGGCCGTGTTCCCCCACCTGTACGAGGAGGTGGACGGCGCCGCCGCGCGCCACCTGTTTCGCGTGGCCGGCGGTCTCGACTCGCTCGTCGTCGGCGAGCCCCAGATCCTGGGGCAGGTCAAGGACGCCTACGCCGCGGCCACCGAGGGACGAACGGTGGGACCGGTCCTGAACAAGGTGTTCCCGTGGTCGTTCACGGTGGGCAAGCGCGTGCGGACGGAGACGGCGCTCTCGGAAGGCGCGGTGTCGGTCGGCTTCGCAGCCACCGCGCTGGCGCGGAAGATCTTCGGCGACCTGAAGGAACGCACGGTGCTCGTCATCGGCGCCGGCGAGATGGGCAAGCTGACGGCGCGGCATCTCAAAGCCCAGGGCGTGAGCCGGATGCTGATCACCAGCCGGACGCTGGCGCACGCGGAGGCGCTGGCGGAGACGATCGACGCCAGCCCCGTCCCGTGGCGGGACCTGCTGGTGACGCTGAACCAGGCCGACATCGTGATTACCGCGACCGGTGCGCTTCTGCCGATTCTGACCCGATCACAGGTCGAGGGCGCCATGCGCGGACGTCGGAACCGCCCGTTGTTCCTCATCGACATCGCCCTTCCTCGCGATGTCGACCCCGCCGTGGGCGATCTCGACTCGGTGTTCCTCTACAACATCGATGACCTCCAGGCAATCGTGGAGGCGAACCTGACGCGGCGGGCGTCCGAGGTCACCAAGGCCGAGGGGATCGTCGCCGACGAGGTGAAGAAGTTCGAGGCGTGGCTGTCCGCGCGGTGCGCGATTCCCACTGTGGTCGCCCTGCGTCAGCGCTTCGAGGCGATCCGGCGGCAGGAACTCGATCGCCTCCAGCCGAAACTCGCCGGGCTGCCGCCGGAGGCGAAGACGCGCGTGGACGAAATCACACGCCTGCTCGTCGAGAAACTCCTGATCACGCCGACCGAGCAGCTCAAGTCCACTCCCGATCCGGAGCGACTGCGGAGCGATGCCGACGCGCTGACGCGACTGTTCGCGCTCGATGCCGAAGACCCGGTTCGAGACGAGCCGGATCGCAGTTCTGCCGCGCGACGAGCGGACGATGCCGGCAAGGCGGTGACGCCGTGAAGGCGTTGCGTCTTGGTACCCGGGGCAGCCAGTTGGCGCTGTGGCAGGCGCGCGCGGCGGCGGCGCTCGTCGACCGGGCCGGCGGCCCGCCGTGCGAGGTCGTCGTCATCAAAACCAGCGGGGACCGGCTCGCCGAAGCGCCGCTCTCGGAAGTGGGCGGCAAGCGGCTGTTCGTGAAGGAGATCGAGGACGCGCTGCTCCGGCGCGATGTGGACTTCGCGGTGCACAGCTGCAAGGACATGCCGGCCGTGCTGCCCGACGGCCTGGTCATCGGCGCAGTCCTGCCCCGCGAGGATCCGCGCGACGTCCTGGTCCTGCCGGCGTCGTCGGTCAGGCCCGCGACGGTTGAGGAGTGGCTCGCAGCCCTGTGCCCGGGCGTCAGGATCGGGACGAGCAGCGTCCGGCGTGTCGCCGAGCTCACGCGCCTGTTGCCGGGTGCGTCATTCCTCCCGATCCGTGGGAACCTCGACACGCGGCTGAAGAAGCTCGATGCCGCGGGCTTCGACGCCCTGGCACTCGCCGCAGCCGGGATGCGGCGGCTGGGGTTCACCGGGCGGATCTCGTTCACGCTGCCCGTGGACGCGTGCGTCCCGGCGCCCGGGCAGGGCGCGATCGCGATCGAGATGCGCGTGGACGATCGGCGGACGCGTGAGGCGCTGGCAGCCATCGACCACCCGGAGACGGCGAGCGCCGTCACGGCGGAGAGGGCGCTGGTCGCGACGCTCGGTGGAGGCTGCCAGACACCGGTCGGAGCGGTGGCGGTCGTCGATGGCGGCGACCTCGACTTGCACGCGGTGGTAGTCTCGTTGGATGGACTCCGAGCGGTGCGCGGCCGGGATCGCGCGCCTCGGGACGAGGCGGGCGCGCTGGGTGCGCGCCTCGGACGACAACTCATCGCCGACGGCGCCGAGGCGATTCTCGAAGACGTGCGCCGCGCCCAGCAGGAATTCCACTGAGCACGTCGCGGACGCCGCTATGAAGAAACCGATCGTCTACCTCATCGGAGCCGGGCCCGGAGATCCCGGGTTGATCACCGTCCGCGGCCTGCGCTGCCTCGGCCAGGCCGATGTGGTCATCTACGACCATCTCGTGCACCAACGTCTGGTGCGGCATGCCCGGCCGGACGCCGAGCGGATCGACGTAGGGCCCGCCGCGCCGGAACCGCTGGAACAGGAAGCGATCTGCTATCTGCTCGCCGAGAAGGCCCTCGAAGGGAAGGTTGTCGCCAGGTTGAAGTGGGGCGACCCGTTCGTCTTCGACCGCGGGGGTGAAGAGGCGCTGTTCCTGCACGAGCACGCGGTGCCGTTCGAGGTCGTGCCCGGCATCCCAGCCGCTATTGGCGTCCCGGCCTACGCCGGCATCCCTATCACCTATCCCGGCGGCGGCGACACGGTCACCTTCGTGCGCGGGCTCGAGGCGGAGCGCGCGAAGAAACCGCACGTGGACTGGAGCAGCCTCTGCAAGCTCGGCGGCACAGTCGTCTGCTACTCGGGCCCGACACAACTTCCCGGGATCCTCGACTCGATGCTGTCGCACGGGTGGTCGAAGGGCGAGAAAGCCGCGCTGGTCTTCAACGGGACGCTGCCCAGCCAGGAAACGGTCCAGGCGACGATCGGCGAACTGGCCGAGCTGGCGCGCCAGCCGAAGTTCAAGAACGGGGCTATGCTGATCGTCGGGCGCGTGACCGGGCTGCGCGAGCACCTGCGTTGGTTCGACGTCAGACCGCTGTTCGGCAAGCGCATCGTCGTCACCCGGCCTCGGGAGCAGGCGGCGGAGCTGGTGGAGGCGCTCGAGCAACTAGGTGCAACCGTAGTCGAGGCCCCGACGATTCGCATCGTTCCGCCCGAAGACTACGCCCCCTTGGACGAGGCGTCCGCGACGGTGGGCCAGTACGACTGGGTCATCTTCACGAGCACGAACGGCGTGGACTACTTCTTCCAGCGGATGCAGGCGGGACCGACCGACACGCGGTCGCTGGCCGGGGTACGCTTGTGCGCCATCGGCCCGGGGACGGCCGAGCACCTCACGCGCCACGGCCTGAAGGTGGACCTGGTTCCGGCCGAGTACTGCGCGGAGACAGTGGTTGAGGCGCTGCGCGCGACCGGGGACCTGACGGGCAAGAAGTTCCTGCTGCCGCGAGCCGACATCGCGCGCGAGTGGCTCGCCGACGAACTGCGGAAGTCGGGTGCGAGCGTGACTGAGGTCACCGCCTACCGGACCGTGCCGGTCGATATCGAGCGCGACAGCGAGCCGGACATCTTCCGGATGCTGCTCGACAAGCAGGTGGACGTTCTGACCTTCACGAGCGCCTCGACCGTGCGCAACTTCGTGAGGCTCTATGGCGTTGAACCGGTTGCAGACCTCCTGCACCTCGTCGCCATCGCGTCGATCGGCCCCGTGACCGCCGAGGCGGCGCAGCAATGCGGCATCCAGACGACGATCATGCCCGCTGAGTACACGATTCCCGGCCTCGTCCGGGCGATCGTGGATCACTTCGAGACACTCGCGGCTCCGTCGTAGAGGCGACAGGTCGGTCGTCCGGACAGAGAGAGGATTCACTATGTCACCAACCGAGATCGGTACCCGTTTGAAGCTTGTCCGCCGCGGCCGCCGCCTGCGACGGTCGCCGGCGATCAGAGCGATGGTGCGCGAAACCCGCCTCTCGCCCGACATGTTGATTTATCCGTTGTTCGTGTGCGAAGGCTCTGGCGTCCGCCGCGAGGTGACGTCGATGCCCGGCGTCTTCAACCTCTCGGTGGACGAGGCGGTGAAGGAAGCGGTGGCGGCGAAGGCTGACGGCGTCCCAGGGGTGCTGCTGTTCGGCCTGCCGGCGTACAAGGACGACGTGGGATCGGCGGCGTACGACGCCCAGGCGCCGGTGCAGGCCGCGGTCCGGGCCATCAAGCAGGCCGACCCCGAGATCCTGGTGATCACCGACGTGTGCCTGTGTGAATACACGTCGCACGGGCATTGCGGCGTCGTGGTGAACGGCGAGATCGCCAACGACGAGAGCGTGGGGCTCCTCGTCCGCGTGGCCATCTCCCATGCCGAGGCGGGCGCCGACATCGTGGCGCCGTCCGACATGTTGGACGGCCGGATCGGCGCGATTCGGGGTGCGCTCGACGAGCGTGGGTTCCAGGACGTCGCGATCATGTCGTACGCGGCCAAGTATTGCTCGGCCTTCTACGGCCCGTTCCGCGACGCGGCTGACTCGGCGCCGAAGTTCGGTGACCGGCGCTCTCACCAGATGGATCCGGGCAACTCGGAAGAAGCGCTGCGCGAGGTGGCGGAGGACATCGAGGAGGGGGCGGACATCGTCATGGTGAAGCCCGCGCTGCCGTACCTCGACGTCATCGCCCGCGTGAAGGCGGAGTTTGGCTATCCAACGGCCGCGTACAACGTGAGCGGCGAGTACTCGATGCTGAAGGCCGCCGCCGAACGAGGCTGGATCGACGGCCACCGTGCCATGATGGAGATGCTGACCGGCATTCGCCGGGCCGGCGCCGACATCATCATTACCTACTTCGCGCGCGAAGCTGCGCGGTCGCTCAAATAGGACATGAAGATACTCCATTGGCCCAAGTCCGCCAGGCTCTTCGCCCGCGCGCAGAAAGTGCTGCCGGGCGGCGTTGACAGCCCCGTCCGCGCCTTCAAGGCGGTCGGCGGCGATCCCTTGTTCATCAAGGCCGCCAGGGGCGCCCGCCTGGAAGATGTGGACGGCCACACCTACATCGACTACGTGATGTCGTGGGGCCCGCTGATCCACGGCCACGCGCCACGGGGCCTGGTGAAGGTCATCGCCGACACCGCGCGTCTGGGCACCAGTTACGGCGCCCCGACCGAGTCCGAGGTGACGCTCGGCGAGAAAGTGCGCTCGCTGATGCCGTCGATCGAGCGCGTGCGATTCGTCAACTCCGGGACCGAGGCGGCGATGAGCGCCGTGCGGCTCGCGAGGGCCGCTACGGGTCGCGACCGCATCATCAAGTTCGAAGGGTGCTATCACGGCCACGCCGACCAGTTCCTCGTCAAGGCGGGCTCTGGCGCCACGACGCTCGGCGTGCCCACGAGCCCCGGCGTGCCCCGCAAGACCGCGCAGCACACCCTGATCGCGACCTACAACGACCTGTCGTCCTGCGAGCGGCTGTGCGATAGCTATCGCCATCAGATCGCGGCGGTCGTGGTGGAGCCGCTGGCCGGCAATATGGGAGTCGTGCTCCCGTCGGACGGGTTTCTCGCGGGGTTGCGAGACCTGTGTGACCGCTACGGCATGCTGCTCATCTTCGACGAGGTCATCTCCGGCTTCCGAGTGGCCGCGGGCGGCGCGCAGCACGTCTGGAAGGTCAAGCCTGACCTGACGTGCCTCGGGAAGATCATCGGCGGCGGGTTGCCGGTCGGCGCGTACGGCGGCCGGGCGGACCTGATGGAATACATCTCGCCGGCGGGCCCGGTCTATCAGGCCGGAACGCTGTCCGGGAACCCGCTCGCGATGGCGGCGGGCCTGTGGTCGCTCCACGCGCTGTCGAAGGATCTCTACAAACGGTTGTCCCGGCTCGGCGCGATGCTGGCCCTGGGCCTCACCGAGGCGGCGAGAGATGCCGGGGTCCCGCTGCAGGTGAATGCGCACGGATCGCTGCTCACGCCGTTCTTTACCAGCTCGCCAGTGCGCGATTACCGGTCGGCGCTCCAGTCGAACTGCATGCAGTACGCGGCGTTCTTCAGGGGCATGCTGACGCGGGGGGTGTATTTGCCGCCGTCGCAGTTCGAAGCCTGGTTCCTCTCGGCGGCCCACACCGAGGCAGATGTGAGGAAGACGGTCCGCGCGGCGAAGGCGGCGATGAAAGAAGCCGGCGCTGTCGTGTAGGCACGAGACCGCGATTCCTGTTGTCGAGGTCCACCTGCGGGCTCGGCAGTCTTCCCGGACAGGCCCCTGCTATGATCGCTGTATGAAGCGCCATCACACCGTCGGCGTGCGCGTGGGCAAGGTCCAGGTTGGAGGCGGCGCGCCCGTGGTCGTCCAGTCGATGTGCAACACGGAGACGGCTGACGTGGACTCGACTGTCCGCCAATGCGTCGAGCTGGCGCGCGCGGGGTCGGAGATGCTGCGCGTCACCGTGAACCGGCCGGAAGCCGCCGCAGCGGTGCCAGCGATCAAACGCCGCCTGCTCGACTCCGGGTGCGACGCACCGCTCATTGGTGACTTCCATTACAACGGCCATCTGCTCCTGACGCGCCATCCCGACTGCGCCCGCGCGCTCGACAAGTACCGGATCAACCCCGGCAACGTGGGGTCAGGCCGCCGGCGGGACGAACAGTTCGCGACGATCTGCAAAGTCGCCGTGGACGAGGGAAAGCCGGTGCGGATTGGCGTGAACGGCGGATCGCTGAACCAGGACCTGGTGATGCGGCGCATGCAGGAGAATTCCGACCGGAACCTCGGGCTCACCTCGGAGGAGATTGTCAGCGAGTGCCTGGTCCTCTCGGCGCTCGAATCCGCCGGCCTGGCGCTCGAGTCCGGCCTCCGCGAGGACCAGGTCATCATCTCCTGCAAGGTGTCACGGCCCGCTCACCTCATCGCGGTGTATCGCGATCTCGCGACGAAGACCGATCAGCCGCTGCACCTCGGGCTGACCGAGGCCGGGATGGGAATCAAGGGCCTGGTGTGGTCGGCGTCGGCGATGGGCGTGCTGCTGAACGAGGGCATCGGTGACACGATTCGCGTGTCGCTCACGCCCCGCCCCGGGGGCGACCGTCGGGAAGAGGTGTACGCCGCGTGCGAGCTGTTGCAGGCGCTCGGGCTCCGGGCCTTTGCTCCGAGCGTCACTGCCTGCCCTGGCTGCGGCCGGACGACGAGCACGACCTTCCAGGAGCTGGCCGAGCGCATCCAGGGCTATGTGCGCGAGCAGATGCCGGCGTGGAAGGAGCGCTACGACGGCGTCGAGCAGATGACGCTGGCGGTGATGGGATGCGTGGTGAACGGCCCCGGCGAATCGAAGGCCGCCAATATCGGCATCAGCCTGCCGGGCATCGGCGAAGCGCCGCACTGTCCCGTGTTCATCGACGGGCGGCACGTCACGACGCTCGAGGGCACCTCCATAGAGCTGGCCGACGCGTTCCAGTGTCTGGTGGACGACTACGTCGAGACGAAATACGCGAGGCGGTAGAGCCGTTGTCAGCCTGCACCAGACACCTTCCAGGGCCAACACCGTCACGACAGCTTGACCTTCGGCCACTGCGGCATCCCCCGAGTCGGGCGAACGCAACCGAAGCCACCGCATGCGGCGACGCGGAGGTATGGTCACCTCGGCGACCATACCAGTGTCCACGCGAACGTCGAGCGCAACGCGGTCAAAGGCGAGGATTGTTCGGGCGTTCGCGGACGGTACCGGCTATCCCACCATGAGCGTGACGTCTGCGGTCGGCGAGTTCTCGGCTGCGAACCAGGCGATGCCCTCGTCGACCATGTCGAGGCGGACGATGAACCGGCCGGCCGTGCCTGGAGCCCACAGGCGTAACTCGAGGCGCGCGCTCGAACCGCGCGCCATGTCGTGCGGGATCGCCGCGCGGCCGTAGTCCTGCTCGATGGCCCGACCGTCGCCGGCGAGCAGGTGCGCGCCGAGCCGTACGACTCCCCGGCCTCGTTGGCCGTCCTTCAACCACACCGTCGTGTTCGTGTTGGTCACGTCGGCGTCGATGACGAACGCCTCACCCGGCCGGCAGGTCAACGAGGCGCGGCCCGGCTTGATCGCCGCCGACTGGTCACGCGGGTGGGCGCTCGAAATGAAGTAGGGGCCTTTCCAGAACACCGCGATCGGCGTCCGCAGGATCGCCAGGCGGACATGGTCCGCCGGCACGAGCCACGACAGCCCGCGCAGGTACCATCGGAGCCGCCGCATCGGGAGCGTGACAGAGTGCGGGTGCAGGCCCGGGACCAGCACCTCCATGCCCTGGAACCCCGCGGCCAGGCCGCTCCGATGCAGCTGCTCGAGGTCCAGCTCGCGCTCGAGCACGCCCTTGGCCATCTCGTCGCGGGAATGCGCGCCCTCGGCGTGGCCGATGCCCGGCTCGGCGAGGCCGAGCCGGCTGTTCGGCGCCAGCACGCGGTGGAACTCGTCGAGCACCGTCCGCGGGTTTGGCAGGTGGTGGAACGCGTCGTACACCACAATCGCGTCGAAGTGGCCGTCCGGCGCGTCGATGCGCCCGCCCGAGTACACCTGGAATCGCGGACGCGGCACATCAACGTCCATCAGGCCGCGCGCCGAGGTCTCGCGGGCGATCTCGATGGCCGCCGGCGCGATGTCCATGCCCACGACCTCGGTTCCCATCCGCGCGAGCATCATGGAAGACCAGCCCGACCCGCAGCCGAAGTCGAGCACACGATCCCCGGGCCGCAGGTCGAGCGCCGTCAGCAGGTGACCGAAGCGCCACAGCGTCCAGCCGGTCCACACCGCGTCCGAGAACGGCTTGTTGATCCAGAAGGCCCGCATCCCGTCCTGCTCGAAGTAGCGCCGCGAGCTCTCGTTGATCGTGTCGACCTCGGGCGCCGGGAGATCGTCGAACGGCGCGGGCGATGGCGCAAACGACGCCGCGACGGGGCGGAAATGGGGCGGACGGCGCGCGGCCAGATCCCGCCGTGCGGCCAGGAACCCCGGGAAGATCCGATCCAGGAAGGACATCGTCAGCAACCTCTCGAGCGCGCCGGGCACAAGCGTAACCCACTTCCGGCCGTCGGATTTGCGAAAACCGGCGCCAGTTCCTTGCCTCGTCGTCGCTCGCCGCGGCCGCCTCCGCGCTGGACCTCCGTACGGTGCTGGCCATGGCGCCGCATGCCGCCCAGGCCCAGGCCCCGCCGCAAACCGAGTTCGTGACTGTCAAAGGATCGGTTGGCAGGTGCGGAAGCTGCAATTGGAGGCGGCCGAACGTGCGGTGAAGAGCGCGCGGCCCCCCGCGCCACCTCAGCCGGAACAGGTCGTGGCCAACGCGACATTCGAGACGGCGCGACGCGAGGAGGGCGGGTCAATGCCGCAATGCGTGTTATTCTGTCATCTTCATGCCGCTCAATCTGAACCGCACCCACCATCATCACCATCATGGGATGGGCGGGTACGTTGTGTCCTGAGCGAGTATTGAAGGAGTTCAGCGAAACGGCCCGCCCCCAAATCGGGGAGCGGGCCGTTTCGTTTTTGTGATCTCAATTCTTGGAGGGAATCGACTGGAATGGATCTCGATTTTGCGAAAACCGGCGGGTTGATTCCCGCCGTCATTCAGGATTTCAAGAGCGGACGCGTGCTCATGGTCGGCTTCATGAACGAAGAGTCGTTCGCGAAAACGGTCGAGACCGGCTGCGCCGTCTTCTACTCGCGCTCGCGCAACAAGCTGTGGATGAAGGGCGAGATCTCCGGGCACACGCTGGTGGTGAAATCGATTCAGACCGACTGCGACAAGGACTGCGTTCTGCTGCACGTCGAAGTCAAAGGCCCTGGCGTCTGCCACGAAGGCTATGAAAGCTGCTTCTTCCGAACGCTCGAAAGCGCGGAGTGGAAGGTCACTGAAGAGCGGACCTACGATCCGAAGCACGTATACGGAGGCAAGTGATGAAGCTCAAGCTGGGCATTCCCAAGGGCAGTCTCGAGACCGCGACCGTCGATCTCTTTCGTCGTGCAGGATTCAACATTCAGGTGTCGAGCCGGAGTTACTTTCCCTCGATCGACGACATCGAAATCGAGTGCATACTGATCCGCGCCCAGGAGATGGCGCGCTACGTCGAAGATGGCGTACTCGACGCAGGCCTGACGGGCTTGGACTGGGTGGTGGAGAACGACTCCGATGTCGTCACAGTGGCCGATCTGATTTACGCCAAGCAGAGCTTCGGCGTCGTGCGTTGGGTGCTTGCCGTTCCCGAATCGTCCCCATTTCAGAGCGTTGAGGACCTGCAAGGCAAAGTCATCGCGACGGAACTGGTAGGGGCCACAACGCGGTACCTTGCAAGGTTCGGCGTCACTGCAAGGGTGGAGTTCTCCTGGGGCGCGACCGAGGTGAAACCGCCGGTGCTGGCCGACGCCATCGTCGAAGTCACCGAGACCGGGTCGTCGCTGCGCGCGAACAATCTGCGCATCATCGACACTGTGCTCGAATCGAACACGCAGTTCATCGCCAACAAGGCTTCCTGGGAGGATGACTGGAAGCGGCGCAAAATCCAAGATGTGGCGATGCTGCTCGAAGGCGCGATCCATGCTCTCGGTAAAGTCGGCCTGATGTTGAACGTCCACAAGAACGATCTCGAACACGTGTTGGCTGTTTTGCCCGCGTTGAAGAACCCGACGATCTCTTCGCTCAGCGATGGCGAGTGGTTGGCGGTAAACACGATTCTCGACGAGATCACCGTGCGGGTTATCATTCCCCGTCTCAAAGAAGCGGGCGCGCAAGGCATCGTCGAATACCCGCTGAACAAGATCGTATTGTGAGGGCCGATCTGCCATGATTCGCATCCTCGAGAGTTCAGCCGCCGCCGGGTTGCTGCGCCGGCGGGCGGCCAGGTTCAGCGACGCCGAGGCGATCGTCCGCCCGATCCTCGAAGACGTGCGCAAGCGCGGCGACAAAGCCCTGCTCGAATACGCTCGTAAGTTCGACAAGCTGGAACGTAAGAGCGTGGCCGTGCCACGAGCCGAACTCGACGCGGCGGCCGGACGCCTGTCGCCGCAATTTTGTAAGGCGGTACAGACTTCGGCAAAGAACGTCCGGGCCTTCGCGAAGCTTCAACTCCCGCTGGCGAAGAGAGCACAGCCGGCGCCAGGACTGAGTCTCTCGCAGATCGTGCTCCCCCTCGAGAGCGTCGCGGCCTATATTCCTTCAGGGCGCTATCCTCTGCCCTCGACGGTCATCATGACAGTGGTGCCCGCGAAGGTCGCGGGCGTCGCGAACATCATGGTGGCCACGCCGCGGCCGATGGACGAACTCTTCGGCACGGCTTTCATTCTCGAGGCGACACACGTCTTCGAAATGGGTGGCGCGCAGGCCATCGCGGCGTTCGCCTACGGCACGCGAACCGTCCCGCGCGCCGACCGCATCGTGGGCCCCGGCAACATCTATGTCGCAGCCGCGAAGAAACTGCTGGCCGGAGAAGTCGGCATCGATTTCGTGGCCGGGCCGACCGAGATACTCATCATCGCTTCGGAGGGAAATCCGCGCTGGCTGGCGGCCGATATGCTGGCTCAGGCCGAGCATGACACCGACGCCTCCGCGATTCTCCTCACGACGTCGAAGAGTCTGGCCGAAGCCGTCGCGGCGGAGATCGCAACGCAACTCACCACGCTACCGACCGCTCCGACAGCACGCAAAGCCATTGACAAGAACAGCGCCATCCTTCTGGTCGCCTCGGACGAAGAGGCGATGGAGTTGTCGAACCGCTTCGCGCCCGAACATCTGAGCCTGCAGGATGCAACGTTGATCGGAGGCGTGCGTCACGCGGGCAGTGTGTTTCTGGGACCAACCAGCCCGGAGGCGGCCGGCGACTATGCCTCCGGCCCCAACCACGTGTTGCCGACATCGGGCGCGGCCAGACTGCGTGGAGGGCTCAGCGCGGCCGACTTTGTGAAGGTGATTTCCGTCCAGCAGTTGAATCCCCAGGCACTGGCTCGATTGTCGCCAGCCATTACAACGCTGGCCCGTGCCGAGGGCCTGGAAGCGCATGCGCGCTCGGTGGAGGTACGCCGTGGATGAGGCAGAGTTGAAGCCGCGTCGCGCGGTCGTAGAGATGGCTTCCTACTCGCCTCCGACCGCGGGGCGAGCCGGCAAGCTGCGCCTGGATTTCAACGAGAATACCGTGGGGTGTTCGCCCGCCGTGGTGCGCGCACTAGTACAGGCAATCACGCAGGAGCGCCTGACGATCTACCCAGAATATGAAGCGACGCGCGAGGCCTTGTCCGGGTTCTTCCGCGTGCCCCAGTCGCAATTCTCGCTGACCAACGGCACCGACGAAGCGATCCAGGTGCTGATCAATACCTTCGTGGACAAGGACGAGGAAGTCATCGTACTCACGCCCTCGTACGCCATGTACCGTTTCTATTCGGAGGTGGCGGGAGCGAAGATTCTCGAGCGGCCTTATCGCGCTGCCAGCCTGGCTTTCCCGCTCGAAGAACTGCTCGCGGCAATCTCGCCCGCGACACGCGCGGTCCTCATTTCGAATCCCAACAACCCGACCGGCACGGGCATTGGGTGTGAGACGATCGAAACCATTCTGAAGCACGCGCCCCGGGCCGCCGTGCTGTTCGACGAGGCCTACTACGAGTTCTGCGGCGTGACGGCACTGCCGCTGATAGATCGCTACCAGAATCTGTTCGTCAGCCGAACCTTTTCGAAAGCGTACGGCCTCGCCGGGCTGCGCATCGGCTGCCTGTTCTCGCAAGAAGACAACGTGAAGTTCCTGCACAAGGCGCAATCGCCATACAGTGTGAACATTCTCGCGGCGGTAGCGGCCCGCGCCGGGGTGGGTGACCCCGCCTACGTCGCCGATTTCGTGGGCCAGGCGATCCTGGCGAGAGAACGGCTCTACGAGGGCTTCGAGAAACGCGGCATTCCGTTCTACAAGAGCCAAGGCAACTTCGTCCTGTTCCACGTCGGAGACGCCTCGATGGCGATCCGCGACGGGCTCAGCGAGCGCGGTGTCCTGGTGCGCGACCGCAGCG
>JANYLG010000057.1 GCA_025363775.1 Acidobacteriota bacterium | reverse complement strand
GTCGAAGGTCAGATTCCGCGGCTGCGAAGCCGCGGCCCCATTGAAGCTCAAGATTCAATCCGGCGAGGGCACCCGTCTCGGCGATTCCGCGGCTGCGAAGCCGCGGCCCCATTGAAGCATCGACGTGTACTCGGTGCGCGGCGTGAAGGCGGCGAGATTCCGCGGCTGCGAAGCCGCGGCCCCATTGAAGCGCCTTGGCGAACGTGCGGCCGGGTGGTCGACCGCGGCGATTCCGCGGCTGCGAAGCCGCGGCCCCATTGAAGCGATCAGTAGCCGCGCTTTGGACGTGGCGGAGGGGCGGGATTCCGCGGCTGCGAGGCCTTGCGGGCGCCGCCGGAACCGAAGAGGCTTCACCAAGGCTTCGCGTGATGTCGCGGCGAAGCGGAAATCGGCGTGACGTCGGGCGAAGCGGACTTGGGCCGCAGACTGATGATGCTCTCCGCAGACGCAGCACTAAGCCGTTGGGTTAAGCCGTTGGGTGTGTGCTATTCGACGGCGTCCTGCGCGTGAACGATGTCCAGGCCGAGCCTATCTTCCTCGATGATCCCGTCAATCCCGCCATCTCCGGCCTGGCCGATCGCTTGGCCAGCATCTTGGCGAGTGCCGCCATAGCCCATTCGGACAATGAGGTCTACGACCATCCGCTCGAAGAATTGCGGGGTGCAGGCCACCACCGCGTCAAGCAGTTCCTCAGCCGGAGTGTCGCGAGCTTTCTGGTGAGCGGACTCGATCACCTCCTCCGGAATGCCTGAAGCCGGTACTTCATTCGGTCCAGCGTCTGACACGTCGTCGTGCCGAAGCCCTTTGAAGTCCCGGAACTCTGGAAACTCGTTCAGAACGTCCAGGTTCAGGACCGCGTGCACGATCCGGCGACGCCGGCTCCAGGAAGGCGTCATGAATACCCGCATGCAGCCGATTGGTGTGGTGACGACTCTTGCAAGCCAACCGGAGGAAAGAGATGAACGCGCTCAACAACGTGAAGATCGGGGCCAAGCTGATTATCGGGTTCGTCCTCGTCGCCGCCATTGCGGCAGGCATCGGTACCGTCGGCGTGTTGAAGATCAAAACCATCACCGTGGCCGACACTCTTCTATACGAGAAAGCCACGGCACCCATGACGGATGTCATCCAGATGACCTCGTCGTTCCAGCGGATCCGGGTTGCCGCGCGGGATGGCATCCTGGCCGGGACTCCCGCCCAGGCCCAGGGATTCGTCGACCAAGCCAAGGTCCTGCAGGGGCTGACACTGAAGGCGCTGGCGAGCCACGCCGCGTCTGTCATCGACGACCAGGATAAGAAGAACCTCGAAGCGGTCAAAGTCGCGTTCGATGAATATTGGAGGCAGGCCGAGCGCGTCAATCAATTGGCGGTCCAGAACAAGGACGCAGAGGCCCTTGCGGTCATGGGCGGTGACGCCAAGGCCGCCACCGTCGCGATGCAGACCGCGTTGGATGCGTTGAGTACGTACATGGTTGACGCTGGCAAGAAGATCTCCGACACCAACGCCGTGACGGCGAATAGTGCGGTGACGATGATGATGATCCTAATCGCCATCGGCGTCGTCGTCGCGCTGTGGCTGGGCGTCTTCCTGGCGCGGATGATCTCGAAGCCGATCGGTCAGGTCGTTCGCATGCTCGAGGAGATGGGGAAAGGCCACCTGGGGTTGCGCCTGAAGCTGGACCGCAAGGACGAGATCGGCGTGATGGCCCAGGCGATGGACGGGTTTGCCGACGATCTGCAGGTCACTGTGGTCGGCACGATGAAGAAGATCGCGGCAGGCGACCTCTCGACCGATGTGCCGGCCAAGGATGGGCAGGACGAGATTCGGCCAGCGCTCGAGCAGATGACCAAAGCGCTGCGTGGCCTGGTGGCCGAGACCGGGATGCTGGCGAAGGCGGCCGTTGACGGGAAACTGGCGAACCGCGCCAACGCGTCGAAGTTCCAGGGCGGCTACCACGATATCGTCGAGGGGGTGAACCAGATGCTGGACGCGGTGACCACGCCGATCAACGAGGCCGCCAAGGTGCTCGCGCGGGTGGCCGGGCAGGATCTGCGCGCCCAGGTGGAGGGCCAGTATACCGGCGACCACGCGGCCATGAAGACCAGTATCAATACGATGATTGTGGACCTGCGGAAATCGATTGCCGCGATCGGAACCAACTCGCAGCACGTTGGCGCGGCGGCCGAGGAGCTCTCCTCGATCAGTGAGCAGATGGCGGCGAACTCCGAGGAGACGGCGACGCAGACGGGGGTGGTGTCGGCGGCCTCCGAAGAGGTCTCGAGGAACCTGACGGTCGTGGCGGCGAGTTCCGAGGAGATGCTGGCATCGATTCGTGAGATCGCCAAGAGTTCCAACGAGGCGGCGAAGATGGCGAAGAACGCTGTCGAGGTGGCGGACCGGACGAACCAGACGGTGAAGACGCTGGGTGACAGCTCGGAGGAGATTGGCAAGGTCATCAAGGTGATTACGTCGATCGCGGAGCAGACGAATCTGCTGGCCCTCAACGCCACGATCGAGGCGGCCCGGGCTGGAGACGCGGGCAAGGGGTTCGCGGTCGTCGCCAACGAGGTCAAGGAACTGGCCAAGGAGACGGCGAAGGCGACCGAGGAGATCAGCCAGAAGATCGAGGCGATCCAGAACGAAACAAAGGGTGCAGTGACGGCGATCGGGCAAATCAGCCAGCTCATCACGCAGATCGACGACGTGTCGAACACGATTGCGTCGGCGGTGGAGGAGCAGACCGCCACGACGAACGAGATCGGAAGGAACATCACGGAGGCGGCGCGCGGGTCGGCGGAGATCGCGCGCAACGTGTCGAGCGTGGCCGATGCGGCGCATGCGGCGTCGCAGGGCGCGTCGGATACGCAGAAGGCCGCACGGTCGCTCACCGAGATGGCCGCCCAGCTCCAGACCCTCGTCGGAAAGTTCAGTGTGTAGGTCGGCGGCCGCCCGCGTTCGGCGACACTTCCATGAGCCTTCGAGAGGGGACGCGGACATGCCCGTGATCAAGCGGATCGGTGTACTGACGGGAGGGGGCGACGCGCCTGGCTTGAATGCGGTCATTCGCGCGGTGGTCAAGTCCGCGCACAACCAGGGATTGGAGTGCGTGGGGCTCGAGGACAGCTTCGACGGGCTGATCGAGCCGAACCGATCGCGGCCACTGACGCCGGGGGACGTCACCGGGATCCTCCGCATCGGCGGCACGATCCTCGGCACGAGCAACCGCGGCAACCCGTTCGCGTACCCGGTGGCCACCCCGGAGGGCAAGGTGGACTACTCGGCGAGGGTCGTCGAGATGTTCCACGCGCTCGGCCTCGAGGCGCTCGTGGTCATCGGGGGTGACGGGACGCTGGCCATCGCCCACAAGTTCTTCCGCCTGGGGATCCCGCTCGTCGGCGTGCCCAAGACGATCGACAACGACATTGTCGGGACGACGAGCACGTTCGGCTTCGACACGGCCGTGAGCTTCGCCACCGACGCCATCGACCGCCTGCACACGACCGCCCAGTCGCATCACCGCGTCATGGTCGCCGAGGTCATGGGCCGCTATGCAGGGTGGATCGCGCTCCACGCGGGTGTCGGCGGGGGAGCGGACGTGATCCTGATCCCGGAGATCCCGTTCGACCTCGAGAAGACCGCCGAGAAAATCCGCGAGCGGGACCACTGGGGCGCACGCTTCAGTATCGTCGTGGTGGCGGAAGGTGCCATGCCCGTTGGCGGCAGGGTGATGATCACCAGGGCCGCCCAGAAAGGCTCCGTCGAGCGGTTGGGAGGCGTCGGCCACTTCGTGGGGGCCGAGCTCGAGCGGCTCACGGGCAAAGAGACGCGGGTCGTGGTGCTCGGCCACCTGCAGCGGGGCGGCGCGCCCACGTCGGCCGACCGGGTGCTCGCCACGCGGTTCGGGGCCAAGGCGGTCGAACTGGTGGTCAACGGCCAGTTCGGGATGATGGTGGCCAACCGGCCGCCCGACATCGTGCCCGTGCCGTTCCAGGACGTCGTGGGGCGGATGAAGACCGTGCCGCTCGACTGCGACCTGGTCACCAGCGCTCGCTCGCTCGGGGTGGGGTTCGGGGACTGAGAAAGGGCTCCCGAGCCCTGACTGCTACCGCGTCAGGAGTTCAGCGTCCTTCTTCTGCTGCAGTTCGTCGACCTGCTTGATTTCCTGATCGGTGATCTTCTGCACCTCGTCCAGGCCGCGCTTCTCGTCGTCTTCCGACACCTTCTTGTCCTTGGCCAGCTTCTTCAGCCGGTCGTTCGCGTCGCGGCGCACCGTGCGGACCGCGTTGCGTGCCTCCTCGGCCATCTTGTGCACGTGACGTGAGAGTTCCTTGCGCCGCTCGTCGGTGAGGGTTGGCACCGGGATGCGCACCACCTTGCCGTCGTTGTTCGGGTTCAGGCCCAGGTCGCTCGCGCGGATCGCCTTTTCGATCGCCCCCATCAGGGTCGGGTCGAAAGGCTGCGCGACGATCAGCGTCGGCTCCGGCACCGACAGCGAGGCGACCTGGTTGAGCGGCATGCGGACGCCGTAAGCATCGACGTGGACAGGGTCGAGCATCCCCGTGCTGGCGCGGCCGGTGCGTACCCCGGCGAGATCGTGGCGCAGGTGCTCGATTGCGCCGGTCATCCGCTTCTTGACTTCGACGTTCAGGCTCTTGAGATCGTTCACATCGATCATGTGTCAGCTCCGACAGAAGGCATGTGGCCAGGTGGTCAGTCGGCCGTGACGAGCGAACCGACGCGTTCGCCGAGCACCACGCGTTTCAGGTGCCCGTGAGTCAACAGGTTGAAGACGATGATCGGCATCCGGTTGTCCTTGCACAGGGAGATGGCGGTGGCGTCCATCACCTTGAGGCCGCGGACGACGACATCCATGTACGAGATTGTCTCGAAGCGCTGGGCGTCCGGGACCTTCATCGGGTCGGCGGTGTAGATTCCGTCCACCTTGGTGGCCTTGATCAGGACGTCCGCCCTGATTTCCATGGCCCGAAGGGCCGCGGCCGTATCGGTCGTGAAATAGGGGTTCCCGGTGCCGGCGGCGAAGATGACCACGCGGCCCTTCTCGAGGTGCCGCACGGCCCGGCGCCGGATGAACGGCTCGGCGATCGCCCGCATCTCGATCGCCGTCATGGTGCGGGTGATGACGCCCTCGTGTTCCAGGGCGTCTTGCAGCGCGAGGGCATTGATGCACGTGGCCAGCATGCCCATGTAGTCGGCCGTGGCCCGGTCCATCCCGCGGGCGCTGGCGGCCACGCCGCGGAAGATGTTGCCGCCACCGATCACGATGGCGACCTCCACGCCGAGGCCCTGAACCTCGGCGACATCCTTCGCGATGCGGACGGCGACGGCTGGGTCAATCCCGAAAGACTGCCCGCCCATGAGCGCTTCGCCTGAGAGTTTGAGAAGGATGCGTCGATAGGCGGGCGTGACGGCCGATGATGGCATACAGACGAGGATTATAGAACGAAGCGCAGACAACGGAGGTCATTTCGCCTGCTGACGTCCAAAAAATCAAATCGCCCCCGAGCCTACTCGGCGGAATCCCCGAGCTTGAACCGGGCGAAGCGCGCCACGGTGATGTTCTCGCCTGTCTTGGCCACGGCCGACGCGATCATCTGAGAGACCTTCACCGAGCCGTCGCGCACCGACACCTGGTCGAGCAGGCAGACACGCTCGAAGAAGCTGTCGAGTTTTCCCTCGACGATCTTGTCGATGATGTGGGCCGGTTTGCCCGACTCCGCCATCTGCGCCCGGAAGATCTCCTTTTCCTTCTCGATCTCGGCGGCCGGGACCTGGTCACGGGTGACAAACGTCGGATCGGCGGCGGCGACCTGCATCGCCAGCTCCTTTACGAGGGTCTTGAAGTCGTCGGTCTTGGCGACGAAGTCCGATTCGCAATTGACCTCGACGAGGACGCCGAGCTTGGCGAATCCGAACGGGCCGGATCCCTCGGTGATCGGCATGTGCACGTAGGTGCCGATCGCCCCCTGCTTGGTCGCGCGGCCGGAGCGCGTCGCGGCCTTCGCGAGGCCCCGCTTGCGGAGGACGGTGATCGCCTCTTCGATGTTGCTGTTCGCCTCGGTGAGCGCCGCCTTGCATTCCATCATCCCCGCACCGGTGCGGTCGCGGAGGATCTTGACCTGGGCTGCCGTAATAGCCATGCGTTCTTCTCCGTACAAAAAAATTGTAGGGGCGGGAATCCTACCCACCCCTACACCATGATTCCCTCGATCGCCCGGAACAGAGCGGGTGTGGAAAACCCGGCCCTATGCCGAGGCCGGCGCGTGCTCGGGCCTCGGCCGGCGGGTATTGCGCATGCCACGCTGAGCCTCGGCAGCCGCTTCGGCGTCGGCCGTCGATTCGGCGTGCGCCGCCTCTCGCAGGCCGCGACCGCCGACGATCGCGTCGGCCAGCCGCGAGGCGAACAGGCGGATGGCGCGCAGCGCGTCGTCGTTCCCCGGGATGACGAAGTCCACTTCATCGGGGTCGCAGTTGGTGTCGACCACGCCAATGACCGGGATCTTCAACTTCCGGGCCTCGTCAACGGCTATTTTCTCCTTATGGGTATCGACCACGAAGACCGCGTCGGGAAGCTTCGCCATCAGACGAATGCCGTCGAGGTTCTTCTGGAGCTTGCGTTTGTCCTTCTCGATCCGCGCAATCTCCTTTTTCGACAGCGTCTCGTAGCGACCGTCGGTGGCCATCGCCTCGAGTTCGCGGAGCCGACCGAGGCTGCGCTGAATCGTGGAGAAGTTGGTCAACAGGCCGCCCAGCCAGCGTTGGTTTACGAAGAACATCCCGCTGCGCTGCGCTTCTTCTGCAATGGCGTCCTGTGCCTGCCGCTTGGTGCCGACGAACAGGACCGTGCCGCCTTCAGATGCGAGACGGGTCACGAACTCTTCGGCCTCCCGGAACAGCTTCGCCGTCTTCCCGAGGTCGATGATGTAGATGCCGTTCCGTTCGCCGAAGATGAATTCCTTCATCTTCGGATTCCAGCGTTTTGTCTGGTGGCCGAAGTGAACCCCCGCCTCCAGCAGCTCTTTCATCGCGATCCCGGCCAAGCTCCCTCCACGTGCGTTCAGTAAGAAACAGTTAACGTTTGCTGAACTGGAAGCGCTTGCGCGCGCCAGCCATGCCGTACTTCTTGCGTTCCTTCGCGCGTGCATCGCGCGTCAGGAGGCCTTCCTTCTTCAACCGTCCCCGCAGTTCCGCGTTGTACACGACGAGCGCCCGGGTGATGCCGAGCCGGATCGCGCCGGCCTGGCCCGCCACGCCGCCGCCCTTCACCGTGGCGAGGATGTCGAACTTGTCAGCCGTCTCGGTGAGCAGCAGCGGCTGGCGAACGTGGACGCGCAGCGACTCGGTCGGGAAGTAGTCGTTGAACTCGCGGCGGTTGACGCTGATCGCGCCCTGTCCGGGCCGCAAGAACACGCGCGCCGCTGATGTCTTGCGGCGACCGGTGCTGTAATACTGAATGACTGCCACGTTAAGCTACCTTGAACTGGGTTGGTTTCTGCGCCGTGTGCGGATGGTCCGCCCCGCGGTACACCTTGAGCTTGCGATACATCGCGTTGCCAAGCTTCGACTTCGGCAACATGCCCCGAATCGCTTCTTCGACAAGCCGTATCGGGCTCTTTTTTCGGACGTCTTTCGCCCGCTCTTCGCGCAAGCCGCCCTCGTAACCGCTGTGATAGCGATAGAGCTTCTGCTCTTCCTTTCGCCCGGTCAGCTTCACCTGTGCGGCGTTGATCACGATGACATGGTCGCCGGTGTCGAGGAAAGGCGTGTAGATCGGCTTGTGTTTGCCCTGGAGCAACTTCGCAGCCACCGTCGCGATCCGCCCGAGAACCTTGTCCCCGGCGTCGATCACATGCCACTGTCTTTCAATTGTGTCCGCACTTGGCGTAAACGTACGCATCGCACCGTTCCCTGTGGGTGTTTCTGAAACGACGGCAAACCCCGATCATAACCACCTTGGCTGTTCGTGTCAAGCAACTGGCGAGAAAAGGCCGGACCGCGCCCCCCCTGTACTGAATACGATCAGTGACCGATAAAACAAGTGCGAAACGGGATGGTGGCGTGACGGTACCGTAATCGGTCGCTTCGGGCACGGCAGGAAGTGCGATGCGACCACAACTTCGGGATCGCGGTTTCCGCAATAATTTCCCCCGGGTTGAGCGAGTTCCGGCCGATAGTCGAGTTGGCATCGGGCTTGCGCTATGGATGGGGTCAGCGTGCCCCGACGACTTCCTGATTCGCAGAAGAGGACATGGCGTGTTTCGCAGAACCAAGCCTGTCGTAGGACTCGACATCGGGTCGAGCGCCGTCAAGGTCGTGGAACTCCGGCGCTCCGGCCGCACCTTCAAGGTGGTCGGCTTCGGGTCCGCGCCAGTTCCGAACGACACGATCGTGGACGGCGCCATTATCGACGCCGCGGCCGTGGCCGACGCGATCGGGCGCCTTCTCGATGTCAGCCACATCAAGACGCGCGACGTCGTCGCGTCGCTCTCCGGCAACTCCGTCATCGTCAAGAAGATCAACCTGCCGGTGATGACCGAGGCGGAGCTGTCCGAGTCGATCCACTGGGAGGCCGAGCAGTACATCCCGTTCGACATCCAGGACGTGAACCTGGACTACCAGATTATCTCGACGCACCAGGGCGACGGCAAGGGCAGCATGGAAGTTCTGCTCGTCGCCGCCAAGAAAGACAAGATCACCGACTACACCGACGTCATCAAGAAGACCGGGCGCACGCCGGTCGTCGTGGACGTCGATGCGTTTGCCGTCCAGAACGCCTACGAGGCGAACTACGACATCGAGTCGGGCGCGGTCGTGGCGCTGCTGAACGCCGGGGCGAGTGGCGTGAACATCAACATCGTGAGCGGCGAGCAGTCGCTGTTCACGCGCGACATCTCGATGGGCGGCAACGCCTTTACCGAGGCGATCCAGAAGGAACTCGGCCTCACGTTCGACAGCGCGGAACGCGTGAAGAAAGGTGAGCCCGTGGACGGGATCGAGCCGGCCGACGTGGCCCCGATTCTTCGGACGGTGAGCGAGAACCTGCTGCTCGAGATCCAGAAGACCTTTGATTTCTTCAAGGCGACCGCGGCCTCGGACCGGATCGACCGCATCCTGGTGAGTGGCGGCACCTCGCGGGTCGATCGCTTCGTCGAACGGCTCGGGGAGCGCTTCGGCGCGCCGGTCGAACTGTTGGATCCGTTCAGGAAAATCCAGATCGACGCCACGAAATTCGGGATCGAGCGCATGGAGGACGTGGCTCCGACCTCGGCGGTGGCCGTGGGTCTCGCGCTCAGACGGGCGGGCGACCGATGATTCGAATCAACCTCCTCCCCGTCGACCGCGAACGCACCAGGCGGCGCCCAGCCGGTGGCGGTCTCGGGCTCCAGGCGACGCAGCAGAGGATCACGCTTGCCTGCAGCCTGATCCTCGTCCTCACCGGGCTGGGGGTCGGGTGGTGGTACTGGTCGCTCCAGCTCCAGACCGACCGCATCGAGGAAGACATCGTCACCAGCCAGAAAGAAACGGCGCGCCTGCGGACGCTGATCCAGCAGGTGCAGACCAACGACGCGCGCCGCGCCCAGTTGCAGCAGCGCGTGGGCCTCATCGAGGAGTTGCGGAAGGACCGGGAAGGCCCGGTGCACATGCTCGACGAGATCAGCCGGAGCCTGCCCGACATGCTGTGGCTCAGCGAGATCAAGCAGCAGGGGGTCGATCTGACGATCAGCGGCCGTTGCACGTCGCTGACCGCGCTGTCGGATTTCGTCGACAACCTCAAGCTGGGCGGGTACTTCAAGCCGGTGGAGATCCTCGACAGCCAGGTGGAGCAGTCGCTGCCGGGCGCCGGGAGCGGACTCACCCGGTTCTCGATCAAGGCGACGTTCGTGCCCCCGGGCACCTGACGGCCGCGGGAGTGCGAGAGAGAGAACGGACGCGGACCAAAGAGAGAGCCAGGGCGGAACGGGCCCCCGCCCTCTTGCAGCACCGGCTGTGACGCGGGACCGCCGAGGCCCCGATAGAAAGGCGAGACGTGGCTGGAAGACTGAGCAAGCTGCCGTGGTACGGACAGGTCGGGGCGTTCCTCGGGTTGTCCGTGGCCGGTCTTGCCGCCTTTTTCTACCTGTATGTCACGCCGATGCAGGATGAAATGGCGCAACGCCAGCGCAAGCTCGACGCGCTCCAGGTGGACATCCGCAAGAGCCAGGCGATTGCGCAGCGGCTCCCGCAGTTCCGCGCCGAGGTGGCCGACCTCGAGATGCGGCTCGAGACCCTGAAGAACGTGCTGCCCGAAGAAAAGGACATGGGCGATCTGCTGCGGCGGCTGCAGACGCTGGCCGTGCAGTCGAACCTCACGATCCGCGGCTTCAAGCCGTCCGCCACCCCGGTGGCCAAGCAGCTCCACGCCGAAGTGCCCATCAACCTGCAGCTCGACGGGGCGTATCACAACCTCGCCATGTTCTTCGATCGCGTCAGCAAGTTCCCGCGCATCATCCACATCAGCGGGATCTTCATCAAGGCCAGGGACCACCAGGAGCCGAACTCGACGATCACCGCGGACTGTGTCGCGACGACGTTCGTGCTCCTGGAGAACAAGCCTGCGGCGCCGGTCCGGACCAGGGCGGGTGCGGCTCCGGGAGGTGTGCGTCAATGACACGCCATTCCACGATCCCTCTGACGGTCATGCTCTTGTCGCTCGTGGTGCCACTGCTGGCGGCCGCGCAGCCCGCGGCGCCGCAGAAGCCGGCGGCGCGGCAGAAGCCGGCGGTGCCGGGTGTCAAGGCGCCGGCGAAGGCCGCCGCTGCCTTGCCCGCGCCTTCGCAGGAGACCTATAGCTACCGCGCCGAAGGCCGGCGCGATCCGTTCGTGAGCCTGTTGAACAGCGGGTCAGATCCGCAAGCCCGGCGAAAGGCCGAAGGATTGTCCGGCGTGCTGGCAGGTGACGCGGTGCTCAAGGGGATTCTGAAGAGCCGGGGGACGTTTCTCGCCATCGTGCAGGGACCTGATGGTAAGCGGACCTACATCATGCACCCCAACGATCGGTTTGCCGATGGCGTGGTGAAGGCGATCACCGCCGACAGCATGCTCATCCTCCAGGAGGTGAGCGACCCGCTGTCGCTCACCAAACAACGGGAGATCCGCAAGACGTTGCGGGCGGTCGAAGAGGTCAAGTAGATGAGGCAGAACTGGACATTCGGGAGAAGGGCGGGACGGGATCGCACACACCCGACGACCCGGCACAGCCCCGGCGTCTGGGCGGGACTGGCAGTGGCCCTGGCGGCCAGCACGGTGATCGCCGGATTTGCGGCCGTGGACCCGGCGCGGCCTCGGGCGCGGCTGAGCACCATCTCCGCCAAGGTCGGCGTACGGGGCGCCTCTGTACTCATCGAAGCCTCCGAGCCAGTCGCGTACGTGACCGCGAGGCCCGACCCGCTCACGGTCCTGGTGGATCTGCGCAACGTCGCCACCGCGGGCGTCTCGAACCGGGTGACGGCATCGCCCGTTGGGCCGGTGGCGGCCGTGACGGTCGAGGACGCGAGGGCCTCGGACGGGGCACCGGTCGCGCGCGTCCGCGTGCTGCTGGCGGCGCCGGCACAGCACCAGGTACACAGCGATCGCAACGTCATCCAGGTGGATGTCGTGCCCGATGACGACGCGGCCGTTCCGGTGCGCCTGGTCCGCGACGCGACGACGCGCCTCGAGGCCGTCCGGACCCATGTGGGAGCCCGCGTCGTCGAGGTGACGCTGGCGGGGACCGGTTCTCTCGTGGCCAGTTCGACTGCCGCGATGGCCGCTGTCACCACGCTTTCGCCGACACCGATGGTTCCTGCGGCGGTGCCCGGGCCACAGGAGCCTCCGGTCCAGCAGCCGCCTCAGCAGGGGACACCGCCCGCGGCTGCGACGAGCCGCATCTACACTGGGCACCCGGTCAGCCTCGACTTCCAGGGATCCGACCTCAGGTCGGTGTTGCGCGCGTTCTCGGAGATCAGCGGGTTGAACCTGGTGATCGATCCGGCGGTCCAGGGCAACGTGGATGTCACGCTGCGCGACGTGCCGTGGGACCAGGCGCTCGAGAACATCCTTCGGTCGAACAGGCTCGGGTATGTCCTGGACGGCACGATCGTGCGAATCGCGCCACTCGTCGTCCTGGCGGAAGAGGAAAAGGCGCGGCGCAGTCTCAGCGACGAGCAGGCGCTGTCGGGCGAGCTGAAGGTGATGACGAAGACCTTCAGCTACGCGCAGGCCGTCGATCTCGAGCCGTTG
This sequence comes from Acidobacteriota bacterium, assembly GCA_025363775.1. Taxonomy (GTDB): domain Bacteria; phylum Acidobacteriota; class Vicinamibacteria; order Vicinamibacterales; family Fen-181; genus FEN-299. The sequence continues at coordinate 38,005 of JANYLG010000057.1, read as the reverse complement.
CTCAAGGGCAACGCCCTCTCCAACCGCGGCACGACCGCGGTGGACAAGCGCACGAACACGATCGTCATCAACGACCTGCCGCCGTTCCTGGCCAAAGCGGAAGCGCTGCTCACGTTGCTCGATCAGCCCGAAGGGCAGGTGGAGATTGAGGCGCGCATCGTCTCGACGTCGAAGACGTTCGCGCGCGAACTCGGCGTCAATTGGGGATTCGGCGGGCAGGCGACGCCGGAACTGGGGAACACCACGTCGTTGGCCTTCCCGAACAAGGTGGTTGGCACCGGCTTGATCGACCCGGGGGGCTTGACCAAGCCGTCTCCCAACATTGCGAGTTTGGTGCTGGGCAGCGTCAACGGCGCGTTCAACCTCAACATGGCGCTGTCGGCGCTCGAGAAGGACGGGCGCGTCAAGGTGCTGCTGCAGCCCCGGGTGGTGACGCAGAACAACGTCAAGGCCCGGATCACGCGCGGCCAGGAAATCCCGTACACGACGACGATCGCCCCGCCAATAGGGGGTGGGGGAGGCGTTATCGTGCAGCAGCCGATGCCGACGGTGCAGTTCAAGACTGCGGCGCTGACGCTCGAGGTCACGCCCCGGATCACTCCGGCAGATACCGTGCTCCTCGAGGTGGACGTGGACAACGGCTCGCCGGGAGAGATCCAGGCGAACGGCAACGTCTCGATCAACACCCAGCGTGCGCAGACCAGGGTGCTGGTCCAGAACGGGGCGACGACGGTGATCGGCGGCATCTACTCGTCGCAGGAGAACCGGACCGACCGCCGGACCCCCGGCCTCGGCCGGATTCCGCTCCTGCGGTGGCTGTTCAGGACCGAGACGATCAACGACACGAACGAAGAACTCCTGATCTTCATCACACCGAGGATCATCAAGTTCAACAAGTAACGGCAGGAGGCGGACCGTGACGAGGTCACTTTCAATCTTCACAGAACGGCGGGTGGCGGCGGTCGTCGCGCTGTCGGCGCTCCTTCTCACGACGTCGTGCGGGGACAAGGTGTTGCAGGGGCGAGGGTCATCGTACCTGGTCGTCTCGTTGTTGCAGGCGGCTTCCGGCGCCAAGCCGGCGACGTTCTCGACGTTTCTGGAATCGGACGTGGTGACCAACGTCAAGGGGACCGGCACGACGCTGTTTCCCACGGTCTACGAGGATCTGGGGCAGGTGGCGCTGAGCATGGCCATGAAAGACCCGCTCACCGTCCTCGAGCCGACCGCCACGAACACGATCACCGTCGAGCGTTACCACGTGGACTACGTCCGGACCGACGGTCGGAACACACAGGGCGTGGACGTGCCGTACTCCTTCGACGGCGCGGTGACGGGGACCATCACGTCGACGGGTTCGACGCTGGTGTTCGTCCTCGTCCGCGCGCAGGCCAAGTTGGAAGCGCCGCTCCTCGCGCTCAGGGGCCTCGGGGGCGCCGTGATCATCTCGACCCTCGCGCGGGTCACGTTCTACGGGTACGACCAGGCCGGCAACGCCGTCTCGGTGAGCGGGACGATCAGCATCAACTTCGCCGACTGGGGCGACCCGGCCTGACGGGCGCCGCCAGGAGGGTTTTGTGGCCATCTTCGACAGGGCAGGGGCACACGGAGCAGGGCATATGGTGAGAGCATTTCGCACGCTGACACTTCTGCTGACGGTCGCCGCGGCGGCCGCCTGTTCGACCAAGAACACCACGGCGCCTCCGCTGTCCGGGCCGTCCGAACTGTCCCTCTCGATCACGATGGCGGCCACGCCTGACATGATCACCCAGGACGGCGCCTCGCAGTCGCAGGTGATCGTGGTCGCGCGCGATCCGAGCGGCAAGGCCCTCACCAACCTGCCCGTTCGCCTCGAGATCACCGTGGGCGGCCAGATCGTGGACTACGGCACCCTGTCGTCCAAGAACGTCGTGACGGGAGGCGACGGCCGCGCTTCGGCGGTCTACACCGCGCCCAAGGCTCCCGTCGTCTCGGTGGACACCGGGACCATTGTCACCGTGCTCGCCACGCCGCTCGGCAGCAACTACGCGAACTCGGGATCGCACTCGGTCGAGATCCGGCTGGTGCCGCCCGGCGTCATCATTCCGCCGTCGGATCTGGTTGCCGGGTTCACGTTCACGCCGGAAGGACCGGGTGAACTCGAGACCGTCATCTTCACGGCCACACCGTGCAGCGGCACGTCCACCGTGAATTGCACCAGCGGGTCGGTGGCGTCCTACAGCTGGAAATTCGGCGATGGCGGGACGGCGACCAGCCAGACCGTGTCGCACCAGTTCCAGCCCGGCACGTTCGCCGTGACGTTGACGATCAACGACGCGGCGGGCCGGGCCGCGAGCACGACGCGGACGTTGACCGTCAAGATCGGGGCGACCCCGTCGGCGTCGTTCGTCACGTCGCCCGGTGCGCCGATCCCGGGGCAGGTGGTGTTCTTCAACGCGGCCGCCTCCACCGCCGTCGGCAACCGGACCCTGGTGGACTACCAGTGGTCGTTCGGCGACGGCACGACCGGGCGCGGGGTCACCTCGTCGCACGCGTTCGCTGCGGCCGGTACATACACGGTCGTGCTGGTCGTCACGGATGACGCCGGGCGCATCGGCACCGCGTCGCAGTCGGTTTCGGTCGGCACGACAGGACCGAGCGCGCCGGTGGCCAAGTTCACCTTCTCGCCGACGGCGCCGACGGCCAATATCGATGATGTGAACTTCAACGGGGCGGATTCGACCAGTTCGTCTCCCATCGACGACTACGTGTGGGACTTCGGGGACGGCGTGACTGGAACCCACGGGGTGGTCGCGCGACACCGATACACAGCGGTCGGTACCTTCGTGGTGCGGCTCACCATTTCCGACAGTGCAGGCCGCATCGCCACGACGACCCAGACCGTGACGGTGAAATAGACAGGGTGTTCCGTGGCTGAGAATCCCCGAATCGAGGAGCTTCGACGCCGGGTCCTGAAGGACAAGGCGTCGATCGCCTTTGCGCAACTGGCCGAGGAGTACCGGCGTGGCGGCCGCTTCCAGGAAGCGATCGAGACATGCCGGACCGGCCTCTCTCATCACCCCGGCTACCTGTCGGCCCACGTCACGCTGGGCCGCGCCCTCATCGAAACCGGCGAGCTGCAGGTGGCGCAGGACGAGCTCAGGCACGTCCTCGCCGCCGCACCGGAGAACCTCGCCGCCATCAAGGGGCTCGCCGAGATCCATCACCGCCGGGGCGAACGGCAGGAGGCGGTAGACCTCTACTCCAGGGCCCTGGAGTTCGTCCCGCACGACCCCGACCTCGAGTCCCTGGTGGCTCAGATCGGGCGCGAGCTGCAGCCCGCCCGGCGAACGCCTGAGGTGGCGGAGGGTCTCTCGTTCGAAGAAGCCGTCGGGGAGTTCCTGGCGCTCTCTGAACGCGAGGCGCCGCCCGCCGTCGCGACTGGGGATCCGGTTCCCCCCGCCGCGCCGCCCCCCGTGATCGTCACGGCCGGCACGATCGACGACGATCCAGCCACCCCGGTGTTGGTGTCCGTCGATCCGTTGCTCGACGTCCCGCCCGCGGCCCCGCCGGCACAACCCGGGGACCCCGCCGACGCCGACCCTTCACCAGCCCCGCGCGCCTCCATGCAGGTGGACGCGCTCGAGCGGTGGCTGGACGAGATTCTCGCCGACCGCGGTCGCCGCGTATAATCCCGACATCCCGGCGGAGTCTCCTGGCTGGCTGCCGCCAGAATGATCCTCGCCCCTTCTGACTTCCTGTCTCGTCGTGTCGAGGGCCTGCGCGCGGCGCTCGGCGACAGTTCCGCCGATGTGCCGAAATGTGGCAGGCGGGATTTCTCAGGCCGGCTTTTGATATCATTGTGCGCTCAGGGTCGAAGGGAACGCTGATGACAGGACGACGGGGAGTGCCGATGATCAACGTGGACGAACTCAGGCAGGTCCTGGACCTCGCGCGCGACCACGAGCTGATCGAGCTCGAGATCGAGAACGAGGGATTCAAGATCCGGATCAGGAAGGGCGGCCAGGTGATCGTCCAGCAGGCACCCGTTCCCTCGATTGCGGCCGCGCCTCCCACGCGGGTTGCCCTGGCGGCACCGCCCGCCGGAACCGCACCCGATTCGGCTCCCGCGATCGACGTGGACATGGAGTTGGCCATCGTCACGGCGCCCATCGTCGGCACCTTCTACCGGGCACCCGACCCGAACGCCCCGGCGTTCGTGCAGCCCGGCGACAGCGTGCAGAAGGGCCAGGCCCTGTGCATCATCGAGGCGATGAAGATGATGAACAACATCGAGTCGGAGTACGAGGGAACGCTCGCCAAGGTGTTCGTGGAGGACGGCCAGCCGGTGCAGTACGGCGAACGGCTGTTCGCGATCAAGCGGGCGTAGGGCGGCCGGCCGCGATTTCTGCATGTTCAAGAAAATCCTGATCGCCAACCGCGGGGAAATTGCCCTTCGCGTCATCTATGCCTGCCGCGAGATGGGCATCAAGACCGTCGCCGTCTACTCCGAGGCGGACGCGAACTCGCTACACGTCCGCTTCGCCGACGAAGACGTGTGCATCGGTCCCCCGCGGGCGGCGCAGAGCTATCTGAGCGTGCCGGCGGTCATCAGCGCGGCGGAGGTGACCGGGGCCGACGCGATCCATCCCGGCTACGGGTTCCTCTCCGAGAGCGCGTATATGGCCGAGGTCTGCGAGGCGTGCCACATCAAGTTCATCGGCCCCGACCCGCGCGTCATCCGGCTGATGGGCGACAAGGCGCGCGCGCGGCGCGTGATGAGGAAGGCCGGCGTGCCGGTGCTGCCGGGCAGCGAAGGCGTGGTGGAGAGCGAAGAGCGGGCGCTCGAGATCGCGAAGGACATCGGCTACCCGGTCCTGATCAAGGCGACCGCCGGCGGCGGCGGACGCGGCATGCGCGTCGCGGCGAGTCCTGCAGAGTTCAGCCAGGCGTTCAGGACCGCACAGCGCGAGGCGGAAGCGGCCTTCGGCGTCAAGGACGTCTACATCGAGAAATACCTCGAGTCGCCACGTCACATCGAGTTCCAGATCCTGGGCGACCATCACGGCACGGTGGTGCACCTGGGCGAGCGCGAGTGCTCCATCCAGCGACGCCACCAGAAGCTGATCGAGGAGTCGCCGTCGCCGGCGCTCAGCGAGAAGCTGCGCCGGAAGATGGGCAACGTCGCCGTGGACGCGGCCAAGGCCGTCCAGTACGCCAACGCCGGCACGTTCGAGTTCCTGCTCGACCAGCAGGGGAAGTTTTTCTTCATGGAGGTCAACACGCGCCTCCAGGTCGAGCACGGCGTGACCGAGATGGTGACAGGCGTGGATATCGTGAAGGAGCAGATCCGGGTGGCGGCCGGCGAGCGGCTCTCCTTCAAGCAGAGCGAGGTGACGTTCACGGGACACGCCATGGAGTGCCGGATCAACGCCGAGTGCCCCGACACCTTCGCGCCGTCTCCGGGCACCATCCACGTGTTTGCGCTGCCGGGCGGTCCCGGTGTCCGGGTGGATACGGCGGCGCACTCGGAGTGCCTGATTTCGCCGTACTACGATTCGATGATTGCCAAGGTGATGGTGCACGGGCGCGACCGCCAGGAGGCGATCGCGCGCATGAGGCGCACGCTCGAGATGACGGTCATCGAGGGGATCAAGACGAACGTGTCGCTGCACCTGAAGATCCTGGCCGAGGCCGATTTCGTCGCCGGCCGGCTGAACACGGCGTTCATGAACCGCTTCATGAACGCGACCGCGGCCGGCCGCAAGCTGGCCGAAGCGGTCTAGTTCGGCATGACTCTGCCTCCCACTCCAAGTCCCTACCAGCGGCTCGGCATCCTCTTCCTCCTGGCCGCAATCGCGCTCCTGGCCATCGGGCTTGCCGCCGGCACGCCGTTCTTCGTCGGACGGGGAGGCGGGCCCGGCGCACCCGTGCATCTGGAGGCGTCGGCTCGCGTGGAGCCGCCGGCGGCACACGGCGGAATGGCACAGGCGCCAGGCGCCGGCCACGACTTCGTGCCGCCCGTCTTCTCGGTCGTGCCGTTTGCGGCGATCCTGCTCGCCATCGCCATCTTTCCTCTGGTGCCCGCGCTCAGCGGATTCTGGGACAGCAACCGCAATAAACTGCTGGTCTCGGCGGTGCTCGGGGGGCCGGTGGCCTTCTACATCTGGCAGTACGACCCGACCCGCGTGTTGCACACCGGCCTCGAGTACTCGCAGTTCCTCGCCCTGCTGACCGCCCTGTTCATCGTGGCGGGCGGCATCCATCTGACGGGAAACCTGAAGGCCACGCCGCGCGTGAACACGACGTTCCTCGCGGTCGGCTACGTGCTGGCGAGCATCATCGGCACCACCGGGGCGGCGATGGTTCTGATCTACCCGCTGCTCCGGACGAACACCGAGCGGCGCCACAAGGTCCACACGGTCGTCTTCTTCATCTTCCTCGTCTGCAACATCGGCGGTCTCCTGACCCCACTCGGCGACCCGCCGCTGTTCCTCGGCTACCTGCGCGGCATCGAGTTCTTCTGGTTCATGAAGCTGTTGCCGCTCTGGGCCACTCTCGGCGTCGTGCTGCTCGGCGCGTATTTCGCGCTCGACGTGTACTACCACGCCAGAGAGCCCCGCGTGGCTGTCAGGCGCGACATCGAGCACGAGGCGGGCGTGCGGCTCATTGGCGTGCTCAACGTCGTCCTGCTGCTGGCCATTGTCTTGTCCGTGGCAGCGTCGGTGGAGACGCCGTACCGGGAGGCGGTGATGGCGGGCGCCGCCGGCCTGTCGCTGAACTACGCGCACGCCTCGCGGGTCGCCCGGCGGGCACGCGATCGCAACCACTTCAGCCTCCACGCGATCGTGGAGGTTGCGGCGGTGTTCGCGGGGATCTTTGCCGCGATGATGCCGGCGTTGATCCTGCTCAACACGCGAGGGGCCGCCCTCGGCGTGGACCAGCCGCTCGAGTTCTTCTATGCCACGGGGCTGTTCTCGTCGTTCCTCGACAACGCTCCGACGTTCCTGGCCTTCCTGGAACTGGCGCTCGGGGTGACGGGGATCCGGGAGGCCGGCGGGCTGCAGGTGGGGCAGGCGGCGGCGATCCTTGGCGCCATGAGTGCCGGGGCGGTGTGCATGGGCGCGAACACCTACATTGGCAACGCCCCGAACTTCATGGTGCGGAGCATCGCCGAGCAGCACCACGTGAAGATGCCGTCGTTCTTCGGCTACATGGGGTGGGCGCTGGTCATTCTCCTCCCGGCGTTTACGGTGACGGCGGTCGTGTTCTTCGAGCTCCTGCCGTTCCCGCTCTGGTAGGCAGAGCAACTGGCTTGGCTCGAGAACACTGTCGCTGGTATTCTCATTCTGACTTCTGACTTCTGACTTCTGACTCCCACGCGAAGTGGGTACGGTATGCTCGTGCGGCAGCGGCTCATATGAGGAGGACCGTGCGCCCACTCGGCTTCAGCGGCTCTCGGCTGGCGGTTCTGCTGGTCGCGCTCGTTCTCGTGGCCGGGACCATTGGCTACATGGTTGTCGAGGGGTGGTCAGCCTGGGATGCCCTGTACATGACGGTCACGACCGTGACGACCGTCGGTTTCCGCGAGGTGCACCCGCTGTCATGGCGGGGGCAGGCCTTCACGGTGGTTCTCATCATCGGCGGTGTCAGCACCGTCCTCTACACGCTGTCGCTGCTGGCGGCCGACCTCGTCGAGGGCCGGGTTGGCCGGCGGTTCGAACAGCGCCGGCGGGAACGCATGATCGATGCCCTGACCAACCACTTCATCTTGTGCGGGGCCGGCCGGATCGGCCTGATCATCGCCGACGAGTTCAGGCGCCAGCAGGTTCCCTTCGTCGTCATCGACCGCGATCCTGATGCCGTGCAGGCGGTGATCGCGCGGGGCGACCTCGCGGTGGAGGCCGATGCGAGCCGGGAGGACATCCTGCAGAGGCTGGGGATCGACCGCGCGCGGGGCCTGATCGCGGCCCTGGGCACGGATGCCGAAAACGTGTACGCCATCTTGACGGCCCGCGGTCTGAGGGGAGACCTGTTCATCGTCGCCCGGGCCGATTCCGACGACGCGGGACGCAAGCTCCTGCGGGCGGGGGCCGACCGCTTCATCTCCCCGTACCAGATCGGCGCGACGCAGATGGCGCAGACGGCCCTGCGACCGGCGGTGGTCGACTTCGTGCAACTGGCGACGAGTTCCGAGAACCTCGAGCTGGCGATGGAGCAGGTGAAGATCGCGCCCGAGTCGGCGCTCGGCGGACGATCCATCGTCGAGGCCAACCTTCGGCAGCAGTTCGGCGTGATCGTCGTCGGCATCCAGCGACGCGACGGACGGATGGAGTTCAACCCCGCGCCCGATACGATGATGCATGCTGGCGATCACCTGGTCGTGCTTGGCCGGCCCGAGCAGTTGAAGGACCTGGAAATCGCCGCCCAGTAGGAGGCCCGGCGGTTCCCGCGTTCAGGATGTCCGCTGGGAGAGTGCTCAGGCCGGGCTACGTGAGCGAGTTACTGGAAGGGGAGAATGGCCCGTATGGCTGCACGCATATTGGACGGCGCCGCGATCGCCAGGCAGATTCGGCTCGAACTCCAGGACCGGGTGGCGGCATTCACGACGGTCCAGGGCCGACCGCCCGGCCTCGGTATCGTCCTTGTCGGTGAAGATCCCTCGTCGGAGATCTACGTCCGAAACAAGCTGAAATCGGCGGGCGAGTCAGGGGTGCGCGCCGACCTCCGCCGCCTCCCGGCCACCGCGTCGCTGCACGAGGTGCTCGACGTGGTGACCACGCTGAACGGCAGCCCGATGTACGACGGAATCCTGGTGCAGTCACCGCTGCCGGCGGCCCTGGGGCGGGACGCCGAGCAGAAGGTGTTCGATGCGGTCGATCGGCTGAAGGACGTGGACGGGTTCCACCCCGAGAATGTGGGCCGCCTGGTGCAAAAGCGGCCGTACCTCGTCGCGTGCACGCCGCTCGGTGTGATGGAACTGCTGGCGCGGTCCGGCATCGCCGTGGACGGCGCCCGCGCCGTCGTGATTGGCCGAAGCGATATCGTCGGGAAGCCGGTGTCGCTGCTGCTGATGCACCGGAATGCCACGGTCACCATCTGCCACTCGCGCACGCGCAACCTGCCGGAGGTCTGCGCCTCGGCCGACATCCTGGTGGCCGCCATCGGGCGCGCGGCCTTTGTCACGCCGGACTTCGTCAAGCCAGGGGCGGTCGTCATCGACGTCGGGATCAACCGTGTGACCGATGCGGGCCTCGTGCAGCGGCTCTTCCCGGAAGGCAGCCAGCGGCGTGCCGACTTCGAGCGGCGTGGTTCGCTCGTGGTCGGCGACGTGCACCCGGCCGTGGCCGACGTGGCTGGCGCCCTGACGCCCGTGCCCGGAGGTATTGGACCTCTCACGATCGCGATGCTGCTGGCCAACACGTTGAAGGCCGCCGAGGCACGATGCTCCGCGTCGCGTTGACGGGCGGCATCGCGACGGGCAAGAGCTACGTTCGGGCGCGGATCGCCGCCCGGGGCGTTGTGACCCTCGATGCCGACGCCATCGTCCATCGGCTGTTCACCGGGGGAAGTGAGGTGACGGCCGAGGTGAGGCGGCGATTCGGCACGTCTGTCGTGCGCCATGATGGTGCCGTGGATCGACAGGCGCTCGGGCGGATCGTGTTCGCCGACGCCTCTGCCCGTCGCGACCTCGAGGCGATCGTGCATCCGCGGGTCTATGAGCAAATTGCCGAATGGGCGGACGCGCAGGCGCGTGAGGGCGCGCCATGGGTGCTCGTCGATATCCCGTTGCTGTTCGAAACGGGGCGCGATCGGGAGTTCGACCGCGTCATCGTGGCCGCGTGTTCACCCGAGGAGCAGGTGCGGCGCGTCAGGCAGCGCGATGGCCTGGGCGAAGCGGCAGCCTTGGCGCGGCTGGCCGCCCAGTGGCCGATCGCGGACAAGGTTCGGCGGGCGACGGACGTCGTGGATACGAGTGGCACGTTTGAGGACACGGACCGACAGGTGGACGGGGTCTGCAACGCGATCGACGAGACAGCCGGCAGCTTGCCCTGAGCGAGTGATGCGAGTCGAAGGGCTTGCCCTGAGCGAGTGAAGCTCGTCAACACGGCGTCCCTGCAGCCATCGCCCGCCGGCGGCGAATTGCGCACAAACGCGCCTTTCGGCCTATAATGGCCGCTCGCGCACGCGCGCCGGTGCCGGGGTACTGCCCGGCAAGCCCCTCCGGGAAACCTCACCAGCGGCAGGCGGGCCGATCCGACGACCCGGTCGCCAGGCCCCGCGGACGCTTGGTGATCACGTCAGGCCTTGGTCGAGCGCAGCCACCGCTTCGGCACGCCATCTTTTCAGCTCTGGTTCGGAGGCGCATCACATGGCAGGTTTATTCATCAAGAAAGACCTGGCGAAGCTCATTGCCGACGCCAACGATCCGCTCGCCGGCGAAGCCGCCCACGGCGCCCACGGGGGAGGGCAGCTCAAACGCACGCTGACAGCGTTCAACCTCACGATGCTCGGCATCGGCGCCATCATTGGCGCGGGCATCTTTTCGCTCACGGGAACCGCCTCGGCCAACTACGCAGGCCCGGGCATCGTGTACAGCTTCATGATCGGCGGCGTGCTCTGCGCGCTCGCCGGGGTGTGCTACGCCGAGATGGCGTCGATGATCCCGGTCGCGGGCTCGGCCTACGCCTACAGCTACGCCACCATGGGCGAGTTCATCGCCTGGATCATCGGCTGGGATCTGATCCTCGAGTACGCGTTCGGCGCGGTGACGGTCAGCGCCTCGTGGTCCGGCTACTTGCTCAGCCTGCTGCACAAGACGCTCGGCCTCCCCATGTCGGACACGCTGCTGCGCTTCACGAAGGGGCCCTGGGAGCAGGTGCTGCTCAACGATGGCGTGACCAAGGCGTTCGGGCTCTGGAACCTCCCCGCCTCCTTCATCGGCCTGGTCGTGGCCGCGATCCTCTATCGGGGCATGCGCGAGAGCGCGTCCGTCAACAACTTCATCGTGATCATCAAGGTCACGATCGTCCTGGTGTTCATCGGCCTGGGCATCAGCCTCATCTCCCCGGACAACCTGTTCGTGAACAAGGCCGCGACCGGGCTATTCGCTCTGGTGCCCGCCAAGGAGATGATCACGCTGAACGGGAACCAGGTGAATGCCTACGGATGGGGGCTCAACGGGGTGCTCACAGGCGCGGGCGTCGTCTTTTTCGCTTACATAGGCTTCGACGCGGTGTCCACCACGGCGCAGGAGGCGAAGAATCCCAAGCGAGACCTGCCCATCGGGATCCTGGGCTCCCTCGTCATCTGCACCATCCTCTACATCCTGGTGGCCGTCACGCTCACCGGCGTCGTGAACTTCAAGGAACTGGGCGTGCCCGATCCGATCGCGGTGGGCATCGACAGGATCGTCGCCCTGCGCGGCTGGTCCCCCGTGGCTCAGAAGGTCTTCACGTTCTTCATCAAGATGGGCGCGCTCGCGGGGCTCACCTCCGTCATCCTCGTCATGATGATGGGCCAGACGCGCATCTTCTACGCCATGAGCAAGGACGGGCTGCTGCCCTGGTTCGGCGCGGTCCACAGGGAGCATGGGACTCCGTACATTGCGACGATCCTGACGGGCCTCTTCGTGGCCTTCTGTGGCGGCGTGATGCCCATGAGCCTGGTGGGCGAGCTGGTGTCGATCGGGACGCTGCTGGCCTTCGTGCTGGTGTGCGTCGGCGTGCCGCTCTTACGGGTCGCCAGCCCTGAGATCGAGCGGCCCTTCAAGGTCCCGGGTGGGTTGGCTGGCGCCTGGATCGTCGGCATCACGGGCGCCCTCGCGTGCATGTACGTGATGTGGGGCCTGCCCAAGGACACGTGGCTGCGGCTCATCATCTGGATGGAGATTGGTCTGCTGATCTACGGCGGATTCGGCTGGCGCAAGAGCCGGCTGGCCAACCCCCGCGAGAACCCGGCGCGCCGCGGGATGCACAAGCCCATCCTGGCGACCGCGATCATCGCCTTCGTCCCGACGATCATCTTCGCCATCAAGATCTTCGGGAAGGGTCAGTAGCTGGCAGCTGGCAGCTGGTAGCTGGTAGCTGGTAGCCGGTAGCCGGTAGCTGCAGGCTGCCAGCTGCCAGCTATTAGCTGTCCGCTATTCGTCGTCGGCGTCCTTCGCTGCGGCAAGACGATCTTCCACGAATGAGTTCCACTCGTGGCAGTGCGGGCAGTGCCAGAGGAGTTCCGTGCTGCGGTAGCGGCAATGCATGCAGACATGCGGGTCGAGGTAGAAGACGGCGTGGCCGGCCAGGTCCACGTACCGATCGACCAGCGCGGGATCGAGGGCGAGTTGCCGCAGGGTCCGCCAGATCGCCTGGTGAATGGCCAGCCCGTGCGGATTGTGCACGAGCGCCTCGAACAGCAGGTCCAGCGCTTCCGCCGACTTGCCGCGCGAGGTGAGATGCCGCGCGAGGGCGACGCGGCCACGCCAGTCCTGCGGGGTGGCCGCGATCAACTGGCGACAGAGCCCGGGAAAGCGCTCGGGCGTGCCGAGCCTGGTGTACACGGCTTCGAGCCGCTCGAAGGCCAGGTACGCGCGATCCGGGGCGACGGCCACCCCGTGCTCCCACGTGGCGGCGGCGTCCGCCGCGCGGCCCTGGTGGACCTGGACGTCTCCCAGGTGCAGGTAGGCCGGCAGCGTCGCCGCATCCAGTTCGATCGCTTGCGTAAACCGTGCGGCGGCCGCCTTGTCATCCTTCTGCTTCAGCGCCTCGAGGCCCAATTCGTTCTCGAGAAAGGCCAGCGTCTCGTTGTGGCGCGCCTCGGCTCCGGCGGCGCCGACACGCGCGATCCTGCGGCGGATGTCGTACGCCGCCTGCCACTGGTGCTGCTCCTCGTGGAGCTTCTCCAGGTTGATCAACGCGTACTCGTTCTCGCTGTCGAGGCGAAGGACTTCGTTGAACGCCTCGACGGCGCGATCGACGAACCCGCCGCTCTTGTAGTCGAGCCCGAGGCAGAGCAGGGCATAGGCGTGCTCCAGCCGCTTCAGCCTGGGCCGCTGCAGGAGCCCCTGGTGGACCTGGATGGCGCGGCCGACCTGGCCTTTCTCACGGTACAGGTTGCCGAGGATCAGGTCGATCTCGAGCGCGTCGGAATCGACCGTCGCCGCCTTGGTCAACTCTTCGATCGCGAGGTCCGGCCGGTTCGACACCAGGAAGTTCAGGCCGAGCATGTAGTGCGGCGTTTCGCGCGCTTTCCGGCGATCGAACCAGCGGCCGTCGCGGAGTTTGTAGCGTTCCCAGGCCTTGCCGATGGCCAGTCCGGCCAGCAGGGCGAGGAGCCCGGCGAGCAGCGGTGCGTAGGTACCCATCAGCGTGCACCCTCTGGCAGGTACCCGCGAAGCAGACCGTCCCACTGGCCCTGCGCGCGCAGCAGCAGTTCCACCAGTTCGCGGGCGGCGCCGTCGCCGCCGGTTCGCGTGCTCACCCAGTCCACGCGATCCAGGACGTCGGGCGCGGCGTCGGCCGGCGCGGCCGACAGCCCGACGCGGGACAACACGGGCAGGTCGAGGAGGTCATCTCCCATGAAGGCCACCGCCTCGTCCCCCAGGCGTTCCTGGTCCAGCAGGTCCCGGTACATCTCCAGCTTGTCGCCGGCCTGCTGTCTCACGATCCTGATCGCCAGTTGCGAGGCCCGCGCCGTGGTCGCGGGCGAGTGGCGGGCGGACAGCAACCCGACGGCGATTCCCGCGCGCTGGGCCCACACGATGCCCGTGCCATCGCGGATGCTGAACTGCTTCGACTCGGATCCGTCCGGGCGCAACAGAATGCGGCCGTCCGTCAGCACGCCGTCCACATCGAACAGCAGCAGCCGGATGAGGGCGGCCTTTTTCGCCAGATCCTCGGGAGTGCAAGACATCAGAACAACTCGGTCCGCCACAGGTCGTGCAGATGGACCACCCCCTCGACGCGCCCGTCAGGCGCCACGACGACGAGCGAGGTGATCTTCCGTTGTTCCATCAGGTTGAGCGCTTCGACTGCCAGCATCGTGCGCGCGACCGTGACCGGACCTCGGGTCATCACGATGCCCGCCGTCCGATCGAGCACGTCGTGCGTGCTCATGTGGCGCCGAAGGTCGCCGTCGGTGATGATTCCCGCGAGGCGACCCTCCGCGTCGACGACGCACGTCATCCCGAGCCCCTTCCGGGACATCTCGTAGATGACATCGCCCATCGCGGTCTCTTCGCGCACGGCCGGCAGTAGCTCCCCCGAGTGCATCAGTTGCTCGAGCCGCATCAGCCGCTTGCCCAGCTTGCCGCCTGGGTGCAGGTTGGCGAAGTCCTCCTGCCTGAACCCCTTGCGCACCAGCAGCGCCATCGCGAGCGCATCACCGAGCGCCAGCGCCGCGGTGGTGCTCGCGGTCGGCGCCAGGTTGAGGGGACACGCCTCCTCGTCGACGCGGCAGTCCAGCGTCACGTCGGCGGCCTGGCCGAGCGTCGATCCCGGGAAACCGGTCATGGCGATCATCCGCGTGCCGACCCGCCGGATCGTCTCGAGCAACCGCAGGATCTCGCCGGTCTCGCCGCCATAGGAGAGCGCGACCACCACATCGTCGGCCTGGAGAGCCCCGAGATCGCCGTGGATCGCATCGGCGGGGTGCAGGAAGAACGCAGACGTCCCGGTACTCGACAGCGTCGCGGCGATCTTGCGGCCGATGATGCCGGACTTGCCCATGCCGGTGAGCAGCACGCGGCCCCGGCAGTCCAGGAGCAGCTCGACGGCCCGCGTAAACCGTTCGTCGAGTCGATCGACGAGGGCAAGGATCGCCCCCGCTTCAATCGTCAGGACCTTGCGTGCCAGGTCCAGGTCGGTCATTGGATCGGTCGTCACCACGTCTCCCTCAGTACTTCGACTCGCCAGTACGGCCACCACCCTCTCGCTGCGGCGCCTTGACGATGGCGTCGATGCGCACGAGTCGATCGAGCAGCGCCTCCAGCCGATCGAGGCGGAGCGCGTTCTGCGCATCGCTTTTCGCGTGCGGCGGATCGTCGTGCACTTCGAGGAAGACACCGTCGACGCCCGCCGCCACGCCCGCCGAGCCGAGTGGCTCGATGTACTCCGCCAGTCCGGCCGTGACCCCGTCGCCCCCACCGGGCAGCTGGAGACTGTGGGTGATGTCGAAGATCACCGGGTACCCGAGCTCACGCATCATCGGGAACGCCCGCATGTCCACGACCAGGTTGTTGTAACCGAACGAGGTGCCGCGCTCGGTGATCAGCACCCGCTCGTTGCCGGCGCCTGTGACCTTCGCGATCGCATGGCGCACGTCGCGCGGCGCGAGGAACTGTCCCTTCTTGATGTTGACCGCGCAGCCGGTTGAGGCGGCGGCCACCAGCAGGTCCGTCTGGCGACACAGGAACGCCGGGATCTGCAGCACGTCCGCCACTTCGGCGGCCGGGGCGGCGTGCGACGGATCGTGGATGTCGGTGAGAATCGGGACACCGAGATCGGCCTTGATGCGGCCGAGGATCCGAAGGCCTTCCCGCAGCCCGGGCCCACGATACGACGACATGGACGTCCGATTCGCCTTGTCGTACGACGCCTTGAAGATGAACGGCACGTGGCGCTTCGCGGCGATGTCGCGAATGGCCAGCGCCATCTCGGCGGCATGCGCCGCACTCTCGATGACGCAGGGGCCGGCGATGAGGGCGAACGGACGGTCGCCGCCCAGGCAGACGGACCCAATCTCGACGGTGTTCACGCGGGACATTATACAGGCAGCGGACGGTAGACAGCGGGCAGCTGGCAGCCGACAGCTTGCAGCGGTGTGCGGACGGGCGACAGCCGACTACTGCCAGCTGCCAGCGGCCAACTGCCAGCTGCCAGCTGCCAGCGCGCCAGCTGCCAGCTGCCAGCGCGCCCCCCTACGTCGTCGGTCCCGATTCGGCGCGGGCCTTCAGCCGGGCCAGTTTGTGCTGGTAGCTCGCACCCACGAAGGCGGCGAACAGCGGATGCGGGCGCAGCGGTTTCGACTTGAACTCCGGGTGGAACTGCACCGCGACGAACCAGGGATGACCGGGGAGTTCCGCGATTTCCACGAACTTGCCGTCGGGTGACTTGCCCGAAATGCGGAGGCCGTGCGCGGTCAGAACCTGCTCGTAGGCCGGGTTGAACTCGTAGCGGTGCCGGTGACGTTCGAGGATCGTGAGGCTTCCATAGGCTTGGTGGGCCAGTGAGCCGGGCACCAGGTCGCAGGCGTATTGGCCCAGGCGCATCGTCCCGCCCAGGTCGTCCACGCCGAGCAGGTCGCGCAACTTGTAGATCACCTTGTCGGGCGTCTGCTCGTTGCACTCCGTCGAATCGGCTTCGCGCAGGCCGGCGACGTGGCGCGCGAACTCGACGATCGCCCACTGGAAGCCGTAGCAGATCCCGAAGTAGGGAATACCCTGGCTGCGCCCAACCTCCGCCGCCCGCATCATGCCGCGCGTGCCCCGGCTCCCGAACCCGCCGGGCACGAGAATCCCATCCGCTCCGTCGAGCAACCCCGCCCCGTCGGCGTCCTCGAGCGCTTCGGCCTCGACCCAGCGGAAGTTGACGTTGAGCCCGTGCGGGAACCCGCCGTGCGTCATCGCCTCGTTGAGGCTCTTGTAGGAGTCCTCGTACTCAACGTACTTGCCCACCACATGGATCGTGATCTCGTCGGTGGGATGCCGGATGCGATCGACGAGGTGCCGCCATGTCTCGAGATGCGAGTCGGTCTGCGGAAGGTGGAGGTACTTCAGGATGATCTGGTCCACCCCCTCGGCGGCGAAGTGGAGCGGGACCTCGTAGATCGACGACACGTCCTTCGCCGTGATCACCGCTTCCTCATTCACATCGCAGAACAGGGCGATCTTCCGCTTGATGTCCTGCGGGAGGAACCGGTCCGTCCGGCAGAGGAGGATATCCGGCTGGATGCCAATCGACCGCAGGTCGCGGACGCTGTGCTGGGTCGGCTTCGTCTTGAGTTCTCCCGCCGTGCTGATGAACGGGACGAGGGTGAGGTGGATGTAGAGCGTGTTCTCCCGGCCGATGTCCTGGCGAAACTGGCGGATCGCTTCGAGGAACGGCTGGCTCTCGATGTCACCCACGGTGCCGCCAATCTCGACGAGAACGAAATCGATGTCGGTGGCCACCGCCCGAAGGCATTCCTTGATCTCGTTCGTGATGTGTGGAATGACTTGGACGGTTCGTCCCAGGTAGTCGCCGCGCCGTTCCTTCTGGATCACGGAGAGGTAGATCTTGCCGGTCGTCCAGTTGTGCGCCCGGGTGGTCACCGTGTTGGTGAACCGTTCGTAGTGGCCGAGATCGAGGTCGGTCTCGGCCCCGTCGTCCGTCACGTAGACCTCGCCGTGCTGGTAGGGGCTCATGGTCCCAGGGTCCACGTTGATATACGGGTCGAACTTCTGCAGCGTCACCCGGTAACCATGGCCCTCGAGGAGCGCGCCAATCGAGGCGGCGGCGAGCCCTTTGCCCAGCGACGAGACGACGCCGCCCGTGACGAAGATGAACTTGATCGGTCGGCCGTCCTTGTTTTTCATACCTGCTCAGTGGTGGAGTCCGGGTGCGAGGAGGCGCCGGACCCGTTCGAGATCGGCCGGGGTATCGACCCCGATGGAGTCGTAGCTGGTTTCCACGGCCCGGATGCGGAACCCGTGCTCGAGCGCACGAAGCTGCTCGAGTGATTCTGCCTGCTCGAGCGGCGTCGGCTCGAGGCGGGCAAAGTCGAGGAGGAACTGTCTCCGGTACACGTACAGGCCGATGTGCTTGAATGCGCGGCCCGGGTCGAGGCCTCCGACCGCGTCGCGGGCGAACGGAACCGCGGCCCTGGAGAAATACAAGGCAAACCCCTGACGATCCGTCACCACCTTCACCACGTTCGGGTTCTGGAGATCGCGGGGGTCCTCGATTCGACGGCAGAGCGTGCCCATCGGTATCGACGGGTCATCCACCAGCGGGGCAACAGCCTCTGCAATCATCTCGGTCGGGAGCATCGGCTCGTCACCCTGCACATTGACGACGAGATCGCAGGACAACGAGGCGGCGACCTCGGCCAGCCGATCGGTGCCGCTGCGGTGATCGGCCCGGGTCATCCATGCGATGCCGCCAAAAGCCTCAACGGCCTCGCGCACGCGTTCGTCGTCGGTGGCGACCACGACGGCATCCACCGCGGGTGACGCAGCCACGCAACGGTAGACGTGCTCGATCATCGGCCGACCGCCGATCTCGGCGAGAGGCTTTCCCGGAAGACGCGAGGATTGATATCGCGCGGGGATGATGGCGACGCGTCGTGCGCCGGTCAACAAACGGGTGTGCCTGCGGTCCCTGTCAGGGTGCACGGCGAATCATAACACACCGTTGCGGGGCTGAGAACGCGCACGCGACGCATGTAGAATAGGAGGGTGACGCGGACGAAGGCCGAACTCCTTCTGCTCGGCGCCCTCCTGCTCGGAGCCTGGCTGGCCTTCGGCGCGGGCTCCGGCCTGCCGTCGTCGGCGACTGGCGGGGCGCGCGGGGAAGGATCGATGAGGGACCGGCCGGTTGACGATGGCCTCGGCGAGCGCGCACGGGCGATGCGGTCGCGTCTGGCGGCGCCCCGACCGCCGAGCCCCGTGCGGCGCAACCCGTTCAGCTTTCGTGCAGACCCGCCCGCTCCCGCCAGCCGAACGCAAGCGGCTGCCCTTGCCGTCGCCCAACCGGAGCCTGTGCCGTCACGACCGGAGATGACGTTGTCGGGGATTGCCGAGGACACGGAAAACGGCAGGCCGGTTCGGACTGCCGTCATCTCGGCGCGCGGTCAGTTGGTGCTGGCCAGGGAGGGGGACCGGGTCCTCGCGCGATTCGTGGTGCGGCGAATCACCGCCGACGCCGTGCAGATCGAGGACAGCGAAGGGGGCAAGGCCTTCACCCTCGTCCTCAAATAGTCCGCGGCGGCGCCTCAGGGATTCCCTCGCGACGCTTCACGCCGTCGGGCACCTTGGCAATCGACGCCGGGCATTTCTGCTTCCCCAGCTTCAGGTAGTCGACCACGAGCTGGCGCTTCATCAACTGGATGGCGCGAGCCGGGTCCACGCCCTTCGGGCAGACGCGCGAGCACTCGCCCGCGAAGTGGCAGCGCCACGGGCCGCGCTCTCCCGACAGCACCTGCTTGCGGGCGGCGAACCCGCCATCGCGGCTGTCCGAGCTGTAGCGATGCGCCTGGCTGAGCGGCATCGGCCCCGCGTACACCGGGTCGGTCGCACAGGTCGGGCAGGCGGCCATGCAGCAGCCGCACTTGATGCAGTAGGAGAACTGGAGGTACTGCTCCAGTTGGTGCGGCGACTGCCAGTACTCGCCCGTTGGCTGCTGCTGCTCCCTCGTGTCGTCGCGGATGATATACGGCTGCATCTCGGCATGCGCCTTGAACATCGGGGTCAAGTCGGGCACCAAGTCGCGGATGATATTGAAGTTGGGGAGCGGCGCAACCGTGATGAGGCTGCTCTCCAGTTCCGAGACCTGAGTGTTGCACGCGAGCCGGGGCCGGCCATTGATGAACATGCCGCACGACCCGCAGACGCCCATGCGGCACGACGAGCGCCACGCGAGCGTGGGGGAGAGCGATTCCTTGATCTGCTTGAGCCCTTCCAGGACGGTCATGCCGGGCGGGCAGGGGAAGCGGTAGTCCTCCCAGTGCGGATCGGCGTCGGTCGTCGGGTCGAAGCGACGGATACGAAAGACGACCTCGGATGTGACAGTGTGGTCAGCCATGTCATCCCCCTCGATTAGGCGCTGCGCGCCACCGTGAATCCGGCCCACGCCGCCCAGGTGCCGATGGCGAACAGAACGAGTCCGGCCACCAGGAACAGGCCGTTCATCGCCTTCTTCGCCGGCGCGCCTGGGTTCAGCTCGAAGAGGATGTTCCGCAGTCCGTAGAACCCGTGGAACAGCGCCGTGCCGAGCAAGAGCACGTAGGTGACGAGGAAGAAGACACTCTTGCCCCGGGCAACCACGTTCGCCCAGTCCACCGGTTCGCCCGGTGCCGGGTTGAAGACCCTGACGATCGCATCGAGGTGCATGACCGTCATGTGGAGCCCGAGGAGCACCAGGATGACGGCTCCCGCGCCGATATGCCACGTCCACAGTCGTTGATCGCGCACGTGTCCTCCTACTTCAAGAAGCCGATGCCGCCGACGATCGCGAGGATCGCCGCCAGGATCATCACCCCGATGGCCAGCGGGCGCTGCTCGTCAACCGACGTCCGGTACGGATAGACCGGCTCGATCGGCTGGCCGATCGCGAACCCGAGTTCGACGAGCGCCAGGCGGATCCCGTTCACGGCGTGAAACGCGAACGCCGCAAACACCAGGAACTCGCCCACGCTGAAGAGCGGTCCCTTCACAGCGCCCATCGCCGAAGTCCAGGCGTTCTCGCCGAAGGCCCGCGACGAGGTCACGCCGATGTGCAACACGAAGTAGGCGAGCAGGGCGAGACCCGTCAGGCGGTGCAGGGCGTAGAGGTAGCGCTCGAACCCCCATCGGCCCCCGCCCAGCCAGCCCTTCACCCCGAGGCGGTTCGGACGTCCTTTGTTCTCGATCATGGTGTCCTCAATGTCCTGAATCCTGGCTCCCGACTCGTGGATCCCCCTAGTAAATCCGTTCCACCGGCTTCCATTGATCGATGACCACGGGCTTGTAGTCGAGCCGTGGCGCGCCCCCCGTATACCAGGCGAGCGTATGCTTCAGCCACTGTTCGTCGTTGCGCGTCTCGAAGTCGCGACGGGCGTGGGCGCCGCGCGACTCCTCGCGCGCGATCGCGCCGACAATCGTGATCTCCGCGAGCGCGAGGAGGTTCTCCAGTTCGAGCGCGTGGAACAGGTTCGAGTTGTACAGCGCGCCCTTGTCGTTGACGGGCGCGTGCGCCGACCGTTCCCGGATGTCGCGGACCACCGACAGCCCATGGCGCAGTTCCTGGCCGGTGCGGAACACGCCCACGTCGCGGTCCATCATCGCACGCAGTTCGCGCCGCAGCGCGTAGAGGTTCTCCGTCCCCTGCCGCGCCATCAGGTCGGCGATGTGCGTTTGGCGGTCGGCCACGAGCTTCTCCGGGACGGGCGCCGGCTTGCCGAGCGACGGCAGCGCCTTCACGATTTCCGCGCCGGTAATGCCGCCCCACACCAGGCACTCGCCGGTCGAGTTCGAGCCGAGGCGATTCGCGCCGTGCAGCGACACCGCCGCGGCCTCGCCCGCCGCCCAGATGCCCGGGATTCGGGTGAGGCCGTCGATGTTGGTCTCGATTCCGCCCATCGAGTAGTGCGCCACCGGCCGGATCGGGATCGGCTTCTCGATCGGGTCGAGGCCGATGAACTTGATGCACACCTCCCGAATCAGCGGGAGGCGCGAGTTGATGCGCTCGGCGCCGAGGTGCGTGAGATCGAGGTGGATGCACGGGAGGCCGTCTGACCCCGGAATGCCGCGACCGGCTTCGATCTCGATCTGCTCGGCGCGCGAGACCATGTCGCGCGGCGCGAGCTCCATCTTGCTCGGCGCGTAGCGCTCCATGAACCGTTCGCCCTTGGCGTTCTTCAGGTACCCGCCTTCGCCGCGGCACGCCTCGGTCATCAGGATGCCGTTCGGCACGAGCCCCGTCGGATGGAACTGGAGGAACTCCATGTCCTCGAGGGGCAGCCCCGCCCGGTAGGCCATCGCCATCCCGTCGCCCGTGACGGTTTCTGAGTAGGTGGTGAAGCCGTACAGCGTGCCGCCGCCCCCGGTGGCGATCAGCAGCGCCTTGGCCCGCAGCACCACGCTGTCGCCGCTCGGCGCGTGGATGCCGAGCAGGCCGGCGAACCGGCCGCCCTCCACGAGCAGATCGGTGACGAAGAACTCGTCGTAGCGCGTGAAGCTCTTGTAGCGCAGCAACTGGTCGTACAGCGTCTGCAGCTCGAAGAAGCCGGTCTTGTCGGCGGCCATGGTCGCGCGGGGATACGAGTGCCCGCCGAACGGGCGCTGCGCGATGCGGCCGTGCTCGTCGCGCGTCCACGGGATGCCCCAGTGATCGAGCAGACGGATTTCGTTGGGAATCGTGTTGGCGAAGCGGCGGACGACATCCTGGTCAGCGAGGAAGTCGGACCCCTTGTTCGTGTCCCAGGCATGGAGGTCGGTCGAGTCGCCTTCCTCGGTGCGCAGCACGGCCGCGGTGCCGCCTTCTGCGCACACCGAGTGAGCGCGCATCAACTGCACCTTCGACACGATGCCGACGTCCACGCGACCATCCAGGCGCGAACAGATCTCGACAGCGGCGCGCAGGCCGGCCAGTCCCGCGCCGAGAATGAGAACGTCGTGGGTCAGGCTCTGAGCCATCCGGACCTCCTTGCACGTCACATCTGGTACCCGTGCGAGTGAGCATGGAGAAACGGAACCGCGCGTCGTGGAGGGCATGCGCACGGTACCGGGCGAGCGGGCGAATTCTACCTCCGTGCGCAGATGGTTGCAAGTCGGTGTATTTTCGCCGTCTGTCGCGCCGACGTCCGCTGCCGACGTACTCAGCCACGAAGATCACGCCTGCCTTCGCTGCCGATCACAGGATTGTGGCTGAAAGCCGGGGGGAGATGGCGTGATGCCCCAGGATGGTGCAAAGTGGAAGAACGTGCGATTGTGTTGCGGAAACTGCGACTCGCCGGGCGCTTTTCAACAGGGTTTTCCACAGATTCTGTTGAAAGTGTTGAGCCGAAGGAGGGGAGGTGACCTAAGGAAACTGTTCTCTCCCCGTTTTCGTTTGACGCAGCCGGGCGCCCGTCGCTAGCATGGCTGGACGGCTCATGCGGGACTGATCACTTCTCATGCGGGGGCGAGGATTGTGAAAATTCACGAATACCAGGGTAAGGCCATCCTGGCCCGGCACGGCGTCCCCGTGCCACGCGGCGAGATGGCGCACACGCCGTCAGAGGTGGGCGCGATTGCCAGACGCCTGGGCGGCACCGTGGTGGTGAAGGCGCAGATCCACGCGGGCGGGCGCGGCAAAGGCGGCGGTGTCAAGCTGGCGAAGACGGCGGACGAGGCCGAGCAGATCGCCACGCAGATGATCGGCATGCGCCTGGTCACGCACCAAACCGGCCCCGAAGGGCGCATCGTCAAGCGGATCCTCGTGGAGGAGGGGCTGCAGATCGCGCGGGAATTGTACCTGGGTCTCGTCATCGACCGCGCGGCGGAGCGCCCGGTGCTGATGGTGAGCCCGGCTGGCGGCATGGAGATCGAGAAGGTGGCGGCCGAGACCCCGCATCTGATCTTCAAGGCGCACATCGACCCGGCAACGGGGCTGCTTCCGTTCCAGGCGCGAAGCCTGGCGTTCAGCCTCGGCCTCGAGGGGCCCGCCGTCGGGAAGGCCGTCAAGGTCATGGCGCAGATTGCCGAGACCTTCAGCGCGACCGACGCGTCGCTCATCGAGATCAACCCCCTGATCGTCACGGCGACCGGCGACCTTCTGGCGCTCGACGCGAAGATGACCTTCGACGACAACGCGCTGTTCCGCCACCCGGACATCAAGGAACTTCGCGACTTCGACGAGGAGGACCCGCTCGAGATCGACGCGTCGAAGTACTCGCTCAACTACATCCGGCTCGACGGGAATATCGGCTGCATGGTCAACGGTGCCGGCCTGGCCATGGCGACGATGGACATCATCAAGCTGGCGGGCGGGGAGCCGGCGAACTTCCTGGACGTCGGAGGGGGCGCGACCGCAGAGCAGATCAAGAACGCGGTCCGGATCCTGACCTCGGACCGAAACGTGCAAGCCGTGTTCGTCAACATCTTCGGCGGCATCCTGCGCTGCGACATCCTGGCCGAAGGGCTGGTCGCGGCCGTGAAGGAACTGCACGTCACGCTCCCGATCGTGATCCGGATGGAAGGCACGAACGTCGAGACTGGCAAGCAGATGCTGCGCGACAGCGGGTTGAACTTCACGACGGCCGACGCGATGGACCAGGCGGCGGCAACCGTGGTGAAGCTGGCGGGAGGTCGCTAATGGCAGTTCTCCTCGATACATCCACGCGTCTCCTCGTCCAGGGCCTCACGGGCCGCGAGGGCACGTTTCACGCCAAGGCGGCCGCCGCATACGGCACGACGATTGTCGGCGGCGTCACGCCGGGCAAGGGCGGCACCATCCACGAAGGCTGGCCGATCTTCAACACCGTCCACCAGGCGGTGGCCGAGACGGGGGCGAACGCGTCGTTGATCTTCGTCCCGCCTCCCGCGGGCGCCGACACGGTGATGGAAGCGGTGGACGCCGGGCTCGCCCTCGTCGTCTGCATCACCGAGGGCATCCCGACGCTCGACATGATGCGGGTCGTGACGTTCATGCGCGGGAAGCCGTCCCGGCTGATCGGCCCGATCTGCCCGGGGCTGATCTCTCCCGGCAAGGCGAAGGCCGGCATCATCCCCGGCCACATCTGCAAGGAAGGGTGTGTCGGCATCGTCTCGCGCAGCGGGACGCTGACCTACGAGGCGATCCAGCAGACAACGCAACTCGGCTACGGGCAGACGACGTGCATCGGCATCGGCGGCGACCCGATCATCGGGACCACGTTCGTCGATGCGCTCCGGCTCTTCAATGCCGACCCGGAGACCGAGGCAGTCGTGATGATTGGGGAGATCGGCGGCACGGCCGAGGAAGAAGCGGCAGACTTCATCAAGCGGGAGTTCAGGAAGCCGGTCGTCAGCTTCATCGCGGGCCAGACGGCGCCGCCGGGGCGTCGGATGGGGCACGCGGGGGCGATTATCGCCGGCGGCAAGGGCACCGCGGCGGAGAAGATGGCGGCCCTCTCGGCGGTCGGGGTGCATGTGGTGAAGAGCCCGGCCGAGATAGGGGCTGCGGTCAGGGTAGCGCTCCGCTCTTCCTGATCCCACTTTTGGTCGGGTCCCATGCCGGGTGCGAGCCCTGCCACCCCAGATCGGTTTTCGGGGAATGCGCATGACACCTCCAGAACTCGCCGTGCAGGAAGCGACTGGGAGGTCCGCCACGACCGCCGTCGTGAACGACTTCAGCATCCAGATCGCGACCGTGAACGGGTCGGGAAGTCAGACGGCGAACCTGGTTCTGTTGCGATCGCTGTTCCAGACGGGCGTGCCCGTGTCTGGCAAGAACCTCTTCCCCTCGAACATCGCGGGGTTGCCCACCTGGTTTACGATCCGGGCGAGCCGGCACGGCTACAGCGGGCGGAAGAAGGAAATAGACATCCTCGTCGCGATGAACCCCGAGACCGCGCGCGACGACGTGCTGGGCCTCGCGCCCGGCGCCGTGGCCCTCTACGACGAGCCGTTGAAGCTCAACGACGTCCGCGACGACCTCGTCTTCTACCCGGTGCCGTTCGACAAGCTCGTGGCCACGGTCTGCCCAGATGCGAAGATGCGCAAGCTCGTGCGCAACGTGATCTACGATGGCGTGCTGGCGCGCCTGCTCAACATCGACCTGGCGCAGATGGAACAGGCGCTCGGCAAGCAGTTGGCGAAGAAGGCCAGGGCCATGGCCCTGAACATGGCCGCCCTGCAGGCCGGGTTCGATTTCGCGGTCAACAGCCTGGAGAAGCGCGACCTGTTCCGCGTGGAACCGATGACCGCGACGGCGGGGAAGATCCTGATCGATGGGAACGCCGCCGGCGCCATCGGGGCGATGATGGCCGGCGTGACGGTCGTGGCGTGGTACCCGATCACCCCGTCGTCCAGCGTGTGCGAGACGCTGGCGACCTACATGCGGCAGTACCGCATGGACAAGGAGACCGGGAAGGCGACATTCGCCATCGTTCAGGCGGAGGACGAGCTGAGCGCGCTGGGCATGGCGCTCGGCGCCGGCTGGCTCGGCGCGCGCTCGATGACCGCGACGGCCGGCCCGGGCATCTCGCTGATGTCGGAGTTCATCGGGCTCGGCTACTACGCAGAAATTCCGACTGTGGTCTTCGATGTGCAGCGCGTCGGCCCCTCGACCGGGCTCCCGACTCGGACCGCACAGGGCGACATTCTCTCCACGGCGTTCCTGTCGCACGGCGACACGCGCCACCCGATGTTCCTGCCGTCATCGCCGGGCGAGGTCTACGAGATGGCGATCGAGGCGTTCGACCTGGCCGATGGGCTGCAGACGCCGGTGTTCGTCATGTCCGACCTCGACCTCGGCATGAACACGTGGATGGCGGACCCGTTTCCGTATCCCGAGAAGCCGCTCGACCGTGGCAAGCGCCTGACGGCAGAGAAACTCCAGGCACTCGGCGAGTGGGGTCGCTACAAAGACGTGGATGGCGACGGCATCCCGTATCGGACGGTGGCAGGGGACGGCCTGCCCACGTATTTCTGCCGCGGGTCCGGCCACAACGAGCGCGGACAGTACAGCGAGCGGCCGGCGGACTACGTGGCCAACATCGACCGGATCGATCGCAAGTTCCAGCACGCGCGCACGCTGATGCCGCCGCCCGTCATCGACCGCGCGGACGGGGCGCGCATCGGCATCATCGGCTACGGGACCAGCCATTGGGGGATCGCCGAGAGCCGCGACCAACTCAGGCAGGAGGCGGGGATCGAGACGTCGTACCTCAGGCTGCGGGCCTTTCCCTTCAGCCGGGACGTCGAGGCGTTCGTCGCCGCCCACGACCGCGTCTACATCGTGGAACAGAACCGCGACGGCCAGATGGCAGCGCTCGTGAAGCTGGACGTGGACGCGGCGCTCGCGCCGCGGCTGAGGAGCGTGCTGCACTATGACGGGCTTCCGCTCGACGCGCGCACGATCACGGACGAGATTCTGCGACAGGAACGGAAGTAGGCAGCGAGGATTACCGATGACCATCCCTGGAACCCCAACCCCGGCGCCTGGCAAGAAGGTCAACCGCATCGGCCTTGCACTGACAGCCTATCGGGGCGGGAAGAGCACTCTCTGCGCTGGCTGCGGCCACAACGCGATCTCCGAGCGGATCATCGAGGCGTTCTTCGAGATGGGCGTGGACGGCCAGCAGGTGATCAAGCTCTCGGGGATCGGGTGCTCGAGCAAGAGCCCGGCCTATTTTCTCGGCCAGTCGCACGGGCTCAACGCGGTCCACGGGCGAATGCCGTCGGTGGCGACTGGGGCGATGCTGGCCAACAAGGGCATGCTCGCGATCGGCGTGAGCGGTGACGGCGACACGGGCGCGATCGGCATCGGCCAGTTCGTTCACCTGATGCGGCGCAACGTGCCGATGATCTACATCGTCGAGAACAACGGCTGCTACGGCCTCACCAAGGGGCAGTTGTCGCCGACGGCCGACATCGGATCGACGCTCAAGAACGGCGTGGTGAACGACCTGCCGGCGATTGACCTGTGCGCGCTGGCGATCGATCTCGGCGCCAGCTTCGTCGCGCGCTCGTTCTCGGGCGACAAGAGGCAGATGCTGTCGCTGCTCGAGGCGGCGATCGCCCACCGCGGTACCGCGATGCTCGACATCATCTCGCCCTGCGTGACGTTCAACGACCACGAAGGGTCCACCAAGAGTTACTCGTACGTGAAAGACCACGACGAACCGCTCGAGGAGATCAGCTTCGTGCCGTTCTTCGAGGACATCTCGGTGGACTACGAGCCTGGCACGGTGCAGGCCGTCAGCCTGCACGACGGGTCGACGGTCTTCCTGAAGAAGCTGGCGGGCGACTACGACCCGACGAACAAGTCGATGGCGCGGCGGGTGATCTACGAGTCGGCCGCCCGTGGCGAGGTTGCCACCGGCCTGATCTATATCGAGCCCAATCGCCCCGATTTCCTGGCGCTCCTCAACCTGGTCGACCAGCCGCTCGCGTCGCTGCCGGCCGAGAAGACGCGGCCGCCGCGCGAGGCGCTCGACGCGATCATGGACGCGCTGCGCTAACGCACGGCGAAGAATCGATGCTGAGGACGACGGGTCGGTGCTGACGATGAGGGGTCGGAACTGACGATGAAGGGTCGGAACTGACGCAGATCGGCGCCGAGCAACGGGTGTCGGTGTGGCGTGGGGCTTCAGCCCCGCGAAGGGTCGGGGACTGACGGCGAAGGGTCGGTGCTGACGATGAGGGGTCGGGGCTGACGCCACTGCGGGCGTTTGGTACAATAGCCCGGCAATGCTGGCTCCCTTCTTCTACGCTTGGGAACGCCGTCTTTACTCTCGCACGCCCGACCGCGTCGTCCGCCCCTTCGAGTGGGGGCTCGACTGGATGGCCGCGAACGGCCATGCTCTAGACACGCCTGCGGACGTCGTCCTCGCCGATTGGGCGAAGGCGGCGCTGGAGGATTCGCCCCGGTTCTTCGAGACGCCGCCGACCAGCGACTTTGCCTGGGAACCTGATTCCACGAACGATGGCGGGTGGGCGGGTACCGTCGCGTTTCCGAGCGTCATCACGACCCCTCACCCGGAGAACAACATCGTCTACGGGCGGCTGTTCACGGCGCCTCGGCTGAAAGGCGGGCGCGAGGACCGGCGGCGGGCCATCGTCGTCCTTCCGCAGTGGAACGCGGACGCGGGTGGTCATGTCGGCCTCTGCCGGCTGCTCTCGCGGTTCGGGTTGAATGCCCTGCGGATGAGCCTGCCCTACCACGACCGGCGGATGCCGCCCGAGCTGCGGCGCGCGGATTTCATCGTCAGCGCCAACGTCGCGCGCACGATGCAGGTGTGCCGCCAGGCGGTGGTGGATGCGCGTCGGGCGGTCGCCTGGCTGGCGCGCGAAGGCTACGAGCGGATTGGAATCCTCGGGACGAGCCTGGGTTCATGCCTGGCGATGCTGACGTCGGCACACGAGCCGCTGATCCGGACCGAGGCGCTGAACCACGTGTCGCGCTACTTCGCGGATGTCGTCTGGGAGGGGATGTCCACGGAACATGTCCGCGCGGGTCTCGACGGCCACATCACGCTCGACCGGCTGCGCGAGCTGTGGATGCCGATCAGCCCGCAGGCGTACGTCTCGCGCCTGCACGACAAGAAGACGCTGCTGGTCTACGCGCGTTACGACACCACGTTCCCCGTCCACTTGTCGCTCGACCTGATTCGGGAGTTCCAGCGCCTCGGTGTTCCCTACCAGCTCGCCGTCCTGCCGTGCGGCCACTACACGACGGGGCTCACGCCGTTCAAGTACCTGGATGGATACGTGCTGACGAAGTTCCTGGTGAAGAACCTGTAGGAAGCTGGCAGCTGGCAGCCGGCAGCGGGCAGTGGCTGGAGGCGGTTTCAAAACCCGCAGGCGGGTGGCGGCGAGCGGGGCGCCCCGCCCGCCACGCAGGCCCGTCAGCCGTGATCGTGTTTGTCGGGCCGAGGACGGGTGGGGCTGATCGCCGACAGGACCCGAACAGCGCCGGATTGGGTTTTGAAGCCAGTTGTCGCCAGTCGCGCGTGACAGACTGGCAACTGGCAACTGGCCACTACAAGTATTTCAGCAATCCCTTGAGGGCTTCGTAGACGGCGGAGGCAATCTCGCGGATCAGCGGGGAGACGTCGCCCTCGTTGACCGAGTTGGCGACGGTGACCGGGTCGGTAAGAACCAGCCAAATCGTCGCCGAGGCCAGGACGGCCGCCACGACGCCAATCATGCCAAACAAGCTGAGACTGGTACGGTCGAGGCCGGTCATGAAATTCCCAGCGAAGCTCCACCTCGAACTGCCGAGATCGGAGACGCGGTCGTCGCGCTCAGCCCTGGAAGATGTCTAGTGTAGCACCGCATTCCGAACTCACGCCTCCACGTCGAGCACCGTCGGTTCCCCAATCCCCAGGCCGCGGAGGCCGGGCTCCACCTTCGCGCGGTCGCCGACAATGGCCACCGTCATTCGCGAGAGGTCGAACCGCTGTGCGGCCGTGGTGACCGCGTCGATATCCACCGCATGGATCGAGGGGACGAACTGCTCGAGGGTGTCATCCGGCAGCTCGTAGAGCGCGAGTTGCGCGAGGCCCCGCGCAATCTGCCCGGCGGTCTCGAAACTTCGCGCGTAGCCGCGGGTCAGCGCCGATTTCGCGAGGCCGAGTTCGGCGGCCGTCGCCGGGCGCGGCCCGGCGATTGCGCGAAGCTCGCCCAGCACTTCCTTCACCGCGTCGGCGGTGACGCCGGTCTGCACGGCGGCCTGCACGACAAACGGGCCAGGCGCCCGCCTGAACTCGAAGCCGCTCCGCACGCCGTAGGTAAACCCCTTGTCTTCGCGCAGGTTCATGTTCAGCCGGCTGACGAACTGGCCGCCGAGGATCGTATTGAGCACGAGCAGCGCGTAATAGTCGGGCGTCAGGCGCGGCACGCCGACCTGTCCGATCCGCAACTCGGACTGCGCGGCTCCCGGGCGGTCGACCACCGCCAGGGGCGCCACGGGCATCGCCGGGGCGGGCGTGGTCATCGCGTTGGGCACGGAGGCAGCCAGCGCCTGGGGGGCCTGCGGGCCCTCCGTCCACCAGCCGAACGCCCGCTCCACGACTTCGAACAACTCGTCGTGAGAAAGGTCGCCCACCGCGACGATCGTCACCTGCGAGGGCCGCCACACCTGTTGATGAAACCGGGAGACGTCGTCGGCCGACGACGACTCGAGCCCGCGCGTCGTGCCAATCGGCAGCCGGCCATACGGGTGATTGGCATAGAGCAGTCGGGCGAGCGCGATGTCGGCGACGGCGGGCGCGAGGTCGCGCAACTGGCGCAACCGGTTCAGCCGCAACTCGCGCACGCGATCGAAGTCCTCGTCCGAGAGCCGCGGCCGCGCGACAATATCCGACAGCAGGCCGAGCGCCTGGTCGCAGAATCGCGGCAGCGTGAGCAGGGACAGCACGGTGGCGTCCGACCCGACCTCCGTTTCGAACTGCGCACCCATCCCCGAGAGCTCGTCCTCGATGTCGAGCGCCGACCGCGCCCCGCTCCCCTCGTCCAGCATGTCGGCGGTGAGCGCGGCAAGACCGGGCCGGTCAATCGGTTCGACGGCCGAGCCGGATGAGAGCAGCAGGAGAAACGACACCAAGGGCACGCCGCGATGCTCGACGGTCCGCACGCGGAGGCCGTTGGCGAGCCAGCGGCGGGACACCGCCGGAAATCGAACCGTGGGATCCTCGCCAGGCGTCGGCAACCGCGAGCGGTCGATGGCGATCACGAGCACACCACCTTCGTGGAATCGGGAAGAGCGAGGTCGAGGCGGCCGCGGGGGACGACGCTGACAGCGACGCGCGGCGCCTGCACGAGGAAACGTCCGGCCGCGGCGGCCACCGACGCGGGCGTCGCTTCACGGTAGCGGTCGAGATCGCGATCGAAGTAGCCGGGGTCGCCCACGAACACGTTGTACTGGTTCAACTGGTCGGACTTCCCGCCGAACCCTCCGACCGTCTGGACGCGATAGACGAACTGCGCCTCGGCCTGCGCAAGGCTACGCTGCGACTCGGCGCTGGTCGGCCCCGATTCGGCGACGCGGGCGATTTCCGCGGACATGGCCGCCTCCAGTTCCGCCAGCGTGTGCCCGGGCGCGGCGGTCGCAATCAGCTGGAAGAAGCCGGCGAGCTCGCGCGACTGCTGCACCGCGATCACGTCGGTCGCAATGCGGCGCTCGTAGACCATGTTCTTGTAGAGCCGCGAACTCTTGCCGTCGGCGAGCACGTCGGCGACGAGATCGAGGTCGGCGTCGCCGTCGGCGAAGATGGCCGGCGAGAGCCAGTTCAGATACAGGCGGGGCAACACCACGCCGTCTTCGAGCAGGACGCGCGAGTCCAGAGTCGCCGCGTTGTCGCACGCGACCGGGCCGACGGAGGGTCCCGGCTCGACCCCGCCGAAATATGCATCGACGAGCGCCAGGGCCGATTCGGGATCCACGTCCCCCGCGAGCGCCAGCGACGCGTTGCCCGGGTGATAGTACCGACGGAAGAACGCCTGCACCTCGTCCAGGCTCGCGGCCTGCAGGTCGTCCGGGCTGCCGATCGTCAGCCAGTGATACGGGTGTGCGGGCGAAAACAGCGCGTCCACCACGGCCATGGCGGCCATGCCGTACGGACGGTTCTCGTAGTTCTGTCGGCGCTCGTTGAGCACGACGTCCCGCTGGTTGCGGAACTTCTCCTCGGTGAGGGCCGGCAGCAGGTGGCCCATCCTGTCCGATTCCATCCAGAGCGCCAGCTCCAGGCCGCTAGTCGGCACCACTTCCCAGTAGTTGGTCCGGTCGGAGTTGGTGGAGCCGTTGAGGACCGCGCCCGCCTGCTGGAGCGGCTGGAAGTAGCCGTGGTTGTAGTGCTCCGAGCCCTCGAACATGAGGTGCTCGAACAGGTGCGCGAACCCGGTTCGTCCCGGCTGCTCGTTCTTCGAACCGACGTGGTACCAGAGATTGACGGCCACGATCGGGCACCGGTGATCCTCGTGAATCAACACCGGCATGCCGTTGCGGAGCGTGTGCTTCGTGTACGGGATGTTCATCCTGCTTCCAGTCAACAACGCTACCACGTCTGGAGTACCTGTGTCCCGGCGCGCGACCCGCAAGCACGGGATCACTCGGCCGTTGCCGGCGGATTGCGCTGGCGAGGCGCGAGAAGATCGGAGATCATGTCGGCTGCCCCCGGAAAGCTAGAACCCGATTGGACCGCGAACCGATGCCTGTCGACAGTCGCCCCGTCTCTCCGTGGCTGATGCTCGGCCTCCTGGCCATGGGCGAGTTCCTGGGCATGACGCTGTGGTTCTCGGCGACGGCCGTCACCCCCGCGCTCGTCGGCGAGTTCCGCCTATCCCTCGGCCAGGCGGCGTGGTTGACGATGGCCGTGCAGGGTGGCTTCGTGGCCGGCACCCTGGTCAGCGCACTGCTGAATCTCCCTGACCTGCTCCAGGCGCGACGCCTCTTCGCGATCGGGTGTTTCCTCGGGGCCATTGCCACGGCGGCCATCACGCGCGCGCATGGCCCAACCGAGGCGATCCTGCTGCGCTTTGCCACCGGCGCCGCGCTCGCGGCCGTCTACCCGACCGGCCTCAAGATCGCGTCCGGCTGGTTCCGCGATCGCCGCGGCACCGCGTTGGCCGTGCTCGTCGCCGCGCTGACGGTGGGCCAGGCCTTCCCGCACCTGCTCGCGTGGCTCACGGGACCCGACAGCTGGCGATCGCAGATGCTGATGACCGCCTCCCTCGCGGTGATCGGCGGCGTCCTCGTGCTGTCGCTCGTGCGCGAAGGGCCGTTCGCGGCCCCCGCGGGGCCGTTCGATCCTCACGCGCTCGCCCGCGTCTACATCGACCCGCGCACCCGCTACGCCGTCTTCGGCTACCTGGGACACCAGTGGGAGCTGTACGCGATGTGGACCTGGATCGGGACGTTCGCGGCGGCCAGCCTCGCGTCGCGCGGACAGGTGGAGGTCACGAGGGCGGCATCGGCCGCGGCGTTCATCGGGGTTGGCGCGGGCGCGTGCGGATGCCTCGTCGCCGGACTGGCGGCCGACCGGATCGGGAAGGCGAAGGTGGCCGGCATGGCGCTCCGTGTGTCGGGCGCGTGCGCGGCGCTCGCCGCGGTCGTCTACGGCAGCCATCCCGCGCTGCTGTACCTGTTTGTCGCCGTGTGGGGGACAGCCGTGGTGGCCGACTCGGCTCAGTTCTCGGCACTGGTGGCCGACAACAGCCGGCCCGAGTACGTCGGCACGTCCCTGACGGTTGAAACGTGCAGCGGTTACCTGCTGACGATGCTCACCATTCGCGTGGTGCCGTCCCTCGCGGAGATCGTCGGCTGGCGATGGGTGTTTCTCGCGCTCGTGCCCGGACCGATCTTCGGGGCCTGGGCGATGAAACAGCTGGGACGAACGGAAGGGATCAGGGGACAGGAGTCGGGGACCGGGGACACAGGAGTCGGGGAACACGGATCAGGGGTCGGGGGCCGACGAACGACGAAACACCGTAGGGGCGACCGGCCGGTCGCCCACGGGCCACGGTAAGGTCCAGGAACCAGGGCACGGCGGGAGGACTTCAATGAACACAGATATCTTCCGGCTCGATGGCGAGGTGGCACTCGTGACCGGATCGTCGCGCGGCTTGGGCGCCGCGATGGCGACGGCGCTGGCCGAAGCCGGGGCGGACGTGGTGCTGCACGACCGGTGCTGCGCCGGCGACACCGAACGCGCCATTCAAGAGACGACGCGTGTCCGCACGACGTGCATCGTGGCCGATCTGTCGGACCGCGCCGAGTCGATGCGCCTGGTCACCGAGGCGGTCGAAGCGATGGGCAAGGTGGACATCCTGGTGAACAACGCCGGGATCATCCGCCGTGCGCCGGCCACGGACCACGAGGACCTCGACTGGGACGAGGTGCTGGAGATCAACCTGACCGCCGTGTTCCGCCTGTGCCGGGCGGCGGGCGCGCGCATGGTGGCGCAGGGACACGGCAAGATCATCAACATCGCCTCGCTGCTTTCGTTCCAGGGCGGCGTGACCGTGCCGTCCTACGCGGCGGCCAAGGGAGGCGTGGCCCAGTTGACCAAGGCGCTGGCCAACGAATGGGCGTCGAAGGGCGTCAACGTGAATGCCATCGCGCCGGGCTACATGCGGACAGAGAATACCAAGGCGCTGGTCGAGGACCCCGTGCGCTGCCGGCAGATCACCGAGCGCATCCCGGCGGGGCGCTGGGGCGAGCCAACCGACCTCGCGGGACCGGTGGTGTTCCTCGCGTCGAAGGCTTCCAGCTACCTGCATGGCCACGTGCTGGTGGTGGATGGCGGGTGGATGGGAAGGTAGGAGATATGGGATTCTCATCTATGTCACATGGACGTGTCGAGACAACGCAGGCCGTCGAGTCCTGCGGGGTGGTGGCGGTTATCCGGATGCGCGAGCCCGAGAAACTGCGCGCCGTGGTGGACGCTTTGGCAGAGGGCGGCGTGCGGACACTCGAGGTCACGATGACCGTGCCGCGCGCGCTCGAGATGATCGGGCAGTTGGCGTCCACCCTGCCGAAGGGGTTCCTGGTCGGCGCCGGCACGATCCTCGACGCCGAGACCGCGCGCCTCGCGATCCTCGCCGGCGCGCAGTTCATCGTCGGCCCCGTGTTCCGGCCCGAGGTCATCGCGATGTGCCACCGATACGACATTCCCGCGATGCCCGGATGCTTCACGCCGACAGAAATCCTGGCCGCGTGGGAAGCGGGCGCCGATGTCGTGAAGGTGTTTCCGGCGACGGCGCTCGGACCCGGCTTCTTCAAGGATGTTCGCGGTCCGCTCCCGCAGGTGAAGCTGATGCCGACCGGCGGCGTCTCGCTCGACAACGCCGGGGAGTGGATCAAAGCGGGCGCCGTTGCGGTGGGCGTCGGCACGGCGCTGCTCGACGCGAAGGCCATCGCGGCGGGCGAGTACTCCGTCATCACAGCCAACGCGAAGCGGATCGTCGCCAGCGTGACGGCGGCACGGAAGGCGAAGTGATGGCCAGGGTGGTGACGTTCGGCGAGATCATGCTGCGGCTCAGCCCGCCTGGATTCGAACGGTTCTTCCAGTCGCCGGTGCTCGGAGCGACGTTCGGCGGGGGCGAGGCCAACGTCGCGGTGAGCCTTGCGCACTTCGGCCTCGACAGCTACTTCGTGACCCGTCTGCCGAAACATGCCATCGGCGACGCGGCGGTGAAAGCCGTGCGGGCAGAAGGCGTGCGAACCGACTTCATTCAGCGTGGTGGCGACCGGGTCGGCATCTACTTCGCCGAGGCGGGCGCCAGCCAGCGCGCCTCGACGGTCGTCTACGACCGCGCACACTCGGCGATCGCGGACATGCAGCCGGGCAGCGTGGACTGGGCGAAGGTGTTCGAGGGCGCTGCGTGGTTCCATGTCACGGGCATCACGCCGGCACTCGGCGCCAGCGCGGCAGCCTGCACACGCGAGGCCCTCGAGGCCGCCAAGGCGGCGGGCGCGCGCGTCAGCGTGGACCTGAACTACCGGAAGAAGCTCTGGACCGAGGCCCAGGCGCAGGCGACGATGCGACCGCTGATGAAGTGGGTGGACGTCGTCATGGCGAACGAGGAAGACATCCAGTCGATGCTCGGCCTGCACGTGCCGGACACGGACGTGACCAGCGGCCAGCTGAACCTGGCGGGCTACCACCAGGTGGCCGAGCAGTTGACGAAGGAGTTCGGACCGTCGGTCGTAGCGATCACCCTGCGCGAGAGCCTCTCGGCGAGCGACAACGGCTGGAGCGCGGCCCTCTGGGATGCGAAGAACGCCGCGTTCTATCACAGCCAGCACTACACGGTCCGGCTCGTCGATCGGATCGGGGGCGGTGACAGCTTCGCCGCGGGGCTGATTTGCGGCCTCGTGAGCGGGCGCGCGCCCGAAGCCGCGCTGTGCTTCGCGGTCGCCGCCAGCGCGCTCAAACAGACGATCCCGGGCGACTTCAACCGCGTGTCGATGGCGGAAGTGGACACCCTCGCCAAGGGCGACGCCAGCGGGCGGGTTCAACGATAGTCGGTGCTGACGATGAAGAGTCGGAACTGACGCAGAGGGGTCGGGAACTGACGCAGAAGGGTCGGAACTGACGATGAGGGGTCGGTACGGACGAGGAAGAGTCGGAACTGACGATGAAGGGTCGGAACTGACGCAGAGGGGTCGGAACGGACGAGGAAGGGTCGGAACTGACGCAGAGGGGTCGGGGCGGATGAAGGGTCGGGGCGGATGAAGGGTCGCGACGATAATCGTCAGTGGCGATTGGAAGCGTCAGTCGGACCAAAGAGCGTAGACCGCGACTTCCGGGTATTATTTGGGGGCCATGCCGAGTGATACTCGTTCTCTTGAAGATCTTCGCATCGACCGCGGCGCCAGGAATTCCGGCGGTGTGCCGGTGTTCGTCTGGGTGGCCATCGTCGTGGTCCTGGCCGGAGCGGCGAGCGCCTGGCGGTGGATGCGGGCGCCGCGGGCGGTCGAGGTCAAGACCACCGTGGTTGAGGAGCCCAAGACGGCCGGCCCAGGGGGCGGCGCCGTCCTGAATGCCTCGGGCTACGTCGTCGCGCGGCGGCGGGCAACCGTCTCATCCAAGATTACCGGCCGCGTGATCGACGTGCTCGTCGAAGAGGGCAAGCCGGTCCGGAAGAACCAGGTCCTCGCGCGGCTCGACCCGGCCAACTACGAGAAGGTCCTCGCCCTGGTCCAGGCGGAACTCGAGGTCACCCGGCGCGCGGTGGCCGAGAACCGGGTCAGGCTCGAGCAGGCCCGGCTGACGCTGCAGCGCAACAACGCCCTGCGCGCAGACGGCATCGTCAACCAGGCTGACCTGGACAGCGCCGAAACGGAAGTCCGTGCGCTCGAGGCGCGGCTGGCGTTGTCCGAAGAGCAGGTGCGCGTCTCCGAGCGCCAGGTGGCGCTTCGCCAGAACGACGTGACGGATACCGTGATCCTGGCCCCGTTCGACGGCGTGGCCATCTCAAAGGACGCCCAGCCGGGAGAGATGATCTCGCCGATGTCCGCAGGGGGCGGGTTCACGCGCACCGGCATCTGCTCGATCGTGGACATGTCGTCGCTCGAGATCGAAGTGGACGTCAACGAGAGCTACATCAACCGGGTGAGCCCCGCGCAGCGCGTGGAGGCGGTGCTCGATGCGTACCCGGAGTGGCGGATCCCGGGGAGGGTCATCATCACGGTGCCAACCGCCGACCGCCAGAAGGCGACGGTGCTGGTGCGGATTGCGTTCGACGAGCTGGACCCACGGATCCTGCCGGACATGGGGATCAAGGTCGCCTTCCTTGGGGCCGAGACCCCGGCGGCACTGGCCGCCACGCCCGTGACGATCGCGAAGAGCGCGTTGCTCACCGAGGCCGGGAGCCAGGTGGTCTACGTCGTCACGGGTGACAACCGGGTGGAACGGCGCGCCATTCGCGTGGGCCCGATCAGAAACGATCGCGTCGAGGTGATCTCGGGCCTCACACCCGGCGAGCGGCTGGTGGTCGAACCGCCGGCCGTGTTGAAAGACGGTGACCGCGTGGTCGTGAAGATGTAGCGGGGCGCTTCAGCCCCGCAAGATGTAGCGGGGCGCTTCAGGCCCACGAGGTGTAGCGCGGGGCTTCAGCCCCACGGGGTGTAGCGCGGGGCTTCAGCCCCACGAGGTGTAGCGCGGGGCTTCA
>JANYLG010000017.1 GCA_025363775.1 Acidobacteriota bacterium | reverse complement strand
TTCTGCTGCACGTACGCCTCGGCGAGCTTCAGGTGAGCCTGCGCCAACATCGGATCCTTCGCCACCGCATTTCGCAACTCGAGGACGGCCGCGTCAACCTTGCCCTCCTTGAGATACGCAGTGCCGCGATCCAGGCGGTTCTGGGCGCTCCTCGAGCAACCGGCCACCGCCACCACGACGACGGCTGCACCGACGGCCAACCACACCTTGCGGGGGATCATCATGGCGAATCGCTCCTCTGGCGCAAAGGCTATCACAGCTCGTCAGTTCGGGAAGGGTCGAACTCGCTCCGAGACCTCGTCGATGCGGCGCAACGGTCCGAAGGCGCTGGGGTCGGAAGAGCCCGTTTCCCGCGGTCGGCCGTCAGGATCAGCGCCGCCCGGTGCTACAATTCGGGGGTGCATCGACTGCTCGAACGCGCGTGTCGCCGCCACTCCGTCGGGGCGCTCTACCTCTTTGGCTCGCGAGCCGACGATGGACGGCGGCTGCTCGGTGGTGAACGGATCGCCGGCGGGTGAGGCCGGGTGTTGCGGCCGACAACGAATCCGAAACACGCAACTGCGCGATAGAATGAACCGTGGTCGATTGGCATCGGTTTAGTCCATCGGATTTCGAGTACGACTTCGAGCGGGACGAACTCGCCCACCATGGCGTGACGTTCGGCGAAGCGGTTGAGTGCTTCTTTGCGGACTTCGAGATTCGACGGAACAAGAAGTATCTCGACCGCCATCAGTTGCTCGGTCGGTCATTTGGCGGACGGAAGCTGAAGATCATTTTCCAACTCGAGCCGCGCAAGGTGGTTCGCATCATTACTGGATGGCCACTATGAAGAAGAGCCCACACACAACGCCGTCGGCACCGACACTGACTGAGGACCAGGTCGATCGATTTGTCACCGGCCAAGCCGATGACGACTCAGCCTGGCAGAAGGCCATTGTGGTGCGGCGACCGAAGTGTCAGCCCCTGTCGATTCCAGCGGAGTTGGCCGCTCGGGCCGCGTTTCTGGCCAGGCTCCATCGCGAGACTCGCGTCGACAAGTGGGTCGAACGGATCGTGAGAGAACGGGTCGAGATCGAAGAGTCGGCATTCACTGCCGCCAAGAGAGCTCTCGCATCGTGAACGCGGCCGAACACGGCATGCAGCCGACAGCGCGCTTGATCACGGCCGCGCGGCGGCTGATGCTGTGACGTTGCGGCTGGCG
Source organism: Acidobacteriota bacterium (assembly GCA_025363775.1). Taxonomy (GTDB): domain Bacteria; phylum Acidobacteriota; class Vicinamibacteria; order Vicinamibacterales; family Fen-181; genus FEN-299. The sequence goes on along the minus strand of JANYLG010000017.1, from coordinate 22,573 downwards.
TTGCCGTCGTGGCGCAGGCTCCACCCCTACCGATAGATCTCCCGACGGTGCCCAATTGTCAGGACCAGAACAACACCTATGCGAGCCCCGCCTTCCGGCGGACCTCCTCGTAGGGCACGGTCCCGGGTTCTTCCCGGGCGGCCCGGACGGCGGCCTCGTCGAGGCGGTCCTCGAGGTTCTCGAGGAGTTCCAAGTCTTCAACGGACACCAGGGCGGCGACGGCCTTCCCGTGACGCTCGTGAGCAGACCCTGGCGGGTTGACGCAAACGCGCCGATCAGAATGTCCGCCACCCTCCGACGTGGGGCGCGTCCGGACCGGCGCAACTGCACATGGAGGGCCCAGGCCCGATGCGCCGCCCTGGTGTCTGGCCAGGCCCACGGCGCCCCGCCGTCTTCAGCACCTTCCGCGCACGTCCTTTGTGCCGTCGAAATCCGTCTTCAGCACCTTCCGCGCGTCCGCCCCGTCGCAATACGCCTTCAGCTTCAGCGCCCGCTCAGGTGGCCCAGTCGTCGCCTGGCATGATGCGGCGCATGAACTCGTCGAACAATGGGACGGTGAAGGCCGTGTCGCCGTGATGGGGACTCCAGATCATGCCCTTGGAGATCAACTGGTTCCTCGTTGGCCCCAGGGAGGTCACTTCACGCCCCAGTTTCCCGGCGATGTCTCCTGACCGATGCGGTCCGGGGCCCAGTTCGGCCATCGCGCGAAGGTACTTCTTCTCAGCCGGTGTGAGCCGGTCGAATCTCACGCGAAAGAAACTCTCGTCAAGTGCGGCGACCGCCGCCTTCGATGCGACTTCAACGTCCATGCGGGTGATCGGGGACGCCTCGGCGACATCCCACGCATGCTTGCCCCACTCCTGGACGAAATATGGGTAGCCGCGGGTCTCAGTGACGATGCAGTTCAGTGCGTCGAGTGTCACCTCCACACCCTGGTCTCTCGCCGGCTTGGCGATCGCGAGTTTCGCCGCCTCCGGAGACAGTGCACCGATCTCCGGAAAGTCGAACAGCCGTTCTGCATAGGACTTTGCCCGACCCATCCGACCCCGAAGTTGCGGCAGCCCTGCGCCCACCAACATCACGGGAAGCCGTTCCTGAGCCGTACGATGCAGCGCGGTGATGAGCGCCGCGAGTTCCTCCTCTTCAACGTACTGGAGCTCATCCACGAAGATCACCATCGCCGTTCCGGCTCTCTGCGCGGCGACGCCAGCCGACTCCAGGAGGGCCCGCAGATCGTGCTCGAGGTCACCGTTGTCCGCGAGGCCAGGTTCGGGATCGAAGTCGAATCCCACCTCGATGTCGTCGTATTTCACCTTCAGGGACTTGGCGAATCCGGCCAGCGCCCGAAGTGCCCGTTGGGCCATGTCCTTGGCCTGCTCGTTGCGGGAAAGCCGCAGCAGGGCCTGGCGCAATTGCGGGGCGAGGATGGCTGGCAGAGAACGACCTTCCGGCGCTTCCACGCGCAGCGTCTGAATGCCTGTTCCTTCTGCGTCGCTCCTCATGCGATCCAGCAACACGGTCTTGCCGACCCCTCGAAGTCCCACCATCAAGAGGCTCTTCGTCGGGAGACCTCGACGCACTCGCGCGATCGCAATCCGAACGGTTTCTCGCAACTCATCCCGTCCGGCGAGTTCAGGAGGCGGCGTGCCTGCTCCAGGAGCGAAGGGATTGGTGATCGGATCCATAGGGTTGATTATACTACTCTTATCGACATTTGTGATTACAGATAAACTTACTAATATCACTCAAACTACACGCGTGCCCCCGAGTGAGTTGTTGCCGGCCCTGACCTGTCCTATGGTCCCGGGGGACCTGGACCGACGAGACGTCTTGACCGGCCAAAGTCGTTGTGCGTCAACGTGCCAGCGGGACGATGGTCGATTTCAGGACCTTCCCATGCCCGATCACCATCGGCACCTGCGCGATCTACGAAGGCGCCTTGACCGTCAGCGACGGAAACACCGACGAGAAGTCACTCGGATTTCGCGTGAGCAGACCCTGGCGGGTTGACGCAAACGCGCCGATCAGAACGTCCGCCACCGGCCGACGTGGGGCGCGTCCGGACCGGCGCAACTGCACATGGAGGGCCCAGGCCCGATGCGCCGCCCTGGTGTCTGGCCAGGCCCACGGCGTGGAATAATCAACGCCCACCTGATCCAGGAACTCGCGTTGCCGCGCACCATCGCCCAGGAATGCCGGCGCCAATTCTACGTAGCTGACCGGGCACAGGATCAGCCCGTCGCCCCGCATGCTGTCGAGCAACGCCGCCGACGCCTCGCCAAACTCAGGGTCGTCGTCCAGGACGTCAATCACGAGACACGTGTCGACGACCCAGGGCATTATTCCTCTCCCTCCCGCAGATCGGCCAACCACGCACGTGTCGGGCGCACCGGCCTGAACTGCCGGGCGAAACCCAGCATCGCTCGAGCACTCGCCACACGGCGACCGGCGCTCCGCAGGACGCGGCACTCCCGGTCCGATACCACCACCCACTCGAGGCGTTGACCGGGTTCGAGGCCCAACTGCTTCCGAATCTCGGACGGAATAGACACCTGACCGCGTTCGGTGACCGTCGTAATCAATGTATTCATGTAATCTACACTATATCATGTAACGATGTCATGTGACATGCTTCATGTCACGGCGTCATCGCAGTCGTCGTCAGCGAATGGGATGGGTTGGGTTGGGTTGGGCGAGGAATAAGCTCGGAGCTATTTCTTTGTCAGCTTCAGCGCCCGTTCGGAGGCAGTTCGTAGGGCACCGCCACGAAGGCGTGGCGCTTCGGATTGAAGTCACCTGTATTGCGAGTGGCCAGGCGCAGCCCGTGGTGTTGCGCCACTGCCGCCTGGAGGGCGTCGGGCAGTTTCCAGTGATGACTCCGACGCAGGTCAGCCGCAAGATCGGCCACCGCTGGATCGATCGGGAGGAAGACAAAACAGTCCAGAAAGCGAACGGCGGGCTGCCGCGCCGTGCCGACGAGTCCCGTCAGGACTTCGGCTCGGGTGATCGCCGAGACCCTGGCCGAGGTCCCGGCCTGCTTCAGGTAGTCCGTGGCCGCCGTGACGCCGTTGAAGTGGTCGATGAGGATGCACGAGTCAAGCAGGACGTCCATCCCATTCCTTCCTGAGCCGCTTCTGGAGAGCGACGCCATCCTCGCCGGTGCCGATGCCCGCCGTGGTCTTCAAGAGGTCGTCGAACGCACTCGCCCGCGCCGTGTGCGCACGCAAACGGCTGACGGCCCGGCGGACGACCTCGGTCATCGAGACCCCCACGCGCACCGCCTCATCGTCGAGCCACCGTTTGTCGTTCTCGGGGAGGGACACGATCGTGCGGACCATGAGGCACCTCTGATATCAGTTCCTCTCTGCATGATATCGCAGTGGCACACGCGGCGCAACAGGACACCTCCAGCGGCACGAACGACAGGACACTCGGCAGGATCCAGCGGATGCACGGGGCCGTGGAACGGATACCACGACAAGGGCTCGGGTGGGTGCTTCGTCACGAACGGGAAATCGAGCGGGTTGGCCGAAGCCGACGGTTACCGCACGATCGTCATCGAAGCGCACGAGGACAAACCACTGGGCCCACTCCTCGCGCCACATTTGCGAAGTTTTCTCTACGAACCGGATCGGATCGCGGGCATCTGCGAAATCACACCGGCGTCACAGAGCGCCGTTTCGAGACTGATGTAGTTGAAGGTGTCGGCACGCAGTCTGGCCGCGGCATGGAACAACACCAGCCCTCGCGGATAGTCGACTCGGTCGTACAAATACAGCCCGCGGCACACCCGCGCCAGATACCCTCCCCGGACGGCCCGGCTCAGAAGGGTCTTGAGCGCCGAGTCCGACGCGTTCGGGAGCAGGCCGCGCAGGTCATCCTGCGTGAAGAGATAGCGCTCGGGAGTCGCCAAACGCTCGAGGCTTCGGGTGAGGTACCGGATCGATTGCACGGGTGCCTTTACTCCACACAACGTTTCATTTAGTGTAACTTAGTGCCGAGTAAAAATCATCGCTGCCGACAATCCGCTGCCAGCCGCCGGCTGCCAGCTGTCCGCTGTTCACAACGTCTGCAGCACCTTCCGCGCGTGCGCCGTGCCGGCGAAATGCGACTTCAGCTTCAGCGCCCGCTCGGAAAAAACAGGCTCGGAGCTGTTTCTTTGTCCCCGGATTGACATGGCATATTGTGTATAGGCATAATATGGTATGTGGCGCATCGACGAACACCAGCGGGTCGACAAGCGGCTTGCCGGTGCTTTTCTGGAGATCCTCGAGCGCTACGAGAAGTGGAAGGATATTGCGTCACTCTCGGGGCCTCCAGGCCTTCGCTTGATCGCCGGATTCCGTGATGAGGCGCTATCCGGGAAGTGGGCCGGCTATCGTTCGTCTCGGCTCGGGCTGCAGTGGCGGGTGGTCTATCGAGTTGTGGCCGAGGACGGTGTGTTTCAAGTGGCGTCGGTGACGCCTCACGACTATCGGAGGTCCTAGATGGGGAGGTATCGTCCAGCAAAGACGCGCGTTCCGGTCACTGTCGGCGAATCGCTGCGAATCGTCCGTGAGTTCCAGGAGTTGAGCCAGAACCAACTGGCTCAGCTCGCGGGCATCCCGCAGTCCACGATTTCGGCGATCGAGAACGACCGCGTCCGCCTAGGCGTGGAGCGGGCGAAGGTCCTCGGCCGCGCGCTGAAGTGTCACCCCGGGGTGCTCGTGTTCCCGGGCTGGGAACTCCCACGGGACGCGGCGGCATAGCCAGACGCAGGAATGAGCTCGGAGCTGTTTCTCTCCGATGCCGACATGAAGTCCGCAGTTGTGCATGCCTGGATGGATCCGCATCGTTGGCTTGAATATGAGCGGAGGCTCCCATGAAGTGCGTGGTGTGCCACAGTCCAGACATCGCCGAGAAGCGGGTCGACGAGGAGATCCGGATCGGCGACAACATCTTCCTTGTGGACGTTGAAGCCCTCTCGTGCAGGACCTGCGGAGAGCGCTCCTTCGACAGGAACGCAATGCGGAGGATTGAAGAGGCGAGAACCAGGTTCAGGGAACAGTCAGTGCCTGTCCAGGAGGTGGGCAAGGTATTTCGAACGCGCGTGGCTTGAACGCATCGAGCACACAGGCGGCGCCGTCGGCTGTGACGCTCGAGCGCGTCAACGCGTTGCTGGCCGAACTCGGGCCGCCGCCGCTCGCGGCACAGCCACGCCGGCCGCCTGGATGCCGTGGACCTACCGGGAGACGCTCGCCGCCCTCACCTCGCCCGCGTGATCGGACCCGCCGACCCGTCTACGCAGGCTTGCCGCAAGCACACGATTGAAGCGGCCCAGGGCAGCGGGTCGATTCCGGAGACACGCGCTGCCCGGCAGCGCTCACCCGAGCGTCTGCAGCACCTTCCGTGCGTCGTCCGCACCGTCAAAATCCGCCTTCAGCTTGAGCGCCCGCTCGAGCGACTGCCGCGCCGCGGCCTTGTCACCGGTCTGCGAGTAGGCGAGACCCAGGTGGTAGTGGATGACCGGATTCGCAGAGGCCTTCTCCACGGCCAGCCTCAACGGCGGAATCGCCAGCGACGGCAGCTGCTTCTTCAGGTAGACGAACGCCAGCGTGTCGTTGAACTCCGGGTGGTCCGGCACCTGCGCCACCGCCGCCTGAGCCAGCTGCAGCGCCCGGTCGAGCTGCTCGCCGCGGCTGGCATACATCCACGCGAGGTTGTTCGACGCCACCGCCGCGTGCGCGTCCTTCTCCACGATGCGCTCGTATCGCTTGCGCGCCTCCTCGTCCTTCCCCTGCGCCTGCAGGATCAGCCCCACCATCGTCGGCGGGCCCACGGCCGCGGGCTGTCGCATGGCCAGCTTGTCGAACTCCACGACCGCCTGAGCGAGTTTCCGCTGGGAGACGTACAATCCGCCCAGCAGCGAGTAGGCGTCGAGGTTCGAGGGGTCGGCGTCGATGGCGCGGCGCAAGAACTCCTCCGCTTTCGCCGGATCGCCGGTTGCGGCCCATGTGCGGCCTGCGAGGGCGAGCACGGCGCTGTCTTTCGGCGCCTTCTGCAGGCGCTGCTCGATGCGCGCGCGCGCGCTCCGGCGCCTTCCCGTCGACGTCGAGCAGGACGAGACCCGTCAGCGGCTCCACCAGGCCGTCGTCGAGGGACAGGGCCTTCTCGAACGCCGCCCGCGCGCCAGCCCTGTCACCCTTGGCGCCGGCCAGAATCCCGGCCTGCGAGTGCACGACCGCCACCCCGGGCGCTGCCTCGACGAGAGCGCGTGTTACGGAGGTCGCGCGGTCGAAGTCCCCGCGCGCCACCAGGCTGCGCGCGAGCACGAGTTGCGCCGCCAGGTTGCCCGGCTGCTGGGCGGCCGCCTGCTCCGCGAGCTGAATGGCCGACGGCAGGGCGTGCCGCTGCAGCTCGATTTGCGCGAGCTGCACCTGCGCGGCCGCGGCACGCGGGTTCAGGCGCAACACCTCCGCAAACGACTTCGCCGCCGCGTCCAGGTCGCGTTTCGCCACCTGGCTGCTGCCAAGAAGGTAATGGGCCTCGGCGTTCTGCGGGTCCCTCTTCACGGCCTCCTGCGCGTCCCTCAGGGCCTCGTCGATGCGGCCGTCGGCCAGTAGCAGCCGGCCGCGCACGACGCGCGCCGCCCCCAGCGTCGGCTGCTTCTTTACCACCTCGTCAACCGTACGGAACGCCTCGGCCTTCTTTCCCTCGCCGTACTGGATGTCGCCGACCTTCGCCCTGGCGAGCGCCCAGTAACGGGGCGTCGCGCTCAACGTGTCGAGGACGGCAATGGCGTCGGCCGGACGCTTCATCGCCGCGTAGTAGTCGGCAAGCGCGAGCTTCGCGTCCGCGGTACCTGCCGCCTCCGCCGCCTTCTTGAAGTAGGGCTCGGCCTCCGCGGCGCGGCCGGACTGCAGGTAGAAGAACGCCAGCGTGCGGTTGGCCGCGAGGTTGGCGGCATCGAACGCAAGGGCGGCCTTGAACTCGCCCTCGGCGTCGGCCGGCCTGCCGGTGCCCCAGAGGAACTGCCCCAGCGCGAGCCGGGCCGGCACCGACTTGGCGTCGGTCGCTACGGCCTGCCGGAACGCGGCTTCGGCCTCGGGCAGCTTGCCCCGGGCGGCCTGGATGGCCCCCAGGTTGGTCTGGAGGCTCGAGCGCGGATCGAGCCGCAGCGCCTGCTGCATCTGCTCGAGCGCGCCGTCGAGGTCCTTGAGGCCCGCCAGCGCGTTGGCGCGCAGCACCAGCGCGTTGACGTTCTTGGGACTCACGGCGAGTGCCTTGTCCGCACGGGACTTTGCATCCTCGGCCCTCCCGGCCATGAGCAGCAACACGCCGGCCTTGAGTTGCGCGTCCGCGTCCTACGGCAGAAGGACCGCCGCGCGGACGGACTCGCCGATCGCGCCCGCGCCATTTCCCTGGCGCAGGTAGGCGTCGGCGAGCTTCTGGCGCGCCGGCGCCGACATCGGCTCCTTCTGCACCGCGCTCCGGAACTCCAGGACGGCCGCGTCAACCTTGCCCTCTTTCAGATACGCGCTGCCGCGGTCCAGGTGGCTCTGGGCGCTCCTCGAGCACCCGGCCGCCGCCACCGCAACGACGACCACGGCCGCACCGAGGGCCAACCAAATCGAGCGGGGGATCTTCATGGCGAATCGCTCCTCCGGCGCAAGGCTATCACAGCTGGTCGAGATTGGCGGGACACCCCGCCCTATTCGTACCTGAGGGCGCGCAGCGGATCGGCCAGGGTCGCCCGCCGCGCCGGCAGGTAGCAGGCGGCGGCGCTCACCAGCGCCAGCGTGACTGCGACGACGCCGGTCGAGACCGACGCTCACATCGCGGACGACGCCGACGGCTGTGACCAGCGACTCGTCCTCCGTGCCGCGGCCGAACGGCTTGCCCACCGGGTCCTGATTCGGCCAGACCGCCCGCGCCGTCGCGGCTGACTGCAGCGCGCTCGTCGCGTTGCTGCCGGGCATCAGGATTGCGAAGCCGGCTGTCAGGTGTCCACTGAGGCTCATCCACTGCAAGTCAGCCCTCGAGGTGATTGGCCCAGCCGAGTAGGCAAGGCGGTCGGAATCTGATGACCCGGCAAGCCAGCCATAGCCATCTGGAGCATCTTGGAGAGCGTTCACTCTGCCGGCGCTTCCTCCTGCAGCGTGCGGATGTGTCCGCAGCGACCCGGCGGCGATCACATGGAGGTTGGGGACCAGTTCAGCAAGACACAGTCGAGGCCTGCCACCTGCTGGAAGTGCGCGTCGAATGTCAGGAGCCGCCCGCCGGCGTCCAGGGTCGCCGCCGCAATCCAGATGTCATTGGTGGGAATGGGCGTCCCGGCCTGACGCAAGCGGGAAAAAGTCTGGCCGTACCGTCGAGCGACATCCGGGGTCGTCGGCAGAACCGTGACGAACGGTTCTTGCAGAAAGCGCGCAAGGGTGGCGCGGTTCTCGAGGGCGCGGCGGCCCAGCTCGAATCCGGCTTCCAGCTCTCCGAGCACCGTCACCGGCAACAACACGGCGTCTGCGGCCGCCAGCATGTCGAGGACGGTCTTGTGGCCGGCGCGGAACCGTGAGTACGCGGAGGTGTCGAGTACCAGGCGCCCGATGGGTTCAGCGCCAGAGGTCGGCATCGATAGTCCGCTGTTCGCCAAGAGCGCGCTCGAAGTCGGCCAGGTCGTCCGCGTTCCACGTGGCATATTCCTCGAGGCGCTGGCGACAACCGTCGGCCCCGACGGCCCGCTCCAGGATCCGACGGATGGTGGTGTTCATACTTTCACCCCCCGCATGACTGAGCTGCGCCAGCCGGCGACGCACTTCGTCCGGGACTCCGCGGATCGTCAACTGGCTCGGCATGCCTGCATGATAGCACGTCTACGGTTGCGTGAAGGCAAAGCCGGTACTTGCCCCTCCGCACTCAGAACCACGGCCGCACCGGGCGCCAAGGTCGTACTGCCTCGCGAACTCTAGCCTGACCTGTCGCTCCGGGACGGCGACCTGGTCGCGAAGCCGGCGAGGCGCAGGACGTACCGGTTGAAGGAACTACTCGAGAAGATAACGGCCAAGAACCTCCACGGCGGGGTGGACACGGGCAGGCCGGTCGGCAGGGAGGTCGGGTAGTGAGCGCGACGCGCGTTCCCGAGCGGGGCGATGTGGTGTGCAGTCGGCGCCGGTCGGCGGCGTTTCGGAGGGGCGACTTGCGCCCTGGCTGGCCAAAGACAGCCAGTCCGCGTATCATCCCATTCCGATGCTGAGATCGTTCTGCACCTGCAGCCTGGCCGTGGCGGTCGTGGTCCTGACGGCCGCGTGGGCTTCCGCACCGTCAGGCGAGTTCGGGGGCCTGGTGGACGCCTACCTCGACGCCTTCGCCCGGCGCCATCCGTCCATCGCGGCGGGAAACGGGCTCCACGCTCACGATGGCCGGCTGGAGGACTTCTCGGCCGCAGCCATCGAGGCCGAGGCAGCCGACCTCGACGCGTGGTGCCTGAAGCTGCGCGCCATCGACGCCACGGCGTTGACGCCAGACGAGCGCGTGGATCACCGGATCCTCGGCGGGATCCTCGACGGCTGGCTCCTCGACCTTCGGCAGGTCCGCACCTGGCAGCGAAACCCGGTCATCTACGTGTCCGCCGTGAGCGACGGCGTCCACAACCTGATGGTGATGGAGTCGGCGCCGGCCGACCGGCGGGCGCGCCAGATCCAGTCGAAGCTGGAGCGGCTTCCGGCGCTGCTGGCGGCCGCGCGGGCGAACATCGGCAATGCTCCGCCGCTCTTCGTCACCCGGGGCGCGTCGGCCGCGCGGGGGGCGGCAGTCATGCTCCGCCATGACCTGCCGCTCGCGTTCGAATCGCTGAACGACGCCGCGCTGCAAAACGGCCTGGCGCTGGCGGGGCGTCAGGCGGCAGGCCTCCTCGACGCGTATGCCGACTACCTGGAGAAGGATCTGCTTCCGCGCGCGAAGGGGACGTTTGTCATCGGCCGGTCGAATCTCGAAGCGCGATATCGTGCGGAGGAACTGATCGACCTGCCCACGGATCGGCTTCTGGCCATCGGCGAGCGGGAGCTCGTCCGGACCCAGGCCGCATTCCGCGCCGCCGCCGCCCGGGTGGCCCCTACCCGGGATCCGCTCGCCGTGTGGGAGTCGGTCCTGGCGGATCACCCGGCGCCCGGCCAGTTGGTGACCGCTGCGCGGAAGGCCGTCGACGATCTCATCGCGTTCGGAGAGTCGAAGCGACTGCTTGCGCTGCCGCCGCACGAGCCCGTGGTCGTCGCGCCCGCGCTCCCGTTCGACCTCGGCCTGGCGTCGATGCACGCGTCGCCACCGCTCGAAGAGAAGCCCGTCAGGAGTTTCTACTACCTGACCGACGCGCGGGCCGACTGGCCGCCGGCGCGCCAGGACGCCTGGCTGCGGAAGTTCAACTACGCCACGCTGTCGGATGTCTCCGCCCACGAGGTCTATCCCGGCCACTTCGCGCACAGCCTCTTCATGCGGCGCACGCCCGGGAAGATCCGCCGGATCTGGATCGGCCTCAACCCGTTTCCGCAACCCTCGTCCGGGCAGGACGGGTGGGCGCACTACGCCGAGCAGTTGGTGATCGACGAGGGCTTCCACGCCGACGACCCACGCTACCAGCTTGCGCAGCTGAGCGAGGCGCTGACGAGGATCTGCCGCCTGATCGTCGGGATCCGCGTCCACGCCGACGGGTGGACCATCGACCAGGCGGCCACCTACTTCGAACAGCAGGCGCACCTGCCGGCGCCGGCCGCGAGGCAGGAGGCCGAGCGCGCGTCCTACGATCCGACTTACGGAGGGTACTTCCTCGGCAAGATAGCGCTGCTCGACCTGCGCCGCGACGTCGAACGCCGCGAAGGGGCGGCGTTCAACCTCCGGGCATTTCACGAACGCGTGCTGAGCCAGGGCATCGCGCCATGGTGGGCGCACCGTCAGCTGATGCTGCCGGGGGATCGGGGGCCAGTGATCGAGTAGCCGACGCCGGCAACCCTCGAGGGTCGCCCTGCGAGAGCGACGATGACGACATCTGGACAAGGCGAGGGTTCAGAGACGGCCGGGCGAGGCTTCAGCCTTGCCGAACGGTTCTGGGTGCAGACCAAGGGGTCAGGATCGACTGGGGGGAGCTGTGACATCTTCGAACAGGGTGCGTGTCGGGGTGCTCGGTGCCGGGGCGTGGGCGCGGGTGGCTCACCTGCCCGGCTTCAAACGGGACCCGCGGTGTGAGCTGGTGGCGATTGCCGACCCACAGATCGATCTCGCGAAGGCAGCGGCCCGCGACTTCGGGATACCGGTGGCGACGGAGAGCCACGCGGAACTGCTCGATCGCGCCGACATCGACATGATCGATGTCTGCACGCCGAGCGCGACGCATTTCGATCTCACCTGGGCCGCGCTCGAGGCGGGCAAGCACGTGCTGTGCGAGAAACCGGTCGCCTACGACTATCGCGACACGCTCCGCGCCCGCGACCTGGCCCGCACCAGGGGGCTTCGGACGAAGATGGGCTTCACGTTCCGCTTCAGCCCCGGGATGCGGTACGTGAAGTCGCTCATCGACGCCGGCGCGATCGGCACGCCGTTCATCTTCAACGGCTACGAGCAGAACTCCCAGTGGCTCAGGCCGTCCACGCCGCTCCGCCAGGTCGATCCGCATGCAGACCAGTCGGTCCTCCAGGTCTCTTCCCTCGAAGGATACGGCGCGCCCATCATCGACCTCGCGCACTGGTTCGTCGGCAGCGACCTCCAGTCAGTCGTGGGGACGATGCGGAACTTCGTTCCGGATCGCATGGTCCGCGCCACCGGGCGGATGATGCGCATGAACATCGACGATGGGGACATCTTCCTCGGCGAGTTCGTCAACGGCGCCCTCTGCTCGATCCAGACCAGCTTCGTGACGGTCGGCAACTACCCCGGCCTCGAGGCCAGGATCTACGGCAGCGAGGGCGCGCTGATCTGCCGGCTCGTGGAAGAGTTCGGCTGCTGCCAGACCGTCCACGCGGCCCGGCCCGATGCCGTGGAGTTCAAGCGATTGGAGATCCCGGCGGCGTTCTACCCGCCCGGCGGCACCGACGCCGAGAGCTGGCGGACGCTCTTCTACGCCAACCTGACCGCGGGTTTCGTCGACGAGGTCCTGGACCCCGGGCGGGCCAGCGAAGGGGATTTTGCCGACGGGGCCTGGGTGCAGGAGACGATCAACGCGGTGGAACAGTCGTTCCGCGAGCGGCGCTGGGTCGGCCTGCCGCTCGATCGGGGCGGCGAACCACGGTGAACGAGACGAGGCTGCGCGTGCTCAACGAGACGCTCGATCGCTTCTTCGAGACCTTCTTCCGGCTCAACCCGGTGACCGCCACGTTCGCCGGCGTGCACCAGTACGACGATCGGCTGCCGGACTGGTCACCCGGGGGTCTCGAGGCGGCCGTCGCGGAGATGCGCCGGCTGCGTATCGACCTGTTGGCGGTCCCTCCGGTGATCGCCCCCGTCGTCACGACGGCAGAGTCGAGCCTCGAGTCGGGCCAGACGACGGATGCCGCGGGAGCGGCCGCTGACATCGATCGCCATCTGGCCGACGCCTGTCTCGAGATCCAGGCAGCCGAGATCGAGGGCGGGCATTTCCAGCGGGCGAATCCTGCCTTGTTCACCGGCGAGGCGGTCTTCGGCATCGTCTCGCTCATCACGCGTGGCTTCGCGCCGTTCGACGACCGCCTTCGATCGGTGACGGCGCGGCTGGAGGCCATCCCGCCGTTCTTCGACCAGGCCCGCCGGTCGCTGGCCCCGGGCGGTGCGCCCGCGGCGTGGGTGGCGCGCGCCTTGCGCGAGTGCGAGGGGGGGCGAGTCCTCCTGTCGGTCGGTCTGGATCTCTGGCTGGCCCACGAAGCGTCGCACGCGGCCGCTGATGCGGCGGGCCCGGAGTTCGACCCGCTCCGGGCCGCGCGAGCGGCGGCCGTCATGTGCACGTGCACGGCCACGCCGGAGGTACAGGCGGTGCGCGCGGCGGCGCAGGGTGCGCTCGCGGCCTTCGACGCATTCGCCGCAAGCCTGAAAGCGGCGTCGCCGGCTCCAGGTTCACGGTACGCGTGCGGCGGCGACCTGTTCGACCTGCTGCTCGCACGGGGCCACTGGACCCGCCAGTCGCGCGCGTCGCTCCTGGCCGAGGCCCGCGCCGCGTTCGAGGGGCAGGCGGCGCGCCTGGCCGAGGCGGCACGGCGCGAGGCGCCCGGCGGCTGGCCCGAAATCCAGGAGCGGCTGGCCGCCGATCATCCAGGCGTCGAGTCGTACCTGTCCTCGCACGCGGACGTGTGGCACTCCTGTCGAGAGGTGGTTCTGGCGCACGACCTGGTGACCTGGCCCGACCGGCCGATCCGGTTCGTGCCGATCCCGGTGTGCACCCGCGAGGCCGCGCCGTTCTTGTACTACCTTTTCTACCGGTGCCCTGCGCCGTTCGACCCGCCGGGCACGCACGAGTGCACCCTCACGCCGATCGACACGATGATGCCGGCCGACGAGGTCTTGCAGCGGCTGCGGGCGGCGAACACGTCCGTCATCAAACTGAACCATGTCGTGCATCACGGCGCGATCGGCCACCACGTCCAGAACGCGCACGCCGGTCGGAGCGCGTCGCGCGTCGGCCAGGTCGCGGCCGTGGACGGGGCCAGCCGGATCGCGATGTTCTGCGGGGGCACGCTGGCGGAGGGCTGGGCCTGCTACGCGACCGATCTCATGGCGGAGCACGGCTTCCTCTCGCCGCTCGAGCTGGTGGCCGAGGAGCACAGCCGGCTGCGTCAGCTGGCGCGCGCCATCGTGGACATCGAACTCCACCAAGGCAGCCTCAGCATGGACCAGGCGGTGGCGTTCTACGCGGAGCGCGTCGGCATGGCGCCGGCGGCCGCGCGCAGCGAAGCGTGCAAGAACTCCATGTTTCCCGGCGCCGCCGTGATGTACTGGCTGGGGACCGAGGGCATCCACCGCCTTCGGGCCGAGCAGCAGCGGGCGCTGGGCCCGCGGTTCTCTCTGCGCGCCTTCCACGACCGTCTGCTGTCGTTCGGCGCCATCCCGATCCCGTTGATCGCGGCGATCATGGCGCAGCCGGACGGCGCGCCCCGGAGGCCCCTGTGAGCGTCAAGGCGCTGGTGTCGCGGCCTGTCATTCGCCGCCTGTCGGCCCTGGCCGCCATCGTCCTGGCGGCGGCCGGCCCGGCGTGCGCGCGGCGGCAGGCGGCCGGGCCGTCGAACGACCTGCTCGTCGTCGCGTACGACCGCGAGCCGGACACGCTCAACCGGTTCAGCACGCACATCCTCGAAGACATCGAGACCTGCATCGTCGAAGGGCTGACCACGACGGACGACAAGATGAACGTCGTGCCGCTGCTCGCATCCGAGGTGCCGACGCTCGAGAACGGGGGAGTCCGGCTGCGCGCCGACGGGGGAATGGACGTCTGGTGGAAACTCCGGCCGGGTGTGGCCTGGCACGACGGCAAGCCGTTCACGTCGGCCGACGTGAAGTTCACGGTCGAGGCGTTGAACAACCCGTCGTACAAGCCCGAGAGCACCGACGGCTTCGACCGCATCGCCTCGGTGGAGACGCCCGACCCCCTCACCGCGATCGTTCACTACCGCGAGGTCTACGCCCCCTACGCGATCCAGTTCGTCCGCGGGTGCTTCCCGAGACACGTGCTCGCCGGCCGGGACATCGACCGCGCCACCGACTACAACCGCAACCCGCTCGGGACCGGCCCGTACCGCGTCGCCCAATGGCGGACTGGCGAGCACATCCTGCTCGAGCGGGTGCCGAACTACTGGCGGGGCGGGGGCATGCCCCGCATCAAGCGGATCCTGTTCAAGTTCCTGGCGAACACCAACACGCGGATCAACCAGCTTCGAAGCGGCGAAGCGCACCTGACCGCGCTCCTGCCGTGGGACAAGCTCCGGGACGTGGAGCAGGTGCCGGGGCTGGTCGTGCACCGGATGATGGGGAACGCCTACGAGCACATCACACTGAACCAGAAGAGCGTGCCGGCGTTCGCCGACGTCCGCGTCCGGCGTGCCCTCGCCCACGCCGTCGACCGGCGGATGCTGACGCGAACGATTCTCAACGACCTCGCGCCGGTCATCGACGGGCCGATCCAGCCGCTGTCCTGGGCGTACACCGATCAGGTCCGGCGCTACGACTACGACCCCGGCCGGGCGCGCGCGCTCCTCGATGAGGCCGGCTGGCGCGACACCGGACGCGACGGCATCCGCGAACGGGACGGCCGGAAACTGGCGTTCACGCTCATCACCCAGGCCGGGTTCACTATTCGCGAGAACATCGCGCAGGCGGTGCAGCGGCAGTGGCGCGAGGTGGGCGCCGACGTGCGCATCCAACTCCAGGACGGGACGACGATCAGCGCGCGCTGGTTCGAGGGGCGGTTCGACGCGATGCTCCACTGGTGGCAGATGCCGTCCGACCCGGAGATGACGCTGTTCTTCGCGGCCGATCGTGTGCCGCCCGCCGGCCGGAACATCAACTACCTCCGCGACGAGGCGCTCACGCAGGTGCTCTACGCGTCGGACCGGACCGTCGACCTGGTGGAGCGGCGGCGGCTGCTGCAGGAGGCCCAGCGCCGGATCGCCGAGCTGGCGCCCGAGATCCCGCTCTACAACATTACGCGGCTCGACGTCGTGCCGGCCCGGCTCCGGAACTTCCGCGGGAACCCGACCAACACGGGGATCTTCTGGAACGTTCACGAGTGGGAGATCGGCCGGTAGCCGGGAGAATCCAGGTGCCCCGACTTCTGGTTCAGCGGCTGCTGCAGGCCATTCCCCTCCTCTTGATCGTGTCCCTCCTCGTGTTCGCGTTGATCCACGCGGCCCCGGGCGGGCCGCTGACGCTGTACCTGTCGAACCCGAACGTCCGCCCGGCGGACATCGAGCGGCTGCGGCGCGCGCTCGGCCTCGACCAGCCGCTGTGGCAGCAGTACCTGGCGTGGCTTTGCGCGTTCGTGCGCGGTGATTGGGGGTACAGCTACGCCGACGGCCGCCCGGTCCTGGACCGGCTGCTGGAGCGGCTGCCGGCCACCCTCGAGTTGATCGCGACCTCGATGGCGCTGGGCGCCCTGGTGGCCCTGCCGCTGGGCATCGTCGGCGCCGTGCGCCGCCACGGGTGGTTCGACCGGCTGACGACGGTGTTGTCGTTCGCAGGGATCTCGCTGCCGGTCTTCTGGTTCGGGCTGCTGCTGCAGCTGGTGTTTGCGGTCACGCTCGGCTGGCTGCCCTCGTCGGGGCGCAGCGGCATGGGCGGTGGAGGATTCGTCGATCGCGTGGAGCACCTGGTGCTGCCGGCCGGCGTGCTCGCCCTGGTCCACGCGGCGGCGTGGTCCCGCTATCTCCGTGCCTCGATGAGCCAGGTGCTGCGCCAGCCGTTCATGATTGCTGCGCGCGCCCGGGGCGTGCCGGACCGGACGCTGTGGTTGCGGCACGCGCTGCGGAACGCGCTCATCCCGGTGCTCACCGTCGTCCTGCTCGACGCCGCGATCATGGTGTCAGGCGCGGTCGTGACGGAGAGCGTGTTCGCCTGGCCTGGTGTCGGCAGCCTCTTCACCGAGTCGCTGGCCAGGCGCGACTACACGGTGCTGATGGCGTTCCTGATGCTGTCTTCGTGCGCGGTCGTGGCGCTTGGCCTCGTCGCCGATCTGCTCTACGGCCGCCTCGACCCGCGCGTCGGAGGCGACCCGTCGTGAGCACCCCCCGGGTCCGTCGGGTACGGCCGCAGAGGGCCGCCGGGCGCGTGGCCGCGGCGCTGCTCCTCGCGTTGATCGTGCTCGCCGCGGCCGCGCCGGCCATCGCTCCGTACGCGCCGGAGGCGCTCGATCTCGCCCACCGCCGCGCGGCGCCGTCGCCTGGCCACTGGTTCGGCACCGACGAACTGGGGCGCGACCTGCTCACGCGGGTGCTGTTCGGCGCGAGGGTCACGCTGGCGGTCGGTCTGCTGTCGGCGCTGGTGGCGGCCGGGGTGGGAGTGACCGTCGGCGCGGTGAGCGGGTATGCCGGCGGGTTCCTCGACAGCGCGCTGATGCGGTTCACCGACGCGATGCTGGCCATCCCCCGGTTGCCGCTCCTGATGATCGCGTCGGCCGTCGTCGATCCGTCCGTGCCGTTGCTGATCCTGATCGTCGGCCTCGCCGGCTGGATGGAGAGCGCACGGCTCGTCAGGGCCGAGTACCTCACGCTGAAGGAACGCGAGTTCGTGGCGGCCGCCCACGCGGCCGGGGCGCGCAGCGCACGGATCATCGTTCGCCACCTCTTGCCAGGCGCCGTGCCGTCCATTGTCGTGTCGATGACACTCGCGGTGGGGCGGGGCATGCTGCTCGAGTCGGCCCTCAGCTTCTTCGGCGTGGGTGTCCAGCCGCCGACGCCGAGCTGGGGCAACATGCTCTACCAGGCGCAGACGACGATGACATCCGAGCCGTGGCTGGCGCTGTTTCCGGGCCTCTTCATCTTCCTGACGGCCCTGGCGGTCAACTTGATCGGAGACGGGCTGACCGCCGGGGATGAGTGAGACGAGTCCCGTGACCGTCCGCAGCGCTGCCGGTCACGCTCGAGGATCTTCAGGTTCACCAGGTCCCGTCCCGAGGGCAAGGCTCTTCGCGACTCACGCCAGCCCGGCGAGCATCGCGGCGGCGGAATCGGCGCTGGCAAGCCGGCAGAACAGCGGGTGTTCGCGGCCGAACTGGTGTCGCGCGACTTCCAGCACGAACCCCGGGCGCCAGGCGCCGTCGCGCTCGGCCCGCGAGATCAGGCGGCGCAGGAACTCGCGCTTCTCCTCGTCGGTGTGGACACGGACGTCCTCGCCGCGGCAGGCCGCTTCGATATCCCGCAACAGCCACGGGGTGGCGACCAGGCCACGGGCCGGCGTGACACCATCGACCCCGGCGACCGCCCACATGCGCGCGGCCGCCGCCACCGTATACAGATCCCCGCTGCCGAACAAGGTCACGCCAGGCAGCAGTTCCCGGGCCCTGGCCAGTCGCCGCAAGCCGTCCGGGGCCGCGCGGTACATCTCTCCCACCGTACGGTAGTGCAGCACGACGAAATCCGGCTGGGCCTCCCGCACCGCCCCACAGATCCAGGGCAGCTCCTCCGCCGACTCGAGGCCCACTCGGATCTTGACGCTGATTCCCTTGGTCGGGCAGGCGCGGCGCAGGGCGAGCAGCGCGTCGCGAATCCAACGCGGATGCCGCAGCCGTCCGCCGCCCGCGCCACCGGAGACGACGATGCGACTGGGACAGGCACAGTTCAAGTCGATCCCGACCACTCCGGGCTCCGTCGCCAGGCGGGCCGCGGTTTGAGCCAGCATCGGGATGTCGGTGCCCATGACCTGCACCACCGTGGGCAGCGGAGAGAACGCGGTCAACCGATCGCGCAGGCGGGCCTGGCGCGGGATCCCTTCCGACACCCGGATGAACGGCGTGACCCAGGCGGACACCAGCCCGAGCTCAGTCATGACCGCGCAGAATGCCCCGGCGGTGATCCCTTCCATCGGCCCGGGAAGGACGCGTCCGGGCAGCGCCCCTCCTCCCGCCAGCGGCAGGGGGTCGAGCCAGATTGTCGGGCAGGGGAACGCCTGATTCTCCATGGTTTTGTCAGTATCGCCGTTGGGGCGGTTGCGTTCAAGCGCGGTACTCTGCGCCCGTCGCCCGTGACCGGCCCTTCGACCCTTCGGCAAACTCAGGGTCGTCCCGAGCAAAGTCGACGTGGACGGCTCAGGGCGCCCCGAGCTCGTCGAGGGACGAGGGCGGCGAGGCGCCTGCGGCGGGTGCCAACCTCATGTGGTGTCGGAACGCCGGGCGTGAGATGCTCTACACATGCCATTCGCCACGCTCAAGCTACATCCGAGTCTCTTGAAGGGCCTCAAGGAACTTGGCTTCGCCCGACCCACACCCGTCCAGTCCGCCGCGATTCCGCCGGCCCTGGCCGGGCGCGACGTCCTGGCCTCGGCGATGACCGGGAGCGGCAAGACCGCGGCGTTCCTGTTGCCGATTCTGCACCGCCTCGTCGACAGCCCCCGCGGGGCGACGCGCGCTCTTGTGTTGACGCCCACGCGCGAACTCGCCCTCCAGATCCTCGAGCACCTGAACGACCTGGCGATCCATACGCCGATTACGGGTGCAGCCGTGATCGGCGGCGTGGGGATGGGGCCGCAGGAGCATGCGTTCCGGAGCGGCGTGGACGTCATCATCGCCACGCCCGGCCGCCTGCTCGATCATCTTCGAGCGCCCTACGCCAAGATGGGGAGCCTCGAGCATCTGGTGATCGACGAGGCCGACCGGATGCTCGACATGGGATTCCTGCCCGAGATCCGACGGGTCCTCCGGCACCTGCCCGCGCGTCGCCAGACCTTGTTCTTCAGCGCAACGCTGCCCGCGCCTATTGTGGAGCTGACGCGCGAACTTCTTCAGGATCCCGTGCGGATCCATCTCGACCGGCCGGCGACACCGCCCATCGGCATCGCTCAGGCGGTCTATCCGGTCCCACAGTCGCTGAAGGCCGCGCTGCTCGTCGCCCTGCTCGAGCGTGGCGACGTGAAGGACGCGCTGGTCTTCACCCGCACGAAGCACCGCGCCAACCGCGTCGCCGAGTTCCTGGTCCGCCGCGGCATCAAGGCCGAGCGGATCCACGGCAACAGGTCGCAGGCGCAACGCACGGCGGCGCTCAGCGGATTCAAGGGAAGGAAGTTCCAGGTGCTCGTCGCAACCGATATCGCCGCGAGGGGTATCGATGTCGAGGCCTTGGGCCACGTCGTGAACTTCGACGTGCCGAAGGTGCCAGAGGACTATGTGCACCGCGTCGGCCGGACCGCGCGGGCCGAGGCGGTCGGTAGCGCATTCACCTTCGTGGCGCCGGAGGAGGAGGCCGACCTTCAACACATCGAGAAGGTGATCGGCAAACGCCTGCCGCGCGTGACAGTGCCCGATTTCGACTATGCGGCCCGACCCGCTGGCCAACTGGAGATTCCGAGGGGCGTGCGGATTGCTGCCATTCGCCAGGAGAAGGCCGCGGCGAGAGCGAACGCCGAGGCCAAGAAGCAAGGAGGTGCGGTCGCGGGCCGGGCTCCGGCCGCGAGACCGCACCACCCCTCAGCCAAGCCGGGCGGTTTCCGCGGGACGGGCGCCGCCGGACCCGGCGGGCGCTCTGCGGGGCGGCCCGGCCCCCGCCGCTCGCGATGATGACGATGTCGTGGTCGCGCCGATGCCATTGGCGATAGTCCACTCCATCCCGTTGGGCGCTCTGATGCCGGGCGTCAGGCGGCCTGTGCCAGCGGCTCGCTACAGGTTCAGCCAGTAGGAGAACTTGACGAGGAACACGTTGGTGGCCGGCAGGCCGAACAGATCGTTCACATCCCGCTGGAAGCGGAATGCCCCGGTCGAGACGGAATCCTCGCGGACCTGCTGCCAGACGACGTAGAGGGCCGAGCCGGGCTTGTACTCCCACCGGAGGACGTTCGTCATACGGAACGAGCGGTAGTTGAAGTCGGGCGCGCTCGAGTAAGGGTAGGCCGCGAACTGATCGGCGAACCGCCCGGCGCGCGGCTTCACGACTTCCTTGACATTCGAATAGGCGCCGGCGGACACGAACGGTTGCGCGTACATCTGCAACGTCAGGTTCGGCGTGACGGTGTAGTTGAAGCGGGCGGTCAGTCCCACCGTGGTCTGGCGGATTCGGCTGAAGACGTAATGCGTTGCGGCGCCCTCCGTCACGTTTTCGACCCACTGCGAGTTGTCGTTCCCCCGCTCGAAGTGCACGCCCCCGCTGAGCGACAGGAACGCGGTCGGGCGATAGGTGATCTCGGGATCTAAACCCCAGCTCGTGTCTCCAGCCTCGTCGCGGAAGACGAACCCCTGCCACGCGCCGTTCACCGCCTTCCGCCCATCGGTCTGGACGTAGTAAAAGATGTTGCCGCCGCGCTTGGACCGGAGAGCCGGTCCGCCGCGCGTGGACCGGTCGTCCACGCCCGTTCCCTCGATGTTGACGCCAGTACCGGCTGACCAGTTCGACGTCAACGAGATGTGCGCGTTCACGTTGGTGCCCTTGAACCTGGAGTCACCGCCGAAGTTCCAGCCGGACCACTGGTTGAAATTGAGCCTGATGCTCCGGTAGAGCCTCGTGGGCGTGTCCCAGCGGATCTGGACCCAGGCGGACTGCATGATCTCGTCCGCGCGCCGGATGTACCCGACATCGTTGACGTCGAAGCCGGGAGTCTTGTAGCTGCCGTTGAAGCTGAAGCGCACCTTCGCCCCGCCGACCTTCTGGAAGCCGACCGAGCCGGCCTGCCCATTGAGCGACGTACTCGTGGGGTCGTATTTCAGGTAGTCTGCGTCCGGTCGCTGGTAGTCGTGAACGGCGCTGCGCTGGACGTCGTCAATGGCCTCCGCGCTGCCCCGCACCGAGCTTCCCGCCCAGTAGCCGGTCACCGAGTAGCGTGGGTCCTTCATCCGCCAGTCCCAGTTCACACCGCCGGTCGTGGCGTTGGCTGGCAGGAAGCTGACGTCCTGGTTGAGCCGACGCGCGGTGTTCGTGAAGGCGAATCCGAGGGAGGACTGGTTCCGCCATTCGCGTTTTGCCTGCACGACGGTGAAGTTGGTGAGCGGCTCGACGGTTTGCGTCCATCGGCTGGGGCCGTTCGCAAGCTGCGCCTCTTCCTCGCCGGTCACGGCGTTGAGCGCGCCGATAGCGAAGGCGCCCGCGCGCCCGGTCAGTTTCGCCGCGCCGATGATCGTCGTGAGAGCCGGCGATACCGCGTGACCGCCATCGGGCGTATCCGGGCTGCCGCGCGGGCGTCGGCCAATCCGCCGCGAGTAGAACAGGCCCGTGCATCGCCCGTCGTTGCAGTCGAGGTCGAACTGGAGGTTGCCCGACCCTTCGACGAAGAAGGGGCGGCGCTCCTGGTAGAACGTTTCGAACGCCGTCAGGTTGACGACGGCCGGATCGGCCTCGACCTGGCCAAAATCAGGGTTGAGGGTCGAGGTCAGCGTCAGGCCCGGCGTGACGGCGTACTTGAGATCGACGCCGATGGCACCGGACGGGTCTGGAGACTTCACGAACGGATTCCCGTCGTCGACCAGCTGGGACTGGACCTTCCCGACGGAGTACGGGACGAGTTCGAGCTTCTTTGCGGCGCCGACCAGATCGAGGCCGCCGAGTTCACCCATTTGCGACACGAACCCGGACTTGCTCTTCGCGAGCAGAGGCCAGGACGACGTCTCGTTCAGCCGTCCAATCTGCCGCAGCACGGCAAACCCGAAGGTGTCGCTCTTTCCCGGCTCGAAGCGGAGTTGCGAGAAGGGGATATGCAAATGCGGTGGCGCCCCCGCAAGCGGAGAGGGATCGATTCTAAGCGAATCGGGCCAGGCGGACATGCCCTACCAGTTCTTGAGATGCGCGCGCAGGCGCACCACCGCCTGGCTGTGCAACTGGCACACGCGCGATTCGGTGACGCCGAGAACGGCGGCAATTTCGCGGAAGTTCAACTCCTGTTCGTAGTACAGGCCCATCAACATCTTTTCCCGCTCCGGCAGCGCGTCGATCGCCGCCACCAGCGCCTTGCGAAAGCGCTC
>JANYLG010000095.1 GCA_025363775.1 Acidobacteriota bacterium | reverse complement strand
CCGCGCCCGCGTGGGCGCTCTGCCCGGTGAAGGTGTACTCGACCGACACCGCCCCGGTTCCGCTCGCGTCGCCCCAGCTCACGCCCATCCCCGACGCGATATGAGAGAACAGACAGACATCCACATCCTTGAAGACGCCCGCCTTCGTGAACTGCGCCTTCCCGCCGAGCAACTCTTCCGCGATCCCGGGCCAGACGATGATCGTGCCGGCGATCTTCTCCCGCTCCATCACCTTCTTCAGCGCCAGCGCGGAAGTGATGCTGAGCGGGATGCCTGTGTTGTGTCCCTCGCCGTGGCCCGGCGCGCCCTCGATGAACGGCTCGCGGTGCGGCACGCCTGGCTTCTGTGACGTGCCCAGCAGGCTGTCCACGTCCGACCCGAGCGCGATGACCGGCTTGCCCGATCCCCATCTCGCCGTCCAACCGGTCGGCATCCCGGCCACGTTCTCTTCGATCGTGAAGCCGTTGGTCCGCAGGATCTGCGTGCAGTACTTCTTGGTCTCGAACTCCTGGAACCCTGGCTCGGCAAGGCTGAACAGCATGTCCACCATCTGCTGCGTCAGCTCTTTCATGCCGTCGATCTCGGCGGCGAGACCGCCCTTCAGCACCTCCAGCCTGGCGTCAACCGCGGACAGTGGTGCTAGCGCTTTCTGTTTCCCAGGCGACGTTTTCTGAGGTGAGGCAAAGACACCGACGGTGAGCGCCAGGGTCAGGAGAACGGTCCAGAACACTCGACTCGCGCGCATGACAACTCCTTGATTGGGAGGGGCGAGCGTAGTCTACTCTACAACTCGGGTCTCACGAGTTCTACCGGAAACCAAGGGTGCTACCATGATTGCGTGCGTCCATTTGCCCTGCTTCTCCTCTTGTTCGCCGTCGCCTGCGCCCGCCAGCCTGAGGCGCGTCAGTACCAACTGACCGGGCAAGTCCTTGTCGTCAAGCCGGATGGGTCGGAACTGGTCGTCCATCACGACGAGGTCAAGGGGTTCATGCCAGGCATGACGATGCCGTTCCGGCTGAAGGACCCCGCGCTGGCAAAGGGCCGGCTGCCGGGCGACCTGATCAGGGCCACCCTGATGGTGACCGACGAGGACGCGTGGCTGACGGCGATCGAGAAGACGGGTTGGGCGCCGACACCTGAGCGTCAGGAGTCGGCCCAGCCGGCCGTCGGGCTGCTCAGGCCGGGAGAGACGGTTCCGGACGAGACGCTCGTGGACCAGGACGGGCAGGCCTTCCGGATGTCGTCGTTGAACGGATCGGCTGTCCTGCTGACATTCATCTACACGCGGTGCCCACTCCCGAATTTCTGCCCCCGCATGGACGTCTTTTTCGCCGCCGTCCAGAAAGCCATCGAGGAGGGCCGGCTGCGCGGCCCGGTGCGCCTGGTCTCGATCTCGTTCGACCCAGACTTCGACACGCCGGCCACACTGCGCGCGCACGCGTCGCGCGTGGGCGCAAACAAAGCCCTGTGGACGTTCGCGACGGCCCCGCGGGCGCGCGTCGAGGCGTGGGGAGCGCGCCTGGGGTTGAGCGTCATCCGCGACGAGAAGAACCCGTCCGACATCACGCACAACCTGCGGACGGCGGTGATCGACCGACAGGGGCGCCTGGTCACGATCCTCGAGGGAAACCACTGGACTCCGGACCAGGCGATCGCCGCGCTTGCCTCGGTGCCCACTTCGTAGAAAAATGACGAGCCGCGACGACCGCGGGACAAGACGAGCACCGTTCCAGGCTCGTTTCAGGTCCGGTCTGCGGCCCGGGAGAGAATCTATGACCGACATGGTGCTGCTTGGAGATGAGGCCGTCGCGCTCGGCGCCGTGCACGCGGGTGTCACCGCTGCTTACGCGTACCCCGGAACCCCTTCGACCGAGATCCTCGAATACCTGGTGCGCTATCGGCAGAAGCACGGCGGGCCGCACGCGGCGTGGTGTGCGAACGAGAAGACGGCCTACGAAGAGGCGCTCGGCGTCTCGTTCGCCGGCCGGCGAGCGATGACGTCGATGAAACACGTCGGCCTCAACGTCGCGGCCGACCCGTTCATGAACTCCGCGATCGTGTCGATCAACGGCGGCCTGGTGGTCGTGGTGGCTGATGACCCGGGCATGCACAGCTCGCAGAACGAGCAGGATACCCGCTACTACGCCGACTTCGCCCGGATCGTCTGCCTCGAGCCAGCGAACCAGCAGGAAGCCTACGACATGACGCGGGAAGCGTTCAACGTGTCCGAGCGCTTCGAGATCCCGGTCCTGATCCGCCTGGTGACGCGCCTCGCACACAGCCGGGCTGCCGTCCACGTCCGCGACGCGCGGCCTCAGAACCCGGTGCGCAAGCCGCCGGTCGCTTCGTCGTGGATCCTGCTCCCGGCCAACGCGCGGCGGCAGTGGCACGACCTGCTCGGACGCCAGCCGAGGTTCGTCGAATGGTCCGAGAGCGGCGAGTTCAACCACCTGCGCCTGAACGAAGAGCGTCGCGACCTTGGCGTCATCACCACCGGCATTGCGCGCAACTACTACGTAGAGAGCCTGGATGAACTGGGCTACCAGCCCTCGCACCTTCATATCGGCGCCTACCCGGTGCCTGTTGAACTCGTGCGACGGCTGCTCGGCCACGTGAGCCGCGTGCTCGTGCTGGAGGAAGGCTATCCCTTCGTCGAGCGGATGCTACGAGGGATCGTGGCGGCGACCATCGAGGTCCTGGGCAAGGAATCGGGCGCCGTGCCGCCCGACGGCGAGCTGACGCCCGACATCGTCCGGCGCGCGATGGGCCTGCGCGAGCGGCGCGGCCAGGAGATCCCGGGACTCTCGCTGCCGAACAGGCCGCCGCAGTTGTGCACCGGCTGCCCGCACGCCGACTCGTTCGACGCAATCAAGCAGGCCATCGCCGGCTTCGAGTCGGCGGTGGTGACGTCGGACATCGGGTGTTACACGCTCGGCGCGCTCCCCCCCTACTCGGCCGTCGAATCGTGCGTCTGCATGGGGGCGTCCGTTGGCATGGCGAAGGGCGCCTCGGAGGCCGGATTGAAGCCGGCGCTCGCCATGATTGGCGACAGCACGTTCCTCCACTCCGGGGTCGCGCCGCTGATGGACGCCGTGGCGGCCAACACCGACATGACGCTGCTGATCCTCGACAACGAAACGACCGCGATGACGGGCGGCCAGCCGACGATCCTGCCGCCGTCCCGCATCGAAAAACTGGTGCTCGGCCTCGGCGTCGATCCCGCACACTGCCACGTCATCACGGCGCACCACCGGGACACGGAAGAGAACCGCGATCTGATCCGTAAGGAAGTGGAGTACCCGGGGTTGTCGGTCATCATCGCCGTGCGCGAGTGCATCGAGACGCTGAAAACGAAGAAGAGGGGCTAGACGCTGGACAGCTGGCAGCAGGCAGCCGGCAGCGGACGGCTGGCAGCGGACAGGACAAGGCACTCATATGAAGTACGACATCATTCTGGCGGGCGTGGGTGGGCAGGGCGTGTTGTCGGTCTCGGCGATCATCGCGTCGAGCGCGATGAAAGAAGGCCTCTACGTCAAGCAGTCCGAGGTGCACGGGATGTCGCAGCGCGGCGGCGCGGTCCTGGCGAACCTCCGGCTGGCCGACGCGCCGATCGCCAGCGATCTCATCCCGCTCGGCAGCGCGGCGCTGATCCTGAGCATGGAACCGCTCGAGAGCCTTCGGTACCTGGCGTACCTCTCCCCCGAGGGCGCACTGGTCACGTCCACCAACCCGGTGGTGAACATCCCGGACTACCCCGATCTCGAGGGACTGCTGGGGCACGTGCGCACCCTGCCGCAGTCGCGACTGGTGGACGGGGAGAAACTGGCGCGCGCCGCCGGATCGGCCCGCGCGACGAACATGGTCATGGTGGGCGCGGCGTCGCACCGCCTGCCGGTCAAGGTCGAAACGCTCGAGCACTACATTCAGACAACCTTCGCGGCCAAGGGTGAGAACGTGGTGGAGACGAACCTCAGGGCGTTCCGTGCGGGACGCGAGGCCGCCGTATGACGATCGACATCGCGCGCATCCGTCGGATCCTCGCCGCCGCCCGCGGCCGCTCGGTCCTCCTCGAAACCGAGGGCCTCCAGATGCTGGCCGCGCTCGGCATCGGCGCGCCGGCGCACGTCTTTGTCAGGAACGCCAGCGAAGCCGCGTCGGCCGAGACGGCGACGCTCGGCGGCGACCGCGTGGTCGTCAAGGTCATTTCACCGCAGATTCTCCACAAGAGCGACGTCGGCGGCGTCACGGTCGTCGAACACCACCGCGCGGCGATCGTCGCCGCGATCGCCGACATGGAGGCACGCCTCGGCGGCCAGGAGATCGTGGGCTTCACGATCAACCAGTTCGTCCGCTATGACACCTCGATCGGCAACGAGCTGATCCTCGGCCTCCGGTGGACCGCCGACTTCGGCCCCGTCGTCACGCTCGGGGCTGGTGGCATCTACACGGAGTTCCTCGCGGAGAACTTCAAGCCGGGGCGGGAGATCGGCATCTTCTCGCCGTCGGTCACCACGGACGAGGACATCGAGGAGGCGATCCACCGACTCGCGATCGGTCGGCTGGCGACCGGGCGACTCCGCGGGCAGGCCCCGCGGATCGAGGTGGCGCCGCTCGTCGCGTCCGTTCGCCGATTCATGGCGCTCGCGTCGGCGTTCGCGCCGCACGAGATCGCCGAGTGCGAAATCAACCCGATCGTCATCACGGGCGGCCAGCTGATCGCGCTCGATATCCTGGTCACGCTCGGGAGCGGCGACCAGCCGGCCCGCCCCGCGCGTCCCCTGGGCAAGCTGAAGCACCTGCTCGAGCCCAGGTCCGCCGCGATCATCGGCGTCTCCGAGAAGCTCAATCCCGGCCACATTATTCTCAACAACCTGATCCGCGAGGGATTCCCGCGCGACCGGATCTTCGTGGTGAAGCCTGGGAGCGCCGAGCTCGAGGGATGCCGCTGCGTGCCCGATATCGCGGCGCTTCCCGAGAGAGTGGACCTGTTCATCCTCGCCATTTCCGCGGCGCAGACGCCGCAGGCGATCACCGACATCGTGGAAGGCCGGAAGGCCGAGAGCATCATCGTCATTCCGGGCGGCCTCGAGGAGAAGTCGGGAACCGGGGCGATCGTGGGCCGCATGCGCGAGGCGCTCAGCTCGGCGCGCGCGAGCGCGTGGCAAGGTCCGCTGATCAACGGCGGCAACTGCCTTGGGATTCGGTCGCTGCCCGGGCGCTACGATACGATGTTCATCCCCGAGTACAAGCTGAGGATGCCCTCGGAACACGTGTCTCCAGTGGCGTTCGTCTCCCAGAGCGGCGCGTTCGCGGTGTCGCGGATGAGCAAGCTCGGGCGGCTGAACCCGAAGTACACCATCACGCTCGGCAACCAGATGGACCTGACGGTCGGCGACTACCTCTCGTACCTGAAGGACGACCTGAGCCTCGAGATCTTCGCGGTCTACGTGGAGGGATTTGCGCGACTCGACGGCCTGAACTTCCTCCGGGCCGCGCGTGAGATCACCGTCAGCGGGCGAAGCGTCATCCTGTATCGCGCGGGACGGACCGCGGCGGGCGCGAAGGCGTCGGCCAGCCACACCGCGTCAATCGCCGGCAACTACCAAGTCACCCGAGAGCTGGCGCAGGCGGCCGGCGTGGTGGTGGCCGACTCGCTGAGCGATTTCGAGGAACTCGTCCGCCTGTTCACGCTCCTGCGGGGCAAGCGCGCGGATGGCACCAGGCTGGGCGCGGTGTCGAACGCCGGGTTCGAGTGCGTGGCGATTGCCGACACGCTCGGACGCTTCGACCTGCCCGCGTTCGACGCGGCGACCTCGGCCCGCCTCGAGGCGATCTTCCGGGAAGCGAGGATCGACTCGGTGGTGGACGTGCACAACCCCATTGACCTCACGCCCATGACCGGGGACGCCGCGTACGAACACGTCGTCCGGGCCGTCATGGAGGCCGACGGGATCGATATCGGGATCGTGGGTTGCGTGCCGTTGACCGCGGCGCTGAACACGCTGCCCGCCGCCCCCTCGCACGGCGACGACCTGACGAGGCCGGACAGCATCGGCCTGCGCCTCGCGCGCCTGAAGGAAGAGTTGACGAAGGCGTGGGTGGCCGTCGTGGACGCGGGCGTGGTGTACGACCCGCTCGTGGCGCTCCTCGAACAGCACGGCGTGCCGACGTTCCGCACCGCGGACACCGCCGTGCGCCTGCTCAACGTGCTCGTGGCGGCCCGGTAGCGGTCGAGAGCGGCCGTTCAAGGGTTGGGATGACGCGACAGACCATGCACCCGCCGCCTCGCGACCGTGCGGCCTCCCCCGCATTCACGGCCACCGAGCGTCGCCTGATTCGGCGGCTCTCGTCGCCCGTGCTGGTGCAGCGGTATCTCAACTCGCTGCCCTACAACACCGAGCCGCCTCCAGGCGGGCCCACGCTGCGCAGTTTTCGTGGCGTCGTCCGCACCGGGACGGCCCACTGCCTGGAAGCCGCGCTCGCCGCGGCCGTGATCCTCGAGCAACACGGGTACCCGCCGATCGTCCTGAGCTTCGAATCGATCGACGAGTTGGATCACGTCCTGTTCATCTATCGGGAGGGCGGCCGGTGGGGCTCGATCGCGCGCTCCCGTGACCCGGGGCTCCACGGGCGCAGGCCCATGTTCCGCACGGCGCGCTCCCTCGCATCGAGCTACATCGAGCCTTACGTGGATTTCACCGGGCGCATCACGGGGTACGCGGCGGTGGACCTGCGAATGCTGGGAGGCTACGACTGGCGGCTGTCGGAGCGGAGTACCTGGAAGGTCGAACGCCTGCTGCTTGGCTACCCGCACAAGACGATCCGCTCCTCGGACGAACGAATCGACCAGATCCGTGCGCGGTACTTCGCGTTCAAGCGCGCGTTCCCCGGCCAGAAGCCCCTGCACTACCCGGGCCGGGAGCACTGGACCGAGCTCCCGCGGGAATTCCTTCGCTAGTCCAGGTCGAATTCCCGCTTGGGCGGCGGCCCCACCGGCTCCTCGCGCGCTTGCCGCAACGCCTCCTCGAAGCGCCTCGATAGCGCGTCGCCGCGCGTCTTCTCCGCCTCGACCGACTGCTGGAACACCGCCTCGCGGCGCGCCTTCTCCTCCGCCAGGATCCGCTGTGCCGCGTCGAGATCGGGCTTGCCCTCGCGCTCCGGCTCCTTGTGTGAGATCACCCGCCCGAGATTTATGTCCACCATCAGCAGCGCGCCGCAACAGGGGCACGCCACCTCGAGCTCCGATTTCAGCTTCGCCATGCTGATTACCTCCGCCGGCCCTTGCCCCATATGAGGTGAACCGGTTTGCCGTCCGCGCCTCGCGCGTCCACCGCCACGCCGAACGGCACCTGTTTCTTCGCGTCGAACCGCTGGCCGAAGCCGGCGATGAACACACCAATCGGCACGTCCAGCCGCTGACCGGCAGTCAACTCGCGGACCTGCACCCGGTAGTGGTCGTTCAGCCACACCTCGACATCCGTCCACCCGGTGGCGGTCATGTTGGTCACCGTGACGCGACCGGATCCCACGGTGATAGGCTGACGCTCGTCGCCCTTGCAGCCGACGACAACGACGAGGACGCCGAGCAGCAGCAGGACGGAGACGAGTCGGCCCATGCGCCGACAGTATCACAGCTGACAGTGGACAGCTGCCGACTGAGAGCTGCCAGCTGCCAGTCGGTCCATGATCAGGGCTGAACGTGTCCGAACGCAAACCGTTTCTGCTCCGGCTCGACCCGGCGTTATTCGAGGCGATGCAGCGTTGGGCCAACGACGAGTTCCGCAGCCTCAACGGGCAGGTCGAGTTCCTGTTGACGAAGGCCTTGCGCGAGGCGGGCCGAGTCAAGGGCGGCGGTGTGTCGGGACGCACGCCGCGCGGCATGGGCAAAGGTGACGAGCGGGAGTAACTGCCGAGGCCTAGCCTTCTTCCTCGAACTCGCCCTCTTCGGCCGGCAGCAGGCGGGTGGGCGCGCGCAGCGCCTCACGGTAATCGAACAGCGGCAAGTCGCGGACGTGAAGCTGCGATACGCACCCCGGTGCCTTGTCGTCCACTACCACCGTCACCGGGCTGCCCTCGACGCCTTCACGGAAGCCGATACGGCAACCGCAGGCGAGATGGGCGTGCGTGAACCCCTTCAGCATGACTGGCGTCCTCTCCGACCCGCGCGCGGCCAGCGCGACCGTGCGCACTCGACGAAGAGATCATACTACAGCAGCGCCCTGATCTCGCTCTCGAACTGCTCCTTCGTCACCGGGCCGATGTGTTTGACACAGAGCTTGCCGTTGCGTCCGATGATCACCGTGGTCGGCACGGCGTAGATCGGCCCAAATGCGTTCTGCACATCCTCGCGATCCTGGCCGACCACCAGCGGGTAGTTGATCTTGAACTGCATGGCAAACGGCGTGAGGGCCTCCGGCGGGTCGTCCACCGATACGCCCACGACGTGGAACCCCTTGTCCCTGTACTTCTCTTGCAGTTCGACGAACCACGGGATCTCCATCCGGCAGGGTGCGCACCACGTCGCCCAGAAGTTCAGCAGGACCACCTTGCCCTTCAGATCCGCGAGCTTGACGTCCTTGCCGTTCATGTCCTTCAAGGTGAAATCAAGGTTGGCCTTGGGCGCGTCGGGTGAGCACCCCTGGGCCGCCACGGTGTCAGAACCGCCCGAGATCCAACCGGCAATGCGCTCGGGCAGCGGCGTGAACGCCGCCACCACGAGGCCAATCCCTACCGTCACCACCAGCCACCGATTGTTCATAACACCTCGAGGTTCCTGACCCCCTAGAAGAGGGAGGCTTGAAAATAGCTGGCAATGGGCTGCAAATCGGGCTCGCTCTCGCTGGCAAGCAGCACGTAGGTCGTCTGATCGCGGGACCAGATGCGTGCGATGTGAATTCCGAAGGCGATTCGAGCCGCCTCCCGCATGGTTTTCGGCATCATGAACAGCGACACCGGCCGGCCACCGTGCCGATAGAGCACGTGCGCGACGCGGCCGTCCGTCGAGAAGCAGCGGCGCGCCCCGAGCAGCGTGAGGTGCTCCCGTGGCAGGCTGGCGGGAATCGCCAGCCGCCAGCCGTAGTCCGCCTGGAGCCGGTTCGCGACCGCGCCCGGATCGGCCTGCCCACCTCGAGGCTCGAAGAGCGCGAAGCACTTCAGGTGATCGATCGTCAACTCGGCGACGAGCAGCGTCGGCGAGTGGGTCACGACACCGTAGAGGAGGGTCGCAGCCAGCCCGACGACGACGAGGCCCGCGGTGGCGAGACCGACGACACGCCAGCCGAAAACGGCCCAACTGGCGCGGACGGGGACACGCCTCGCGGCCAGCGCCGCGCATCGCAGTCGGAGGGCGTTCGGGGCACGCGGCGACAGGATTGACGCCTTGACCATCACGACCCGCCGCGCGCTGCCTTCGACAGCCGCGCGCCTGGCGCACTGCGGGCACCCGCCCAGGTGCCCCTCGATGGCCTCCCTGTCCCGAATCCCGACCTCGGCGTCGAGGTAGGGCGTCATGAGACGGTCCACGTCCTGGCAACTCACAATGGCAGCCCTCAATGCACCTTGACCGCGCTCAACCGTTCGTAGAGCATCCGGCGGCCCCGGGAAATGCGCGACATCACCGTGCCGATCGGCACGTCGAGCATCGCAGCAATTTCGGCATACGTAAATTCCTCGACGTCCCGGAGCCACACCGCCTGCCTGAAGGCGGCGGGCAGGGCGTCGAGGGCGGCCTGGAGATCGGCATCGAGCGTCTGGCTCAGGAGCAGCTGCTCCGGCGTTTCGGGGTTGCCCGGCAACCCCACCGCCGCCCGCTCGATCTCTTCGGTTTCGACGGCCACGGGTTCCTTCACGGCCCGGCGCCGGCGATTGAGAAAGGTGTTGTGCAGGATGGTAAACAGCCAGGCCTTGAGATTGGTGCCTGGCTGAAACTGGTCCGATGCGCGAAAGGCCTTCAAGTAGGTATCCTGCACGAGGTCCTCGGCATCGGCAGGATTGGCCGTCAACCGGAGGGCTGTGCCGTACAGACTGTCGATGCAGGCCAGCGCGCCCCGCTCGAAAGCCGGAGCCTCCGCTCCCTCATCCGCATCCGCACGTCGCCCTGGCATGAACGGCATGGTTCCGCCGGGCCTGTCTCTTAGAACCCCTGCACGGCCCGGATTATTCCCCCCGGGCCTGATTCTTTCACAGCCGGGGCGCCGAGGAAAGCCGTCACTGTCACCTGCCGGCATCGCCCAGGCGAACTGCTTGGAGGACACGGGCCGGCCGGAGGCCGGACTGGCCCGATCAGAACGCCGGTTTCCCACTGGTATCACTCTTGCTCAGGCATCCCCGAGTAGAACCATCGGTTGCAGGTCTGTTGAGTGTAACAGTAAGATTCAAAGATGGGTTCCTCGAGTTCCCCGGCATTCGCCTACGCTGAAGAGGTGATCGCTATGCGCACGCGCACGACTGGCGCGTTTCGGGCGACCGTGCTCGCCTTCGTTCTGATGTTGGCCGTTTTGGGTGCCGCCCGTTCAACGAACGCGCAGACGCCGTTCGTGCCCTACTTTGGAAAGAACCAGATCCACTACGGGAAGTTCGACTGGCAAATCTACACCACCGATCACTTCGAGATCTACTACTACACCGAAGTGCAGAAGCACGTGGAACGCGTGGCCGGCTACGCGGAGAGCGCGTACCAGACGGTGAGCGCCGACCTCAAGCACGACCTGGCGTTCAAGGTGCCGCTCATCATCTTCAAGACGCACGTCGACTTCGAGCAGCAGAACGTCATCCCCGGTGCCGTGCAGGAAGGCGTGGCGGCGTTTGCGGAACCCACCCGGAACCGGATGCTCCTGCCGCTCGACGAACCGCCCGACCTGCTCTATCGCACGATTACCCACGAACTGACGCACATCTTCGAATTCGATATCATCCCGCAGTCGCTGATCCGCCGCGAGGAACCGCTCTGGATCAACGAAGGGCTGTCGGATTACGAGACCGGCTACTGGACCCCGCTCGACCTGGCGACGGTCCGCGACGCGGCCGTGTCGGACATCGTCCCGAAGATGAGTGAACTCCAAGGCTACGGCAATTTCTCGAACCCGCGCCTGATCTAC
>JANYLG010000133.1 GCA_025363775.1 Acidobacteriota bacterium | reverse complement strand
CATCAATCTGGCCAACCTCCACTACGCGCTCGATCACCTGCCGGAAGCCGAGGCGCTCTACGAGCGGGCCATCGCGCTCGAGCCGAACGTGTTCGAGGCGCACTTCAACCTCGCGAACGTCTATCACGACCTCAGACGCCTCGAAGAAGCCCGCTCGGCTTACGAAGCGGCGCTCCAGCTGAACGCCGACTATGCGGACGCACACTTCTACCTCGCGGTGACGCTCGAGAAACTCGGGCGCTCACAGCAGGCGCGCGCGCATTGGAGGCGGTACCGCAATCTCGCGCCAGAGGGCGAGTGGGTGCAGCTGGCCAGCGAGTTCGGCGAATGAACAGGACGCCCGGTGTTTAATACCGATCGCCGAAATATTCCCGTTTCTTTGGGGTCCGGCGGAGTTTGTAGAAGGCACACCCCGGGCACCAGGCTTCCGGGTCGAAGCCATTGGCCCCAGTGATCGGCAGGACATCACGGTGGCCGCAGCACTCCGGCATCCCGTTCTCAGCCGCCTTCCGCCAGCGGCAGGACCGGAACCGTCCCACGGCTGCCGACACCGGGACAGGCGCCTCGGCAAGGCCTGCCGTGAGTACTTCTGAGGTCACAAACGGGTCGTCTACGACCGGCTTTTCGTATACCGACAACTTATCCTCGTGCCTCGAGACCGAAGGAATTGCCCCGAACTCCTCGCGTGTCAAACATTGTGCCACATGCACTCGCGCGGAGCAATCGACGCCGGCAGAACGGCAGAAGGGCAGAACGGCAGAACGGCAGAACAGCAGAACAGCAGAACAGCAGAACTCTCACAGATTGCGCACGGCTTGTTCCACGCGGGCTGTGAGGTTCGAGTAATCTTCGCCTCGCGGTTTGCGTGTGGCGTCCTGCCCGGCTACCGGCTCTTCCACCGGTGCGCGCTCAAGAGTCATCATGTCTGCCTGTGCTAGCATTTCTGGATGCCTGAGCTCCTCTCTCTCGACGACATCCGCGCCGCCGCGATCCGCATCGCTTCCGTAGCTCGAGTCACCCCGTTGCTCGAGGCCCGCGCGTTGAGTGCCTGGGGCGGTTCGAACGCCGTCCCGCTGCTGCTCAAGTGCGAGAACCTGCAAGTGGGCGGGGCGTTCAAGATCCGCGGCGCCTACAACATGGCCTCGGGGCTCCCCGAGTCCGTTCGTCGCCGGGGCCTGCTGACGTACTCCTCCGGCAACCATGGCCTCGCCATTGCCATCACCGCGCGCCTGCTCGGGGTTCCCGCCGTGATCGTGATGCCGACGACGGCGCCGGCCGTGAAGGTGCAGGGGGCGCGCGCGTTGGGGGCTGAGGTGCTGTTCGAGGGTACGACGACCATCGAGCGCAAGGCACGCGCCGAGGCGGAGGCCGAGCGGCGGGGCCTGACGATCGTGCCTCCATTCGACCACCTGCAGATCGCGGCGGGGCAGGGCACGATCGGTCTCGAGATCCTGGAACAGTGCCCCACCGTGGCCACGGTGTACGTCCAGATGAGTGGAGGCGGCCTCATCTCCGGCGTCGCCACGGCCCTGAAGCGCAGCCGTCCCTCGGTCTGCGTCGTCGGTGTCGAGCCGGTCGGCGTGGCGCGCATGACGGCGTCGCTGGCGGCCGGTCACCCGGTGACGATCCCGATCACGCCTGGCATCGCGGACGGCCTGCTGGCCGTGCGGCCAGGAGAGGTCACGTTCCCGCACGTGCAGGCGTTCGTGGACCGGGTGGTCACGATAGAGGATGGCGCCATCGTCAGCGCGTTGCAGTGGCTGTTCCGCGAGGCCAAGGTGGTGGCTGAGCCGAGTGGCGCGATTACCGTGGCGGCGGCGCTGGCGGACGGCGCGGCCGGGCGTCTGGACCCACGCGGGCCTGCCGTCGCCGTGATCAGCGGCGGGAACGTGGAGAAGAACGCGTTCGCGACGTTCCTGCTACAGGCCTGATTCGTCGTCCACGAATTCAATCACGAAGGACACAAAGGATACGGAGGGCGGCCACGCGCCGCACGTCACGTCTGATGCGGCCCGCCTCCGTGCTCTGTGTGAGCGTGGTGGTTGTCGAGGATGTGTTTCGCGGCCGCGACGCCTTCTTCCGCCGTCGTAATTTCGCCGTCGAGTTGGCGCTCGTAGACCTGCCTGAGGATGGCGCCGATCTGCGGCCCGGGCTCGAGGCCGAGCGCCAGCAGGTGGCGGCCCAGCAGCAGCGGCTTTGGCGCCTCGTGCTCGACGCCGAGCGCCCGCGCCCGCTCGAGGAACCACGCCATCGCGGAGCAGTCGAACTCGCCGGCGCGCCCCAGGCAGTCGGCCGCGGCGACCCTGGCCAGCAGTTCGAGATCCACCTTCTGCGCCAGGCGCCGGAACGCCCCGTCGCCGACCTCGTCGCGCACCTTGTGCCAGGACCCCGGTTTCAGATGATGCGCCGTGAGGCCGAAGACCTGCGCGCGAACATCGACCCCGTCCACGGAGTGGATGTTCAGCCGGTCGAGCAGGGCGCGAGAGGGCGCCACGCCAGCTTCCTCATGGTTGTGCGACCGAATCCGCCCGTCGAAGAACGCCGTGGTAGAAGGCTTGCCGAAGTCGTGGCACACCGCGCCGAGCATGACGGCGATCTTGGCAAAGCGCGGCAGGTCGTCGATGCGGCTGCGCGCCTGGTCGATCACCATCAGGGTGTGAATCCACACGTCGCCTTCCGGGTGCCACTCCGGTTCCTGCTCGCACCCGATCAGCGCGGCCATCTCGGGGAGCAGGCGCGCGACGACCCGGGCGTCGAGCGCGAAGCGAAACCCGAGCGACGGGTGCGCGGGAAGGAGCAGCAGTTTCTCGAACTCCGCCCAGATGCGCTCAGGCGGCAGGTCGTCGAGCGGGATGGCCCTGCAGATCTCCAGAGTCTCTGTGGTGACGGTCAGCTCGAAGCGGGCGACGAACTGCATTGCGCGAAGGACCCGCAGGCTGTCATCGACGAACGTGGCGCGATCGACGACCCTGAGGACGCGTGCGTCGAGATCGGCACGGCCGCCGCGCGGGTCGAGGTACTCGCCCGTCAGCGGATCCCAGGCGATCGCGTTGATCGTGAAATCGCGTCGCCGGGAGGCCTCGGAGACCGACATGGCGGGGTCGCCTTCGACGAGGAAGCCGCGGTGCCCGCGACCGACCTTTGACTCGCGGCGAGGCAGCGACACGTCGATGTCGCCCACTTTGTAGACCGTAAAGCTCTCGCCGATCGTCTCCACGCGGCCGAACTGCCCGAGCAGTTCGCGCAGCAAAGCGGCCGGGACTCCATAGACTTCGAGATCGATATCCTTCGACGTGAGACCGAGCAGACGGTCGCGCACCCAACCGCCGACAATCAGCGCCCGCCCGCCCGCACGACGGACGGCCTCGGCGATCGCTTTCGCTCGCTCCACCTCTCGATCGGTCGGTGACATCTACCGGATCGTATCACCGAAGGAAACCGGATTCAGGCGCGGCGTCCAGCCGTCTCTACTCGACCCAAGCTGACGTATCCACGACGACCATGTCAGTCCATCACGGCCCAACGCCTTGGAGATGACGTCCAGGATCAGGGTGTCCGCGAGTGGGCAGGGGCGAACAAGTGCTCGATCGTGCGCGCGTAGTAGCGCAGCAACGAGCGGTTGCGGACGCGGTAGCGGTTCGGCTCGACGACGATCACGCCGCGCCCCTCGAGCAGGTGGCTCGCCTCGGCGACCGCCTGCCGCCCGCTCTCGACGGACAGGTTCGCCTCTCGTTCGCGGAGCCGGCCCAGCATCTCGTCGATCCGCGCCTCGAGTTCGGGACGTTCGATCGACGGACGCATCGCGGCGGCGACCAGCGCCGTCGGCGTCACCTTGTAGAGGAGCCCGATGGCTTCGCGCGTCCGATGCGCCAGGTCGAGCACGTCCCGGCGCGACTGAGAGTTGTACTCCGACGTGTGGATCGGCGTGCCGAACGTGACGAAGGCGCGCGACCGATAACCGACCGCGCAGCCCATCATCTCTGCCAGCTCGTGCGTGAATGGCCGCTGCCGACGCTTCACGCCCTCGCGGGCCAGGATGCGGTCCTCCAGCACCAGGTCGTACGACACGGCTAGCGGCAGGACGACGAGCTCCTCGGTCTCCGACTGCATCGCCGCGTGGATCAGGCCGGTCTTCGGCGACTTCAGCTCGCCGCTGTAGCTCCGCCCGCCCTCGATATAGAACAGCAGGTCGTGCTCGCGCAGGAGTTCGGCGATGTAGGCCTTCAGCGTGATCAGGTACGCGGGGTCCTTGGTGGCGCGCCGGATGGGGATCGCCCCGGTGACGTGCCGGTGCAAGAGGCCGAGCGGGCCGACGAAGAGGTTGATCCCGGCCGCGATGATCGGCGGCCTGACGCCGTTATCGTCGAGCACGAGCGGTTCGACGAGATAGTCGGTGTGGCTCTTGTGGTTCGACGCATACATGACGCGGCCGGCGCCCGTCGTCGCGGCCACCGCCCGCTCGATGTACTCCACGTGCCGCTCGATCTTGCGGAGGATCGGGTAGACCGGGTGCTTGAGCGCGCGGTACAACGTGTAGCGCTGCGTCGTGCGCAGTTCGTCCAGGTAGGCGTAGACCCGTTCGTGCGCCGCCTCCGAGCTTTCGCCGTGCGTGCCCTGCAGGTATCGCACGACCTCTTCGCGGGCAAGAACGGCCTGGGACAGATCATCGCGCATCGTGATGTCCGGCCACTATAGCACTGCACACACCGCGTCGGCGAACGCCGTCGTGGTGGCCGCCCCGCCCAGGTCGCGCGTGCGGGCGCGGCCGTCGGTCAGCACCGTGGCGAGCGCCTGCCGAATGCGGGTCGCGGCCTCTCCCTCGCCGATGTGCTGAAGCATCATGATCGCCGACAGCAGCAGCGCGGTCGGGTTGGCCAGGTCCTG
Source organism: Acidobacteriota bacterium (assembly GCA_025363775.1). Classification (GTDB taxonomy): domain Bacteria; phylum Acidobacteriota; class Vicinamibacteria; order Vicinamibacterales; family Fen-181; genus FEN-299. The sequence goes on along the minus strand of JANYLG010000133.1, from coordinate 7,761 downwards.
CCCGGCGATGTCCGGCGCCGTGCCATGCACCGCCTCGAACACGGCCATGTCCCGGCCGAGATTGGCGCTGCCCACCACGCCCAGGCCGCCGACGAGGCCGGCGCAGAGGTCGGAGACGATGTCGCCGTAGAGGTTCGGCATGAGCAGGACGTCGAACATCTCCGGGTGCATCACCAGGTGCATGCAGGTGGCGTCCACGATCCGCTCGTCGTAGGTGATCTCCGGGTACTCCTTCGCCATCTGGCGGGCGCACGACAGGAAGAGGCCGTCGCCCATCTTCATGATGTTCGCCTTGTGCACGGCGGTCACGCGCGTGCGGCCGTTCCGGCGCGCCTGCTCGAAGGCGAAGCGCGCGATCCGGGTCGAGGCCGTCTGGGTGATCACCTTCATGCTGACCATCACGCCGGGCACCACCTCGTGCTCGAGCCCCGAGTAGAGGTCCTCGGTATTCTCGCGGACCAGGACGAGGTCGAGGTTGCCAAACCGGGCCGGCACGCCCGGCAGGCTCGAGACCGGGCGGAGGTTCGCGAACAGATCCAGGGCCTTCCGCAGCCCGACGTTCACGCTGGTGAATCCCCGGCCAATCGGCGTGGTCACCGGGCCCTTGAGCGCAACCTTGTTGCGGCGGACCGAGTCCACGAGGCTGGCTGGGAGCGGGTCCCCGCCGCGCTCGACGGCGGTCTGGCCGGCGTCCTCCTCCTCCCACGTGATCCGCACGCCGGCCGCGTCGATGATCCGCACGACCGCGCGCGTGACTTCGGGACCGATCCCGTCGCCGGGAATGAGCGTGATGGTATGTGCCATGGCTGCTCCCATTATAATAGGTCGATCGGCCGCTCGACGGTCGGTCCTTCATCCCGCGCCGACCGTCGCCATCCTCGCGGCGCGGCGAGATCACCTGGAGGTCACGAGTGCCTGCTGACAACGCGCTGGTTCCCACGCTGCACAACATCGCCACCCGCCTCCGGATCGAGTCGATCCGTGCGACGACAGAGGCTGGCAGCGGTCACCCGTCCACGTGCTGTTCGGCGGCCGACATCGTGGCGGCGTTGTTCTTCGCCGAGATGCGGTTCGATCCCAGGCGTCCGCAGGATCCCGACAACGACCGGTTCGTGTTGTCCAAGGGGCACGCAGCGCCGCTGCTGTATGCCGCGTGGGCCGAAGCCGGCGCGTTCGACCGCTCGGAACTGCTGAAGCTCCGGCAGATCGGGTCGGACCTCGAGGGGCATCCCACACCCCGCCTGCCGTTCGTGGACGTGGCGACCGGATCGCTCGGCCAGGGGATCTGCGCGGCCGTGGGGATCGCGCTCAACGCGCGGCGCATCGGGTCGGCCTATCGCACCTACGTGCTGCTCGGCGACGGCGAGTCGGCCGAGGGCTCGGTGTGGGAGGCCGCGAACGCCGCGCAGCAACACGAGCTGTCGAACCTGTGCGGCATCACGGATGTGAACGCGCTCGGCCAGAGCCAGATGACGGCGTGGGGCCACGACATGGAGGCCTTTTCCCGACGGTGGCAGGCGTTCGGTTGGAACTCGGTCGTGGTGGATGGCCACGACATCCATGCGCTGCTCGACGCGTTCGAACGCGCCCGGCACACCACCGACCGGCCGACGATGATCCTGGCGAAGACGATCAAGGGCAAGGGTGTGTCGTTCGTCGAGGGGCTCAACGGCTGGCACGGGCGCCCGCTGAAGAAGGACGAGGCGGTGCGCGCCTTCGCCGAGCTCGAGGCGCAGTTTCTCGCAGAAGGCGGAGGCCGCGATGTGAGAGCCCCCGCGATCCAGCCGCCGCCGAAGACCAACGCGCGCGAGGCCGCCGGGCGCGCCAAGATCGCCGGGCGAGCCGAGGTCGCTCCCCCCACCTTCACGCTCGGTGAGAGCATCGCGACCCGCGAGGCCTACGGCACCGCGCTCGTGAAGCTGGGCGAAGTGGATCCCCGGGTCGTCGTGCTCGACGCCGACGTGAAGAACTCGACCTTCAGCGACAAGTTCGAGCAGGTCTTCTCCGGCCGCTTCTACCAGAACTTCATCGCCGAGCAGGTGATGGTCGGGTCGGCCATGGGGCTCGCCAGCCGCGGCGCCATCGCGTTCCCATCCACCTTCGCGTGCTTCCTCACGCGCGCCTACGACTTCATCCGGATGGCGGCCATCAGCCGGCTGAACGTGAAGCTGGCCGGATCGCACGCGGGCGTGTCGATCGGCGAGGACGGCCCGTCGCAGATGGCGCTCGAGGACCTCGCGATGATGCGCGCCGAACCGAACATCGCGGTGCTCTACCCCTGCGACGCCGTCAGCACCGAGCGGCTGGTCACGGAGGCCGCCTACTACGACGGCCCGGCCTACCTCCGGATGTCGCGGCCCAAGACGCCGGTCATCTACGGGCCGGACGAGCAGTTTCCGATCGGCGGCTGCAAGGTGCTGCGCGAGAGCACCGAGGACGTGGCGACGGTCATCGGCGCCGGCGTGACGGTCTTCGAAGCGCTGAAGGCGTACGACGAGCTCAAGAAGGCCGGCATCGCCATCCGGGTGATCGACCTGTACTGCGTCCAGCCGATCGACGAGACGACGCTGAAGCAGGCTGCGGCCGCCACGCGCGGGCAGATCGTGACCGTGGAAGACCACTACGCGGGCGGCGGGATCGGTGAGGCCGTCGCGGCGGCAACGACCGGCCTGGCGACCGTCCACATCCTCGCGGTTCGTGAGATCCCGCGCAGCGGGAAGCCCGAGGAACTGCTCGACCGCTTCGGCATCTCGGCGAGTCACATCGTCAACGCCGTGCAGAAGATCGCCGGCTGACCCGCAGCCGCGGGCGGGGAGGAAGGGATTGACCGTCTCGGGAGCATTGACCCGGCAGCGGCGCGTGGTCCTGATTACCGGGGCCTCCTCGGGCATCGGGAAGGCGTGCGCGGAGTTCCTGCAGGGGCAGGGCTACCGCGTCTACGGGACGAGCCGGCGGGCGCCGCGTGCGGTCGTCGAGACGCCAGAGGGCGAGGGGTATCCACAGGGATGCCCGCTGATTCCCCTCGACGTGACCTCGGACGAATCGGTCGAACGCGGCGTCGCCACCGTGCTGGCCCGCGAGGGACGCCTCGATGTCGTGGTGAACAACGCCGGATTCGGCCTCGCCGGCGCGGTCGAAGAAACGACGGTGGACGAGGCGCGCGAGCAGTTCGACACGAACTTCTTCGGCACGCTGCGGCTGTGCCGGGCCGTGCTCCCGACCATGCGCCAGCAGGGCGGCGGCTACATCCTCAATGTCAGTTCGATCGCCGGCCTGATAGGCATCCCGTTCCAGGCGCTGTATAGCGCCAGCAAGTTCGCCGTGGAAGGATTCACCGAGGCGCTGCGGCTGGAAGTGGCCCCGCACGGGATCCGCGTCGTGCTCGTGGAGCCGGGCGATTTCCGCACGGGCTTCACGGCCAGTCGGCACCTGGCTCGCGCCGCGCATTCACCCGCCTACGCGGACCGCCAGGCGAAGGCACTCGGCGTGATGGAGCGGGACGAAACCCACGGCGCGACCCCTGAATCGGTGGCGCGTCTCGTGCACCGTATCATCCGGAAAGGGTCGCCCCGTCTGCGCTATGCCGTCGGTCCGGCGTCCGAAAAGGTCGCGCTCGCACTCAAGCGTCTCGCGCCCTCCCGCCTGTTCGAGTGGGGCATCGCCTCCTACTACCGGGTACGATAGCGGCGAGCGGCGCCCAGCGTGTCGCGTGTCCCCACTCTCACACGGGCACGATGGTCATCATGGACCGCTGGTCGCGCGGGCCGTGAGGCAGCCGGCGCTCCGAGCGGCTCGGGGCCGCGGTGGACGGTGGCGAGAGCGAGGTCTGAACGCAAGATTCTGATGCAGCATCATGCCGTCGGCGTGCCAGCCTGAGGCGTTCAGAACCGGACGCCCGTGAACACCGGTGGCCGCCTGGCGGAGGTCGGCCACGACTCGCCCTGGTTGCCCGTGATGTCTCCCGGCAAGAGAGGCCGCTCTGGAAGGACGTATTTCACGTCCACAGACTTTCCGTCGCGGAACAAGGTCATCGTCACTTCCGACCCGACCTTCAGTGTCGCCAGCACCGCGATGACGTCGTCAGGCGTGCCGAGCGCCCTGCCGTTCATCCTGGTGACGATGTCGCCGCCGAACAGGAAGTCGCGGCCGGCAATCGTCATCTCCATGTTGCCACCCTGCAATGGCGCAGCTTCCGCCGGGCTGCCAGGCTCGATGACCTCGATCAGGAATCCGGTCTCGAGCGGGAGGTTGAGCAGGCTTTTCAAGTCATCGTTCACGAACTGGCCGTGGAACCCGAGCCAGGGCCGGATCAGCCGCCTGTCCCTGACGAGCGAGGGCAGCACTTGTTTGATCAGGTTGACGGGGATCGCCAGCCCGATCCCCTGAGCGTTGGCGACCACGGCGGTGGTCATGCCGATCACTTCCCCGCAGCGATTGACGAGCGGGCCACCCGAGTTCCCATGGTTGATGGGCGAGTCGATCTGAATCATCGGCTCCGATTGCGAGAAGAACGTGACCGGCAGAACCCGATTGACCGCCGAGACGATACCGTGGGTCAGCGTCTGACTCAGCCCAAGCGGGTTGCCGATCGCCAGCACGTCTTCGCCAACTCGGAGGCCGTCGGAATCGCCCAGGGCAAGCGTCGGAAGTGTGCCCTCGGACGGCTTGGGGATCTGCAACAACGCGATGTCGAAGATGGCGTCGGCCGCGACCAGGCGGGCCGGGACCGTCGCTCCGGTGTCCAGGGTCACCGACAGCGCCTGCCTGCCCAGCGCCACGTGGGAGTTGGTGACAATGAGGCCATCGGTGTTGATGATAAAACCCGACCCGACGATGTGCCCGACCCGGTCCGTGACCCGGTAGGGATTGATCGAGGTGCCTTCGACGTAGACGACTCCCGGGGAGACCTGCTCATAGATGGCTGCGGCCGTGTTCGAGCACGACCGCTGCTGGGCCGAGGCCCCTGGCGCGGCGGTCGCCAGCGCCAGGAGGACGGCACCGATCGACCGACCGACGGCCGGGCATCCCTGTCTTGTTTCGCTCATCTCTGTATCTCCGGGAATACCGACGTTGATGAAACCGCGCGTATCTGATTACCGTATTGTTACCGAGCGACCCAAAATTCCGTACTTGTACTCGAGACGATAGGACGGATTAGAGACGTTGCCGCTCGCTCTCCGCCCAGCAGGTTAACAGAATCTCCCATTATCAGACGGCGTTGGCGTCGTTCGGAGGAGCCGCCCCGCCCAGGCACAACCGCCCAGGCACAGCGTCAGGCTTCGCCGAACCAAGTTCGTACGGCTCAATCTCGAACTCGCCCGAGGCGAGCTTCTTGAGCAGCCGGTCAAACAGAAGTCGAAAGGCCTCTTCAGCGCGATCGACATAGGCGTGAATCAGTGCGAGGTGCGTTCGAAGAAGCGGCGTTCAAGCTCAAGCCCGGCACCATCAGCGGGCTCGTGGAAACGCCGTTCGGGTTTCACATCATCAAGGTGCACGAGAAGCGCGGGCCGCGGACGGCGCCGTTTCCCGAGGTCGCCGGACAGATCAAAGACTTCCTGATACAAGGCCAGCGCGAGCAGAAGCTCGAGCAGTTCGTCGCGCAGGTCAAGGCGAAGGGTAAGATCGAGATTCTCGTCTAATTTCCTTCGCCGGAGTGGTCGGCTGAAATCAGCGTCCCGTGGACTCCGGCTTGGACAGCATGTTCCGAAGTTCAGGGTAGCCGTTCACGAACAGGTAGACGCCTTTATAGACTGCCGGAATGCCATCCTTCACTTCAAGTCCGTCCCCGTATCTGTTTTGCCATTCGGCAGAACTCTGTTCTGGTGACCTTCCTTGCCTGATAGCGGTTGCGATGCTGCCGACGATTTCACCGGCAGTGCGCCACGGTCTGACGTTGACCTGTAACGATGCGAACGAAATCAGGATGATGCCGACGAGCGCCGCACCGAACGTCCGCGGACGAATGAAGACCGTCGTGAGCAGTTGTGCCGCCAACACCGCCCAACCAATCGCCGCAAAATACAGGTATCGCGTGGCGCGTAGGTCCGGCGCGACATAGAAATAGCTGTAAACAGGCAGCGTTGAAATCAGAATTACAGCGGGACCAACCAGAGCCAGCGGTCCCGCTCCGCGAATCACCGCCCAAAACAGAACGGCGAGCGAAGCGACGGTCGCTGAGCACAGCACGAATGCCGGTATGTTCCCTGCTGTGAGGTTCGACGGTTGGACAAAGAACTTGTAGGGCGTTCCAACAAACTTTTGAGCGAAATACTTTCCCGGCGTCACGAAAAACTCGGACTCAGTTGACGTGACCCGTGTTCGCGCAAACAAATAGGCAGCGGCAGTGATGGCGAACCCGACATACGCATGAGGCGGACCCGGTTTTCTTGGACACGCATTTGAGGAGAGACTGATGTCCAAGGAGACGATGATGAAGAAGCAGCCGGAGGAGCGATCGGACGTGACGTCGGGGGCCGAGGAGGGAGCCCGGAGGGCGACCGGAGCGGCCCCCGACGCCACGTCGGCTGGCCCGTTGGGGCCGGGCCAGCGGTGGAGCGTGGCCCGCAAACGCGAGGTGACCCTGCGGCTGTTGCGGGGGGAGTCGCTGGAGGCGTTGTCGCGGGAGCTGGGCGTGGAGATGTACCGGCTCGACGCGTGGCGGAACCGGGCCCATGCCGGCATCGATGCCTCGCTGCGTGAGCGCGCGGGGGACCCGCTGCAGGGCGAGTTGGACCAGGCGATGAAGCGAATCGGGGAACTGTCAATGGAGAACGAGCTCCTGCGCGAGAGGTGCCGCGCCAAGTTCCCTTTGGCCTCGGGGAGGTCGCGGCGATGAGCGCCACGGTCTCCCCGACGACGGCGCGCCCGTACGGCGTGCGGCGTGTGTGCGCGGCCTGGGACTTGTCGCGGTCGTCGTGGTACGCCAGGGCGGCGGGCGTGGCCTCGCCCGCCGGCGCGACGGGCTCGCGGGGCCCGACGCCCGCCCTCACCGACGACGCCTTGCTGGCGCTCATCCGCGCCGACCTGGCCGCTTCCCCGTTTCAGGGGGAAGGCCATCGGAAAGTCTGGGCGCGCTTGACGGTCGTGCAGGGCGTCCACACGGCGCGCAAGCGCGTCCTGCGCCTCATGCGCCAGCACCAGTTGCTCTCGCCGCGTCGGCAGCGCCAGGGGGCCGCGCTCGTCCATGACGGGACGATCGTCACCGACGCGCCAGGGATCATGTGGGGGACCGACGGCGCGCGCGCCTTCACGGTGGACCAGGGCTGGTGCTGGATCTTTGTCGCCGTCGAACATTGGAACGCCGAGTGTGTCGGCTGGCACGTCTGCAAGACGGGCAACCGCTACGCGGCCCTCGAGCCGATCGCCGCGGGCCTGACCCGCGCCTACGGCGCCCTCGGCGTGGACATCGGGCGCGGGCTCCAACTGCGGATGGACCACGGGACGCAGTATCTGTCCGACCATTTCCTCAACCAGGTCCGGCATTGGGGCCTGACGCCCAGCTTCGCCTTCGTCGAACAACCCCAGACCAACGGGGTCGCGGAACGCTTCAATCGGACGCTCAAGGAGCAGGTCATCCACGGCCGGATCTTCCGCACAGTCGAGGAACTTCGTGTCGCCGTCGGGGCGTTCGTCGAGCGCTACAACGCCCACTGGCGCGTCGAGAAACTCGGCTTCCTCACGCCGACCGAGGCTCGGCTACGGCACGCTCTGCCGGCGGCCGCGTGAACGCAAACTTGTGTCCAGAAAACCGGGTGCGGTACA
>JANYLG010000121.1 GCA_025363775.1 Acidobacteriota bacterium | reverse complement strand
CGAACGGCCGCGTCACCAGGGCGCTCTCCGCGCCAGACAAGGGCGGCTTCGTCGGACAGGACAGCTACTACGGGTTGGTCGTGGCGGCTCGGTCGGGCGCGGCGATCGCGGTGGCGCTCGGGCCGCCATCAGAGCAGTCCGGCCTCGACATGGTGACGCGTCTGCTGAAGTAGTGCGAGACCGGATTCTAGACAGTGGGCGGTCTTGCGCCCTGCTATACTGGTTCAAGTTCCTGAGTTCAACAGTGGGCCCCCGTCCCCGAGTGACGCGGTTCTGGCCCGCCGCGCGAATACTCCATGAGCACATCCGTTCTCCCATTCCCGCGCGGCGCGCGCACGATCGGCCGCCTGACGGGCGTCCTGCTGGTGGCGATCTGCTGGCTCGCGGCCGCACTTCCCTCGGCCGCGCTGCCGGTGTCCGAGCGGACGGCCCGGGTCGTCGCGCAAAACGCGATCACCGAGCACCTGGCAGCGTTCGGCCACTGGGGCGGTGTCACCAACCCGCAGATCGAGTCGCTGCCGCGGGTCGTCGTGGGCCAGTACCACCTTGCGTACAACGTCCGGATCCGTCCGTCGGGTCACGTGCTGGTTGCCGCCGACGACGAGCTGGCGGCGGTGCTGCTCTACTCGGACACGCACCCGTTCGAGCCGGCGCGGTCGCACGAGCCTGACTCGGTGGAATCCTGGGTTGTCCCGGAACTCGAGAACCTGCATGCCCGAGTGAGGAAGGAAGCGCGAGGGCGACCCGCCGGCACCCGCCCTGACCGCTGGGACCTCAGCCGGGTGGGGCGGGAGTGGGGCCACTTCGCGGTGCCGGAAGGCTCGTTCCGACCGGCCCTGAAACGGCTCCAGGCCGCCGGCGTGCCCTCGAGTCTCGGCCCTAACCCCCAGGCTGGCCCGGTCCCCGATTCAGCCAACATCGTTGGACCGCTGCTCGGAACGGACTGGGCGCAGACCTCGCACTACAACGATTACGCTCCGCCCGTCACGCCATGCGCGCACGCCCAGGCGGGCTGCGTGGCCGTGGCCTCGGCCCAGATCATGAAGTACTGGAGCTGGCCGCCGTTGGGCGTCGGCACCCATGCCTATGTCCGGAACGGCAAGGCGTTCAGCGCCAGCTTTGATCACCCGTACAACTGGTTGCAGATGCCGAGCGTCCTCGACGGGACGAGCACGGCGGCGCAGATCGACGCGGTCGCTCGCCTCGTTGCGGACGTGGGGATCGCGGTGGACATGGACTGGGGGTGCAGTTCGTCCAGCTCGTTCACCGTGTTCGCGGTCACGGAGGCGCTCGCGACGCACTTCAGCTACCGGCCGACAACGGGCGTGGTGAACCGCAGCGGGCTGTCGGCGGCGGCATTCTTCGCGGCAGTCCAGGCCGACCTCGACGCTCTTCCGACGCCGCGCCCCATCCTGATGGCGCTCGAGAACACCACCCACACGTTGGGTCACGCGATCGTCATCGACGGTTACCGGACGGGCCCTCCCAACATGGCGCACGTCAACCTCGGGTTCGGCGCCCCGGCCACGTATCAAGGCTGGTACAACATCTTCGACCCGGTCACCAACTCCTGGATCGACGGCTACACCTGGGATGTCTCGTCGCAGGAGATCTTCCCGGGCGTCGAGCCCTATAACCCGCACCAGACGCTTTCCGTGTCGCGGTCGGGTAACGGTACGGGGCTGGTGACCAGCGCGCCGGCCGGGATCAGCTGCGAGCGGACATGCTGGTGGCCCTTCGACGTGTCGAGCGCAGTCACGCTGACGGCGGCAGCGAGTCCGGGCTCCCACGTCGTCGGCTGGGGCGGCGACTGCGACACCGGCGGATCGGTCGTCATGTCCGCCGACCGCGCGTGCGTGGCCCGGTTCGATCTCGACGACACGTCGGCGCTCCCCGCCGCCGTCGGGAATCCCGGCCTGTCGTTCACGGTCGGCGGCGCCGCCGGTTGGTTCTCGCAGGCCGTGGTGGCGAACAGCGGCGGCACGGCCGCCCAGAGCGGCGCCATCGCCGACAACCAGACCTCGTCGATGGAGGCGGGCGTCGTCGGGCCGGCCACGCTCTCGTTCTACTGGAGGGTCTCCTCGGAAGACGGCTATGACTTTCTGTCGGTCTACCTCGATGGCACGCTGTACGTCGATCCGGTCGGCGGCCAGACGCGCGCCATCAGTGGTGAGGCGCCGTGGACGCAGGTCTCGCTGACGATCCCCGCCGGCGCCCACACGGTCCGATGGGAGTACTCGAAGGACGCGACGACGCTGATGGGCAGCGACGCCGGGTGGGTGGACGACATCATTTTCGCCCGCGCGACGTTCACGCTCAGCGTGGGCACGTCGGGCAACGGCGGCGGCGTGGTGGCCAGTGCACCGGCGGGCATCGCGTGCGGAACCGCGTGCGCCGCGCCCTATCTCTCCGGCACCGTGGTGACGCTCTCGGCCACGGCGGCGGCGGGATCGATTCTCACCGGCTGGACCGGGGCCTGCACGGGGATGGGGCCGTGCGTGGTCACGATGGACACGTCGAAGTCGGTGGGCGCGAACTTCCAGTCGAACCCGGTGTACCGTCGGTACTTCGCCGAGGGTGCGGCCACCGCGTTCTTCGATTGCTACTTCGCCATCGTCAACACCGGGGCAGCGCCCGCGCACGTTACGCTGCGCTTCCTGCGCGACGATGGCGTCAACGTGGTCTCCTCCCTGGACGTTCCCTCCCTCGCGCGTAGGACGGTGAACGCGAAGGACGTGCCGGGCCTCACGCCGGCGCCGGGCTTCTCCACGATCGTCGAGTCGGACGTCCCCGTGGTCACCGATCGCACCATGAGCTGGGATGCGACGGGCTATGGGGCGCACGCCGAGACGTCGATCGACGCTCCGGCCCAGACCTGGTACTTCGCCGAGGGATCGACACGGCAACTCGGCACGCAGAACGGCACCCCCGTCGGTTTCAGCCTGTACTACCTGATCGCGAACCCGAACGCCTCGCCGGTTGATGTCCAGATCACGTACCTGCGCCCGTTGCAGCAACCGCCGATTGTCCTGACGTATCGGGTGAACGCCCTCGCGCGCCGCACGATCTGGGTCAACGAGCAGGGTCCCGCGCTGATGTCGACCGACCTCTCGGCCATCGTGTCGTCCACCGACCCCACGCTGCCGATCATCGTCGAGCGTGCGATGTACTTGAACACCCAGGGCAAGCAGTTCGGCGCCGGGCACGACGCGGCCGGCGCCACGGCACCCTCGCTGGACTGGTTCCTGGCCGAGGGCGCCACCGGGCCGGTTTTCGACATGTACCTGTTGATCTTGAACCCGAACGGCGCGGCGGCGGACCTCGACGTCACGTACCTGCTGGCTGGCGGCGTCACGCTGACAAGGCCGTACCAGGTGGCTCCCAACAGCCGACAGACGATCTGGGTGAACGGCCAGGGGGCCGACGGCGTGAGCCTGGAGTGGGCCTCGGTCTCGACGCGCGTCCACTCCACCAACGGCGTGCCGGTGATCGTGGAGCGGGCGATGTGGTGGCCCAGCCCGGGGTGGACCAGTTGGTACGAGGCGCATTGCTCCGGCGGATCGACTGCGACGGGCACTGTCTGGGCGGTGGCCGACGGCGAGCAGGGAGGTGCGCGGAACACCCAGACGTTCATCCTGGTGGCGAACTTGTCGGCCTATGCGGGGAGGGCGCGCGTCACGCTGCTCTTCGAAGACGGCACCAGCGCCTCGACCGATGTGGACCTCTCAGCGAACAGCCGGAGCACGGTCTGGACCGGGTCAGGGCCGAGTTCGCTGTTTGGCAGCCAAGCCGTGGGCAAGCGGTTCGGCGCGCTGGTCCAGAGCCTCGACGTCAACGGGCAGGTCGCCGACATCGTTGTCGAGCGGGCGATGTACTGGGATGTCGGGGGCGTGTGGTGGGCCGCCGGCACCAACGTGGTGGCGACCAGGCTACGTTGACCGCCCACACGCTCACGCCTGACCGGTGGCGTCCCCGCCCTGCGCGCTCCTGCCGCGGAGGAGCGCAGGCAGCTTCTGGACGGTCAGAACCACCATCGACACCGCCAGCAGGATCAGGACGACGGTGGCCCCAGTCAGGAGGAAGTTGTCCTCCCCAACGTACTTCTTCAGCAGGAGCCATAGCGAGGCGACGGTGGTCACCAGGATGAAGACCGCCGGGACGAGGGTGAAGATGGCTTTCTTCCCATGGGAGATCAACCACGCCGAGACCACGAAGAGCGTCAGCGCGGCGAGCAGTTGGTTGCTGCTGCCAAAGAGCGGCCAGAGCGCGTTGAACGAGTTGGTGAAGGCGAGCGACCCCATGAGTAGCACGGCCAGCCCCGAGTTGAAGTACGGGTGTCGCATCACGCGCGGCACGCGTTCGTGTCCACTGAACATGATTCGCCACAATTCCTCGAACAGGTAGCGGTTGAGGCGCACGGCTGCGTCGAGCGTGGTGATGACAAATCCTTCGACCAGGAGGATGCCGAAGACCGTTGCCAGCGCCCGCGGGACGTGGAGCGTACGGTCGAGGAGCTGTCCGACGGCCAGCGAGAACGCCAGGATGGGGTTGGACGGCGAGAGACGCGCCTGTTCGGCTGTCGGCCAGACAATCTGCAGGTAGTCGCCAAACGGCAGGCTCGATCCGAGCGCGAGCATGACGAGCAGCGCGAGCACGCCCTCGAGCAGCATCCCGTCGTACCCGATGCGCTTGGCATTGGCCTCGGTGTCGAGCTGCTTGGCCGTCGTGCCTCCCGCCACCAGGGCATGGAAGCCCGAGATTGCGCCGCACGCGACGGTGATGAACAGGAGCGGCCAGATGTGCCCCAGCCGGACCGTCCCCTCGGCCAGGTTGGACGCCGGAATCTGCATGGTGTCGCCTCGCAGCCCTCCGACGATGACGCCGGCGGCGAGCAGGCCCAGCCCGGCGTAGAGGATCTGCACGTTGATGAAGTCCCGGGGCTGGAGGATGACCCAGACCGGGAGTACTGCTGCCAGCATGACGTAGACGGAGAGCACCACCATCCAGACGTGGGGCTGGAGGGTTATTGGCGCGTAGCTGCCCGCCACCACCGAGCCCACGCAGATGAGCGTGGCGAGGGCGTAGGCAAGGACTGTCTTGATCCGTCGCACGTGGATGAGGTAGCCGAGGGCCGGCGCCAGAAGCGTGATGACGACGACCGAGGTGGACGCGATGCCGCCGATCACGCCGAGTCTCTGCCCGTTCTTCGTCACGACCTTCAGGAACGACTGCCCTTCGGCGAGGCCGAGCTTCTCAACGGGCCACATCGAGGTCAGGGAGATGGACGTGGCGGCCAGGAAGTTGGACGTCACGAGGACGAGCATCACAATGGTGAAGAGGATGAACATCGCGAAGCTCATCTTGCCGAGCGTCGTGCGCGCCACCTCGGCCATCGACTGGCCGCCCTCCCTGATGCTCACGAAAATGGCCGTGAAATCGTGCACGGCACCGATGAAGATGGAGCCCAGGACGATCCAGAGCCAGACAGGTCCGTAGCCGTAGAGGATGGCGATGGTCGGACCGAGGATCGGGCCGGCGCCGGCAATAGCCGAGAAATGGTGGGCAAAGAGGACGTGGATCCTCGTCGGGACGTAATCGCGACCATCGTTACGAACGATCGCTGGCGTGGGTGTCTCCGGGTCCACACCCAGGCTTCGGGCGATGAGCCGGCCGTAGAACCGACTGGCAAGAACGAAGAGCGCGGTACCTGCTGCGAATAGAACGAGGATATTCATCGTTGGTCTCTTCCGCCGATTTCTCTTCTGATTATTCCCCAAAACCGCCCAAGCCGTCGGGCGGGTTTGAAACCACCCCTACCGGCACATCCGCCCCGGCCACCCGACCCGGGAACCACCAACCCAGGAACCACCCAACCCAGGAACCACCCGACCCAGCGGAAGTTGACAATTCACCCGGTCGGCTCAACACTGCATCCACGCATCACTCGGCCCGTCGCGGTCGCTTCGCGGCCCGGAAGTCGGGCGTGCCGAACCTGACCGGCGACAATGCCGGCCTTTCTGGAGAACACATCATGCGAGCCGTATCCTTCACGCTGAACGGCAAGCCGACGCGCTTGGCCGTGGACGAGACTCGACCGCTGCTCTGGGTCCTCAGAGATGACCTTGGCCTCACCGGCACCAAGTTCGGCTGTGGCGAGGCGGTGTGTGGTGCGTGCACCGTGATCGTGAACAACGAGGCGGTACGGTCCTGCGCGACACTGATCGGCGACGTCGAAGGCAAACAGGTGCTGACGATCGAGGGCCTGGCCAAAGGCGATCGCCTCCATCCGATCCAGGAAGCCTTTGTCGAGCACCTCGCCTACCAGTGCGGCTACTGCACGCCCGGCATGATCATGGGCGCCTACGCGATGCTGCTGAAGCACCCGAAAGCGACCCGCGCGGACATCGTCAAGGAACTGGACTCTCACTTGTGCCGCTGCGGGGCCCACGTCCGCATTCTCGAGGCGGTAGAGACCGCGGCGACCGCGATGAAAGGGGGCGTGCGATGAAGACCGAGGCCCACGACTTCGATCGTGATCAGGAACTCGTCGTGGATGGTCCGACGTCGTTCCCTGTGGACCGTCGCGATTTCGTCAAGCTGACCGCCACTGGCCTGCTCGTGCTGTTCGCCATCGATCCGGCGGGCGCCAGCCAGGAAACGGCGCGGCTGCCGACGGGGCGCCAGGGTTACCCCACCGACGTCAACGCCTACCTGCACGTCGGCACCGACGGGAGAGTCACGTGTTTCGTCGGGAAAATCGAGCAGGGGCAGGGGACGATGACCTCGCTGCCGCAGTTGCTCGCCGAAGACCTCGACGTCCCGCTCGCGTCGGTGGACATCGTCATGGGCGATACGGACCTGTGCCCGTGGGACATGGGCACGTTTGGATCACTCAGCATGCGCCAGTTCGGCCCGGTGCTGCGCCAGGCGGCTGCAGATGCGCGAGCCACCCTCCTGCAACTCGCCGCTGAGCGCCTGGCGGCGCCGGTCGAGCGGCTCACGGTCAAGGCGGGCGTGGTCAGCGATACCGCCGATCCGAAGAAGACCGTGACCTACGGCCAGCTGACCGAGGGCAAGCGCATCGAGCGCAAGCTGGAAGGCAAGGCGCCGCTGAAGCCGGTCAAGGCGTTCACTGTCATTGGCACGTCGGCGCGTCGGCGTGACGGGGGCGACAAGGTGACCGGCAAGGCGAAATACGCCGGCGACATCGTGCCTCCTGGCGGCGCACTGCACGCGCGCATCCTGCGGCCGCCGGCGCACGGCGCGACGCTCGGACAGGTGGATACGTCGGCCGCGGAGAAGGTGCCGGGCGTGAAGGTGATGCGCGACGGCGATCTGATCGCCGTGCTCCACGAGCATCGTGACGAGGCCGACAAGGCGTTGGCGCTCGTGAAGGCGGACTGGACACGCCACGATCCGCCGTTCGACGACCACACGATGTTCGACCACTTCCTGAAGACGGCCGGGCCGGCCACGACTGCGGTCGAGGGCGGGAGCCTCGCCGAGGGCGAGAAGATCGTCACCGAGGTCGTGGAAGGGACCTACTACGACAGCTACGTCGCGCACGCGCCGATTGAGCCGCACTCGGCGGTGGCCGCCGTCGAAAATGGCAAGGTCACGGTGTGGGCGGGCACGCAGACGCCGTTCTCGGTGAAGAACCAGCTGATGCAGGCGCTGAGGCTGCCCGCCGAGAAGGTCCGCGTAATCACGCCCTACGTGGGCGGAGGGTTCGGCGGCAAGTCGGCGTCTCGCCAGGCCATCGAGGCGGCGCGCCTGGCGGCGCTGACCGGAAAGCCAGTGCGCGTCATCTTCAGTCGCGAGGAGGAGTTCTTCTACGACACGTTCCGTCCCGCGTCCCTCATCCGGATCCGGGCGGGCGTGAACGCCTCGAAGGCCATTGCGCTGTGGGACTACAAGGTCTACTGCGCGGGCGAGCGCGGCGCGGCCCACTTCTACAACATCCCGAATCACCGCACGGCGTGGACGGGTGGGTGGGGCGGTAACTCCGGAAGTCTCCACCCCTTCGCCGTGGGGCCGTGGCGGGCGCCAGGGGCGAGCAGCAACGCGTTCGGACGCGAATCGCACATCGACGTGCTGGCGGCAAAAGCCGGTGTCGATCCGGTGGAGTTCAGGTTGAAGAACCTTACCGACCCGCGGATGATCCGGGTGGTGAACGCGGCCGTGAAAAAGTTCGGCTGGACGCCGAAGCCGGGGCCGAGCGGGCGCGGCGTGGGCGTGGCGCTGGGCATCGACGCGGGCACCTACGTCGCGCTGATGGTGCAGGCGGCCGTCGACAAGGGCACCGGCAAGGTGCAGGTGAAGCGCGTCGTCTGCGCCCAGGAGATGGGCGTCGTGGTCAACCCCGAGGGCGTGCTGCAGCAGATCGAGGGGTGCATCACGATGGGCCTCGGCTATACGCTGAGCGAGGAGGTGCACTTCAAGGGCGGCGAGGTGTTGGAGCGCAACTTCGGCACCTACGAACTGCCGCGCTTCTCGTCGCTGCCGACGATCGAAGCCGTTGTCGTCGACGCGCCGGAGATCCCGGCCCAGGGAGGCGGAGAGCCGGCGATCGTGCCGCTCGGCGCCGCGGTGGCCAACGCGATTTTCGACGCGGTGGGCGCCCGCCTCGACCGGATGCCCATGACGCCCGAGCGCGTCATGGCGGCGCTGAAACGGTAGAGGCACCTCGGCCGCGAGTGCAGCCTGTGCAATCCAGCACAGACGCCTCCTCGGGTTGCCGATAC
>JANYLG010000105.1 GCA_025363775.1 Acidobacteriota bacterium | reverse complement strand
AGTACCTCAAGTCCGGCTCAGGCCGCTCGTTCGCGAAGCGGCACTTCTGAGGATGCACCCTCCTGAACCACCCTGCGGTCCCTGTCGATTTGCCCGGGGATAGCCATCGAGGAACCTCGGCCAGAACACACTGAAGGTCGGCACCTCCTTGAGCTTGGTGGCGGGGCCGTGCACCAGGAGCTCGCGCTCCCGGGCCTCGCCCCACCTGCGGGCGGCGGACTTCGAGTCCACCGTGACGCGCTTGCGTTCGCGTCGCAGGCGGCCGTCTGGCGACCGCCAGACGATGTCCACCTCCCAGCCGCCGCGTCGATAGGGTCGAACTGTCACGCTCATCGCCGTTGTCTCCTTGGGCGATGGCGTGCGCTTCTGGTGAGGTCAGTGTAGCAGGTCGAGCGTATGCTGAGGCATCGTCGCGCACCTCAACGACTGGGCGCGAGCCGACGCTCTTGTTCACTGAGGACTGTCGCTGTCCGTGACGCTGGACCTACCCTGTCATACCCCGCACGGATACTGTCGGTCCGGATGGTTCTAACCGCATGAATCTCCTCCTGGTTCTCCTCGGGCTCGCGTGCCTGGCAACCCCGGCACCAGCAAGTGCTCAGAGCCTCGCGAGCTTCGCAGGCACCGTGACGCACGTGGCGGATGGCGACACGCTCAGTGTCACGGCGAACGGGAGGACGGAGATTATCCGCCTCGAGGGCATCGACGCACCTGAGGCCGGGCAGGCGTTCGGTGGTCAGGCGCGGCAGCGCTTGCGCGTCCTGGCATTCTCCCAGCCGGCGACGGTTCACGTCCACGACCGCGACGGCTATGGTCGCCTGGTGGCCCGCGTGATCGTCGCTGGACACGATCTCAGCGTGGAGATGGTCAAGGCAGGATTGGCGTGGCACTACACTCAATACTCTGCCGACCGTCAACTCGCCTCACTCGAACAACAGGCGAGACAACAGCACCTGGGACTCTGGGCCGATCGAACGGCCCTACCACCGTGGCAGTACCGAAGGGAACATTCGCGCGGCGACCCGGCGCCGCCGATGCCCGCAGTGCCGACGGCTGCGCCGGCAAGCGGTCCGTACCACGGGAACGTCTCGAGCCACGTCTACCACGCCCCCAGCTGCCCGGACTACAACTGCCGCAACTGCACGCGGGTGTTTGCCAGTCGTCAGGAAGCCGAGGCAGCGGGATATCGGCCGCACAACGCGTGCGTTCATGTCGCGAAAGGTCGGCGGTGATGGGACCGGGAGACTGAGTCCATCCCGTGAGCCGCCGCGACCCGAATACCTCGCTCGGACACAGGGAGCGAAATGATGCTGACGACCGATGAGAAGACATTGAATCAGATGGAGAAGCAGCATCCGGGGATCCGAGAGACCATCCGCTTCTTCGAGGAGGCCACCGTGCCGGCCTGCAGTCGCTGTGGGTCAAGTGACACGGCAACGGTGGGGTGCGGCATCGTCGGGCGCACGATCTCCATCGCTGGCGCCACCACGAAGTTCAGGCTGATTCCGAACGGTCCGCCACCAGGCAGGTACTTCTGCAATGCGTGCGAGAAGTTCTTTGACTGACACGAGGCGTTCCTCGCTCCCTGGCCGCGTGGGCCAAGAAGGCGGAGAAATCACACGCCTTGTCTCGGGAGCATGCTCGTTCCCAGCCCGGCAGCCAGAGTTGCGGGCGGTGCTGGGTGCTGCGCCAAGGCTCAATCTCGTTGAATCGCCGCACCAATCGTCAGCCGGTGCAACTGCACCAGGCCCGCCTGATCGAGACGACCGCCGGTGTAGCCGCCCGCCAGCGTGAACGCCACGCCGACGTGGTTGCGCTGCGCCCAGTCGAACACCAGACGTTCGCGTTCTGCGATCACGGCAGTCGTGATTCCCTTGAGACCGCCGATCGCCGAGTCTTCGTGTGGGTCCATGCCGGCGTTGTAGATGAGCAGATCGAACGGCTCACCCGCCAAAGCGTCGAGCCGCGCGGCCAGGGTGGGCAGGTAGTCCGCCGCCAGGGCGATGATCTCGAGCGTCGAGCTGCTCCCTGAGCCCGGCTGGTAGAAGTCGGTCTTGCACACCGAGATGTCCGCCTGGACGACACCAGGGATATCGCGGACGAGACTGTACGTGCCGCCGCCGCAGTGGGCGTCGAGGTCGAGAATGAGGATCCGCCTCGAATGCTCGCGTTCGAGCCCCATCACGGTGCGCACCGCGAGCGCGATCCCATTGAACGTGCAGAATCCGCCGCCGGTGGCGTGGCGCGCATGGTGCAATCCCGACGAGAGCGCGCCGGCGTGCGAGCCGGTCTTGGCGGCGTGAAGCGCCGCTTCGACGACGCCACCGTTCGAGGCGCAGACCGCCGTCCAGAGGCCCGCGTCCCAGCGAAAGCCGTTGGACTCGGCGAGGGAGCGTGGCTCACCCGTCTGCACGGCTCGGACGTAGGCGGGCGCGTGCACGACCTCGAGCTGCGCTGCGACGAGGGGCGCAGGCTCCACGAGTTCAGTGCCTGCAATCGCGCGGGCGCCAAGCGACTCCGCGATCCAGGCGGCCTTTCGGGTCGTGTCGAATTCCTCCCCGGCCGCCACAAATACATCGGAATAGAAGACCTTCATATGTGACCCATGGTAGGCGCCCGGCATGACAGGGCAGGTCACAGCGGGACGGCGACTGAGTCCGCGGCGTCACTCGGGAGTCGGGGTATCCAGGATCCGGACGACTTTCGGCCACAGCCGTGCGAAGTAGTCACGCGACGGCGGAATCCGGCCGTCCGTCTCCCGATAGAGCCGTTCCGCAAAGCGCACCATCTCGCGCGCCTCGGGATGTCGCAGGCGGGCGGGATCGAGATCGCCGAGGCGCACTCGGTCCAGGCCGTCGGCGTCTTTCAGCAAGGCGGTCAGTTGCCAGAACGAATCAGTGGGCTCTGGCTCGCCGGCCGAGTGACAGGTGACCGCGGCCTGGATCGCCGGATAGTCTTCGTCGCGCACGCCGCCGCGCGCGAACAGGGCCCGGACGTCCGGCAGGTCGGCCAGCCGCGCCCAGGCATCGGCCCCGTGCCGCGCACTTCTCCCGTCGTGACGGCGCGCGATGTCGTGCAGGTAGACGGCGGCCCAGAGTCGGGGCATCTCGCGGATGAACCCGGTGGCCTCGACAAGCCGAAACGCATGCACGAGCACACGCGCCACGTGAGCCTGGCCGTGCAGCAGGCTCTTATGCCAGAACAGCTCAGGCGGAGGAACCAGCTCCTTGTCCGGCACGGTCGCGAGGGCCCGAACGTCCTCAAGACTCATCGCTCACGCCTTCCAGATCGTCCGCATCGTTCTCAGGGCCACGAGGCCGGTCGAGACGACCGTATCGTCGCTGACGCGCTCCCAGGCGGATCCATACTGGGCCAGCTGGACACGATACCGTTCCAGCAGGACCCCTTCGTCTGCGGCCGCCTGGTCGGTCTTGTAGTCGATGATGCGCCAGCCATCGCTCGTGCGGTAGACAAGATCAACGACGCCGTGGAGGATGGTGGCTGGCGCGTCACTGGTCGGCGCGAGGCGGACGGCAAACGGCACCTCGGCATGCACGTCGGCGCCGGCGCGAGCCTCCTGCCAAAACGGCGCCTTCGAGACGGACTCGACAAGATCGAGCGCCTCGGGGATGAACGGCCTCAGGTCCGGCGTCTCCACAGTCAGCCACTGCGCGAGACGATCCAAGTCGGCGCGCGTGGAGTGGTCGTGCCGCATGGCGTGCTCCAGCAGGGCGTGAATGAAGGATCCCCACGCGACACCCGCGTCCGCGCGATGCCCCGGCGTCTCCGCCGCTTCCGTCACCGCGCCAGCGGCGCCTTCCTGCGCGGATTCCCTCGCTCGCTCGGCCGCAGCGAGCCGTGTCTTCTCACCCGTCACCGTGGTCACCGCCCACGAGGGCTGGCGCACACGGTCTCTACTTTCGCTGCGCGCGGCGTCGGCAGCAGCTTGCGCCTTCGCTGACAGGTCGACCTTGGCCTTCTTCACCATGGCCTTCGGCGTGGGCACCGCAAGTCCAGGAACGCCGGCGAGGAATCCCTCGAATTCGCCCCACGCCTCGTTCTTTGCCGCCTTTTCCGACCGGCAGACGACCAGCAGTTCCTTCGCGCGCGTCCCCGCGACGTAGAGAAGTCGCAACCGCTCGGCGTCCCGGTACTTCGTCTCCTCTTCCTCGTGCGCCGCCCAGTCGGCTGGCTGGCCCAGCGTCGTCTGAAGCCACGGCTTGTCGCCCTTGCGCACGATCTTGAGGTGGCCCCGCGCGATGCCGCCATCGCGCGTGATTCGCACCGCCTCCGGGAACTCGAATGCGTGCGTGGCATCCGCCAGGAACACGACGGGTGCCTCGAGCCCCTTGGCCTTGTGAAGGTTCATCAGGCGCACGACATCACGCCGGCCCGGCTCCAGGGGCATCGCCTCGGACTCGCTCGACTCCTCTTCTTCATTGAGAGCCTCCGAGGCTTCGGCCAGGCCTCCTCCCTCCTCCACGACCGCCCGCACCCGATCGATCGCTTGCAGCAGGTGTCCGGCACGCGCACCGCCAGGCGTGGTCGCCGCCAACGCCAGCCAGCCGGTCTCCTCGAGCATGCGCGCGACGGCCGCCGCCAGTGGCAACGTGCGTGTGCTGCGCCACATCACCCGCAACTGGCGCATGGCTGGAAGAGCGGGTCCGTAGCGCGCATCGAGCGCCGTCGCCTGGATCGCGTCGTCCGCTTCCGGTAGTGGCGTCGTCAGCTCGAAGCGCCCGCCGGCCTGTCGGAACTGGAACAACTCGGGATCGCTGAGGCCGAAGAACGGACCCCGCAACACGCCGACGAGGGAGACGGAGTCGAGCGGGTCTGCCAGAGCACTGAGGAGCAGGGCCAACGCGCGGACCTCGGCCGACTTGCAGAACAGGCCCGCGCCGCTGACGTCAACGGGAATCTCTAGAGCGTCGAACGCCTCCGCGAAGATCCTGAGGCGAGGTTTCTGCCTGGTCAGCACGAGGAAGTCCCCAAAGGTGCGGCGCCGGCTCGCGACCTCAGCCTGGACGTAGGCAGCGACTCGCCTGGCCTCCGCTTCCGCAGGCTCGGTGCCCTTGGCGGCGTCCGGCATCGAGAGCGTCGCCACACGCGGTCCGGCCGGGCACTCTGACTCAGCGCGCACCGGATCAAGCCTCTCGAACTGCGGCGAGTACGGGAAGCCCCACCCCGCAAAGAGCGGCGGGAAGACGGTGTTCGCGAGTTCGCACACCTTCGGCAGCGAGCGGAAGTTTGCCGTCAGCGCGAGGGTCTCGCCGCCGGTCGCCTTGATGCGCTCGGCCACACGGTTGTAGATGTCGATGTCGGCCCGGCGGAAACGGAAGATGGACTGCTTCGGATCGCCGACCACAAACAGCGCGCCCGGACGCAGCAGAACCGTGAACGGATCGATCGCCGAAATCTCACCAACTTCGTCCGCCGCGAGCATAAGGAAGATCTCCGCCTGGATCGGATCCGTGTCCTGGAACTCGTCGATGAACAGGCGCTGATACTTCTTCTGGAGTGCGCGGCGCACCGTGGGCTGCGATCGCAGCAGGTCGGCGGTCACCCTCAGCAGATCCACGTAGTTGACGACGTTCTGACGGCGGCGCTCCCTCGCATAGAAGTCCCGCGCCTCGATCAACACCCCCATCGCCAACCGGTGGACATAGGCCCACCATTGCAGCCAGAACGGCTCGATGACGCCTGCCTGGAACGCCTCCACGAGCCGCGCGACCTGCTTGCCAATCGCAGTATCCCGGCCCACCTCCTTGCCCCAGAACTTCTGCGTGACCTTCGGCCTTCCCCAGGCCTTGAGGAAGCTCGCGAGCGACGCCAGCCGCTCCCGACGGGCCATGCGAAGCCGGCCCTCCAGCTCGTCGAACCGCTGCTGGACCGGACAGGTGGTGGCCTCGTGACACTCAGGCGGCCTCAGCGCCTTCAACGCGACCCAGAACTGGTCAACGGCCGTCCAGACCGGCTTCGGGTCCGGTGCGTCGCCGGACCCCATCTCGAACTCAACATCCTCGTGTTCGCACACGATGGCGAACGCGGCGTAGAGATCCCCGGGCTGGATCCCAGCGTCGAGCAGGTCGAGCATCGGCTGCAGGCCCCGGGCTCGCGCTTCCGCAACGAAGTCGCGCCAGGCCTGTTGCTGCCGCTGGAGGTTGTCAATGTCACTCAGCTCCTCGAACCCGGGCGCCATCCGAGCTTCGACCGGCCGCTCCCGGAGCAGGTGCGCACAGAAGGCGTGGATGGTCCCGGCAAACAGCCGCTCCATGCCCGCGAGCGCCGTCTCGAGCCGTAGCCGATCGGCAGCGACCGGCTTCGTGTTCAGCCGATCTTCCACCGCCAGCTGGAACCGACCACGCAGTTCCGCGGCCGCTTTTCGGGTGAAGGTGACGACGGCCAGGTGCTCGACGGCGTAGGCACCAGCCGCGATGCCAGCCGCCATGCGCGTGGCGAGGCTGTGCGTCTTGCCCGACCCGGCACCGGCTTCGACCAGGAAGTTCGTGTTGAAGTCGGAGACTAGGCGGTCGCGCACCGGTTGATCGAGGGGCGTCTTGCGCCGCTTGCTCATGGGTTGCCTCTCAGGCGACGGAATGACTCGAGCGCCGCGCTGGAATCGCCATCGACCATGCGCTTGGCGCGACTGACGTCCTGCGCATGACAGGCGACCCCGAACTCGCACCACTTGCACGCTTCCTCGCCGTCGGCCGACACGAACGCGCCACTGCCGATGACATCGGTCAGGTCGCGCAGCACGCTGACCAGCTTCACCTTCGACGGCGCGGCAATCACTTTCCTATGCCGGTACCCCTTCACCGCGGGAAACAGGTAGACGCCGCGGACGACGCGCGCCTTCGGATCCCGGGCCTTCAAGAGGGCCGCCGCCGCCACGCCGTAGAGCGCATGCTGCAGCCGCGTGCCCCCGGCGAACTCCCCGTCCCACGCGTCGCGCCAGTAGCCACCCGTCTTATAGTCGGCCACTTCGTATTCGTCTGGCCCGACACGGTTGATGCGGTCGATGCGCCCATGTAGCACGATCCGCCGCTGGTCGCCCAGGTTGATAACCGCCGGGTCCGCGCTCGCCAGCGGTTCCTCCTCGTCCTCGTCCAGCGGAAATCCAAACGACACCTCGACGCCGAGCGGTTCCGTCCCATGGAGCCCTTCGCACTCGGCTTCGATGAAGGCGTCGAGGTCGTCGAGGAAGTCCCTCGACTCGCGGGCGAAGACCTCGTCTGAAGGCGGCGGCATCTCCGTGTGGATCTCCTCCAGCCGTTCCTGGCCCCACGTGCGCAAGCGCCTCCGGTCCACCTTCAGATTGGGCTTTCGCTTCTCGGCGCGGACGGCCCGCATGATGCGCGCGAACAGCGCGTGCAGTTCGGTTCCCTTCGTCGCCGGATCGAGCCAGGCCTCCTCGTCAGGTTGCCCTTCCTCGATCGCCTTGATGCCAAGGCCCTGTTCCATGAAGTAGCGAAGCGGGCACTTCGCCGCGTTCTCGAGCCCGGTGGCGGAGACCGGACGTTGCGTGCGACTCGGGTCGAGCTCCGGACCCGCGACGGCGACGTAGCCGTCGTACTCGGTGAACGCGTCGGACGCCCTCTGCTCCTCGGCGTCGATCCCGCGTTGGAGCGCGGGGTACGTCCGCAGGATCGCATCGCGCGCGGTGCTTGTGGCCTTCGTGTGCGCCAGCCACCACCCTGCGTCGCTCACCGCCTGTCCGGCGGTCCCCGGGACGGCCGAGACCGGCTCGCCGAGCCACTCGCCGAGGTCCTCGTAGTTGAGTGCAGGGTCCCCTTTCAGCAACCGGAACGCCTGCAGGACGATCCACGACGGGAACGTCTCGCGGAAGTCGCGCGTGTCGCGGCACGAGAAACTGAGGCACACGCGCTCGGCCGAGGCGCCGATCGCGGCCAGTCGAGACAGGGCGGCGAAGACGGCTTCGTCCTGCCGCTGCGCAGACGTGCGAAGCCGGGGACTGATGGCGGCCCGCTCGTCGTCGAGCAGCACGGGATCCTCGATCGCCGCCGGAAACACCCTGCCCTCTTGGAGACCGACGATGAAGACCAGGCGACGGCCGTCGAAGCCGGCCGCGGCCAGCGTGGACACGTGCAGGCGACCCGGGCGAGGCCGGTCGCGGCCTACCGTGAGCGAGGTGACACGCTCGCGCAGAAACCTGAGGCCGGTCGCCAGATCGCAACGATGGTCGCCCAGGGCTTGAAGGTCCGCGAGCGCATCGCCGACCCCAATGTAGGCCATCGCGTCGAGCGCGTTGGCTCTTCCAGCGTTCGCCTCGAGGAAGGCGGCCGCGCTCTCGACGAGCGCCGTGAGCGGCACGATGCCCGCACCGGCGTCGTCGGGCTTCGGCACGCTGGAGAGCAGGCCCTCGACCCACCGGCGTAGCGTGGTGCTCTGAGCGGCTTTCCGCACGTTCCACGCGCGGTCTTCATCACTCAGTTCGGCATCGCTCGCTCGGCGTTCGTATTTCTCAACCAGTCGTGTCAGCGCGGGTGTGTAGGTTCCGCGACCCCAGCTGGCCTCCGCCTTCAGCAGCAGCCGCGCCGCCTGGCCCGAAGAGAGGCCGGCATCCGCATTCTCAAAGGCCCGCGGCGCGCAGTCGCCAGACTGCAGCAGGCGACGCAGGTCGCTCGCCACGAAGTCGTTGGCCGCCCAGTCACAGAAGCGCAGGAGCAGACGGCCCGGGCGCGTCATCGTGGCGGGGATGCCGGCCGACAGCGTCACGCCCCAGTCGAGCAGCGTCGCCTTCTCCCAGACCAGCAACGGATACGCCTCCGACGCGCACACCAATTCAACCTGATCCAGCGGCGAGCCGCTCGCCAGGACTCGGCGGAACACCTCGTCTACCTCGGCGTCGCGGCCGCCCGCATGGAAGATGTCCAGCGTCCCGTCGCCGTGGGCCGGGCCGGCACTGGCAGGCGATTGAAGGAAGCGCAACCGCCCAGCATCGGCAGTCACGACGAGATCCACACGCTCGACGGGCGCGGCAAGCGTGTCGGCCCGGGACGGGATAGGGACCTCGGGCAGGAAGGGCGCATGGGCACGAACCCGCCGACCCGGCAGCGAGTCCAGGAACCGGCGGACCAGCGGCGTCCACATCGCGTCGGGCAGCTCGATGACGATGTCTGTGGCCGCAATCGGACACCAGCCCGGATGCCTGCCGGCCTCCTCGAACACCATCGGCATATCGGCGACGCGGGGGAAGGTGCAGGGTGGGCCTTCAGGCCCGCCGAGGTGAGATTCGTACGCTCCCAGGAGCGCGGTGAGTTCGGCCTGTTTCTCGGGCGCAGTCGTGAAGGGCCGTGCCTCCAGCTCTTTCGCACGGACCCCGGCGTAGCGCAACTCGCGCACCGTCCGCCAGAGCACGTCCGCCATCGACGTGTGCTCGGCCATCGGCCGAAAGTAGCCGCCTGTGGCGCCGCCCTCTGCGCCCGCGGTCCCGGCGCGTGGCAGGTCGAGCAATAGTCGCATCATCACCGCGGGCCCGAGTGACTCTTCCGAGGGATCGATCCCCTGCTCGAGGA
>JANYLG010000075.1 GCA_025363775.1 Acidobacteriota bacterium | reverse complement strand
GCCATCATGCTGACATCGCGCAAACGTCGACGATCCTCGACTTCGCTTAGTGCCAATATCGCCACGGCAGCGCTCGCCGCGCTGATCGCGACCCCGATGGTCACGCTCAGAACGCGAGTGAGCGAAGCGGGACCGGGCATGACCAGGAGTATGAATTACATCCCGTTCAGTCGCAAGGAGACGAGGAGAGTCGGAGGCAACTAGTTACGTGACGAGGTCACTTATCCCGGACCGTAAAAAGCCTCAGTGATGAATCCGCAGGCCCTGGGTCGCTCCGCGATGGCATCGATTTCCGCTGGGGTCAACGGCGAAACCCAGGATTCAGCGGTGGCCCGAGCCGTGGTATAGACCTGGATCCGCGCTATCGCCGCACCGCCGGCGCGTAATTCCTGCAACCGTACGGTCCATGCCGCAAGTTCGACGTTCGTAGGCGGCTCATCGTGCAGGCGTGCGAACAAGGCCTGGATCACCAACGGTCGGCGCCGACCGGCGTGCAGGAGGTTGTCGAGGACTCGTTGGAACGACACCTCGGTACGATCGATCGCGCGGAAATGCTCAGCTGTTCCCGCATCCAGCTTGGCCCAGATCTCAGGCCATTGCCAATTCATGGAGCGCCTATGTTCGCCAACGACTTCCTCTCTCTCCGCGACTTCACGCCGACCCAGGTCCACCACCTGCTCGAGCTGGCCGCCGAGATCAAGGCGAGACCCGCCGAGTTCTCGACCGCACTGAAGGGCAAGACGCTGGCGATGATCTTCGAGAAGCCGTCGCTTCGCACCCGCGTGACGTTCGATGTCGGCATCCAGCAACTGGGAGGGTTCTCGTTGTACCTGTCGCCCGCGGAGATCAGCCTCGGCAAGCGCGAGTCGATCCACGATGTCGCGAAGAACCTGGAGCGGATGGTCCAGGGCATCATGATCCGCACCTTCGCGCACCAGATCGTCGAGGAGATGGCCAAGGAAGCCTCGGTCCCGATCATCAACGGCCTGACCGACTACAGCCATCCCTGCCAGGCGATGGCCGACTTCCTGACGATCAAGGAAGTGAAGGGACGCCTGGACGGGATCACGCTGGCGTTCGTGGGAGACGGCAACAACGTGGCGCACTCGCTGATGTTCGCCGGCGCGCTATTGGGCGCGCACGTCTCGATCGTGACGCCGCCCGGATACGAGCCGAAGCGGGACGCGACCGCGTGGGCGACGGCGCAGGCGGCGAACACCGGCGGCAGCTGCGTGATCACGAACGACCCGGTGGAAGGGGTGCGTGGTGCCGACGTGATCTACGCCGACGTGTGGGCGAGCATGGGCCAGGAAGCGGAGGCCGACGCGCGCAAGAAGCTGTTCATGCCGTACCAGGTGAACGAGGCGATGTTCGCAAACGCCGCGGCGGACGCGTCCTTCATGCACTGCCTGCCGGCGCATCGCGGGGAGGAAGTGACGGCGGGCGTGATCGACTCGCCGCGCTCGGTCGTCTTCCAGGAAGCGGAAAACCGCCTCCACGCGCAGAAGGCGATCATGCTCGAACTGATGTCCTAGACATGTCCCGGACCGCACTGATAGCCATCGGCGGCAACTCGCTCATTCGTGCCGGCGAGAAGGGCACAATCGACGAGCAGCTGGCCAACACCCGCCGCACCGCCCGGGCGGTCGTCGGCCTGATCCAGGACGGCTTCAGCCTCGTGCTCACGCACGGGAACGGGCCGCAGGTGGGCGCCGCGCTCCTGCGGTCCGAACGCGCGTCCGACCAGGTATACGGGCAATCGCTGGACGTCTGCGACGCCGCCACGCAGGGGGAAATCGGGTATCTCCTCCAGCAATCGCTTTACAACGAACTGCAGGCCGCACGGCTCCAGGTGAGGGTGGCCACGGTTCTCACGCAGGCGGTGGTGAGCGCAGACGACCCGGCCATGCATCACCCCACCAAGCCGATCGGGCCGTTCTACTCGAGGGGCGACGCCGAGGAGCGGGCTCGCCTGCTCGGGTGGCAGGTTGTGGAGGATGCCGCGCGCGGGTACCGCCGCGTGGTGCCGTCGCCCGAGCCGGTCGAGGTCGTCGAGGAACAGGTGATCCGCACGCTGCTCGCGCAGGGCGTGCTCGTCATTGCGGCTGGCGGCGGAGGCATCCCGGTCGTGCGAACGCCGGAAGGCCTGAGGGGCGTGGAAGCGGTCATCGACAAGGACCGCGTCTCCGCGCTGCTCGCAACCCGCTTGGGCGTCGACTGCTTCATCATTTCCACCGACGCCGACCGGGTCTACGTGGACTACCGCAAGCCGACGCAACGGCCGCTCGCGCGGGTGACCGCGTCGGAACTGCAGGCCCACTACGCGGCGGGACAATTCCCGCCCGGCAACATGGGGCCCAAGGTCGAATCGGCGCTGAGATTCCTGAAGAACGGCGGCCAGGAGGTGATCGTCACGTCGTACGAGCACCTCCGCGCGGCCGCGCACGGCGAGGCGGGCACACACATCGTACGAGAATAGTGGAGTCAGGAGGAACCTGAATCCCGGCTCCCGAATCCTTCGGATTGTTATGAAGCTACAGCATGTCGTCGAGTCGCAGCAGTTCACCGTGCCGCTCCTGATGGAGCTGTTCGGCCGCACGCGACAGATGGAGAAGATTGCCGCGCGTGGCGGCACCAACGACTATCACAACCGGATCATGGCGACGCTGTTCTACCAGCCGTCCACCAGGACCCGGTTCTCGTTCGAAGCGGCGATGTACCGCCTCGGCGGCCGCGTGCTCTCCACCGAGCAGGCCGGGTTCTTCTCGTCCGAGGTCGAAGGCGAGCAGCTCGAAGACACGATCCGGATCCTCGGCGGCTACTCGGACGTCATCGTCATCCGCCACACCCAGGCGGGCGGGGCCAGGCGCGCGGCGCAGGTGTCGAAGGTGCCGGTGATCAACGCCGGCGACGGCAACGGGGGGCAGCACCCGACGCAGGCACTCCTCGACCTCTACACGATCTTCCGGGAGCGGCCGATCGAAGGGCTGAGCATCGCGTTCATCGGCGAGCTCGACCGTGGGCGGACCGCGCGGTCGCTCGCCTACCTGCTCAGCAAGTTCGAGCGGGTGAAGATCTATTTCGTCAGCCCGCCCGAGATGCAGATGAAGGCGGACATCCTCGAGCACCTCGACGAGCACGACGTCTGGTTTGCCCTCGAACAGGATACGGCGAAGGTGCTTCGCGAAGTGGACGTCGTCTATCAGACGCGCATCCGCCCGGAGCGACTGACGGACCTGGGCAGCCATGGCCGCTACACGATCAACGCGTCGGTGCTCCAGACGATGAAGCGGGATGCGTTGATCCTGCACCCGCTGCCGCGGACGGTCGAGATCGACAAGTCGGTGGACGAAGACCCCCGGGCGCTGTACTTCCGCCAGGCGACCAACGGGCTGTACGTCCGCATGGCGCTGCTGACGATGTTGTGGGACGAACAGTAGAGAGCGGGGCCGTCCTTTGTGGCCTTTGTGGTTGAGATCGAGTGAGAGGAGTGACTGATGCAGACGCAGGATTACATCAGACTCGAGGACGAGTACGGCGCCCACAACTACCACCCGCTCGATGTCGTGATCGAACGCGCCGAGGGGGTGTGGGTCTACGACGTGGATGGCAAGAAGTACCTGGACTGCCTGGCGGCGTACTCGGCGGTGAACCAGGGACACTGCCATCCGAAGATCATGCAGGCGATGCTGGACCAGGCGCGTAAGGTCACGTTGACCTCGCGCGCCTTCCGCAACGACCAATTGCCGCTGCTCTACAAGGAACTGCACGACCTCACCGGCTTCGAGGTGGCGCTCCCGATGAACTCCGGCGCCGAGGCGGTCGAGACCGCGGTGAAGGCCGCGCGGAAATGGGGCTACACGGTCAAGGGCATCCCAGACGGCCAGGCGGACATCATCGCCTGCTCGAACAACTTCCACGGCCGCACGATCACCCTCGTCAGCTTCTCGACCGATGCACAGTACCGCGACGGTTTCGGCCCGTTCACGCCGGGCTTCACGATCATCCCCTACGGCGACGCGAAGGCGCTGATCGAGGCGATCACGCCGAACACCTGCGCGTTCCTCGTCGAACCGATCCAGGGGGAGGCGGGGATCGTCATCCCTCAGGCCGGCTTCCTGCGCGAGGCCTGGGACGCGTGCCGCCGGAACAACGTGCTGTTGCTGGCCGACGAGATCCAGTCGGGGCTCGGGCGGACCGGCAAGCTGTTCACCTACATGCACGAGGGCATCGAGCCCGACATGGTGATCATCGGCAAGGCCTTGTCAGGCGGCTTCTACCCGGTGTCCGCCGTCCTGTCGTCCAAGGAGGTGCTCGGCGTCTTCAAGCCGGGTGATCACGGCAGCACCTTCGGCGGCAACCCGCTGGCCTGCGCGATCGCGCGGGCGTCCCTGCGGGCGCTGGTGGACGAGAAGATGGTGGAGCGGTCGGCGGAACTCGGGCTGTACTTCCTGGGACGGCTGCAGGAGATCACGAGCCCGTGCCTGAAGCAGGTGCGCGGCCTCGGGCTGTGGATTGGCGTCGAGATGACCGGCGCGGCCCGCCCCTACTGCGAAAGGCTGAAGGAAGAGGGTATCCTCTGCAAGGAAACCCACGAGCACGTCATCAGGTTCGCCCCGCCGCTCGTCATCACGAAGGACGAGATCGACTGGGCGGTCGAGCGGATCAAGAAGGTCATTGAAGAATAGGGATCACCCCTCCATCAATCATCAAAGGCAGCGAGGACTACATGCACCGGATCAAGACCATCATCATGGGAGCCGCCGGGCGCGACTTCCACAATTTCAACACCGTCTATCGCGACAACGAGCGCTACGACGTCGTGGCGTTCACCGCCACCCAGATCCCGAACATCGACGGGCGGAAGTACCCGGCATCGCTCGCCGGCCGCCTCTACCCGAAGGGGATCCCGATCGTGGCCGAGTCGCAGCTCGAATCGCTGATCCGCAAGCACGAGGTCGAAGAGGTGGTCTTCGCCTACAGCGACGTGCGCTACAACTACGTGATGAGCCGGAGCTCGATCGTCAATGCGTCCGGGGCGCACTTCAAGCTGCTCGGCGCGCAGCCGACGATGATCCAGAGCACGAAGCCGGTGATCTCCGTTTGCGCCGTGCGCACCGGAGCGGGCAAGAGCCAGACCAGCCGCCGCGTCGCGCACCTGCTGCAGCAGCACGGGCTGAAGGTTGCCGCCATCCGCCACCCGATGCCGTACGGCGACCTCGAGAAGCAGAAGGTGCAGCGCTACGGGAGCCTGGCCGACCTCGAGAAGCACAAGTGCACCATCGAGGAGATGGAGGAGTACGAGCCGCACATCGTCGAGGGGATCATCATCTACGCCGGCGTGGACTACGGCGCCATCCTCGAGCAGGCTCAGGCCGAAGCGGACGTCATCCTGTGGGACGGCGGCAACAACGACATGCCGTTCTACAAGCCCGACCTGGCGATCGTCGTGGCCGACCCGCTGCGCGTCGGCAACGAGCTGTCCTACTACCCGGCCGAGGCCAACCTCCGCATGGCGGACATCGTCATCATCAACAAGATCGACAGCGCCGATCCGAAGGCCGTCGACCAGTTGCGGGCGAACATCCGGACGGTGAACGCGAAGGCGGTGGTGGTCGATGCCGTATCGCCCATCTTCATCGACCACCCGGAGCGGCTGACCGGCAAGCGGGCGCTGGTGGTCGAGGACGGGCCGACGCTCACGCACGGCGAGATGAAGATCGGCGCCGGCGTGGTCGCCGCGCTGAAGTACGGCGCGAGCGAGCTGGTGGACCCGAGGCCCTACACCGTGCGGTCGATCACCGAGACGTACAAGAAGTACCCGGGAATCGGGATGCTGCTGCCCGCGATGGGCTACGGCACCGAACAGGTGAAAGACCTCGAGGCGACGATCAACAAGGTGCCATGCGATGTCGTCGTCATCGGCACGCCAATCGACCTCAACCGCATCGTCAAGATCAAGAAGCCGACGGTGCGCGTGACCTACCAGCTGCAGGAAATCGGCACGCCGAACCTGGAACAGCTGGTGGGGCAGTTCGTGAAGAAGTTCGTGAAGAAGTTCGTGAAAAAATAGCCGACAACCCGGAGCTGCCAGCCGACGGCAGACGGATTTCCGGGAGCTCTCAGTTCAGGGGCCGGGTGCGATCGACAGCTCGTCGAGAATCCTGGCCTCCGCCTCTTTCAATCCGATCTGATGGCGCAGGCGCATCGTGGCCACGCCGACCGGCGGCGGATAGGCCTTTCCCGCGATGCGGCGAGGCTCGACGTAGTCGATGACCTCGAACAGCATGTGGCACGCCTGCTCGTACGATACCTTCGCCAGGTCCCGGACGTACCTCGTGGACCGGTCGATCAGCTTCAGGTTGCTCGGGACCACCCAGATCATCCGGTTGCCCAGCACCCGCCCCAGGCGCACCATCGTGCAGGTGGACAGCGCGTTCAGCAGCATCTTCACGCCGACCCGGGTCATCGGATTCAGCAGGAATGGTGTGTCGGGAACGGTCAATGCCACGAACCGGCTGGCCAGCCGGCGCCCGGCCGACGAGGCCAGGCCGTCGATGGCTTCCCGCCGGCCGACCGCGATCAGCATCCCGTCCGCCCCGCGTGCTGACGCGGTCATCAGGCAACTCGCGAAGGTCGCGCCGGGGGCGGCCAGCAGGAGCAAGTCGGCCTCGGACACGACGAGGGTGATGGCGTCGCCCTTTCGGATCGGCCTGTATGCAAGGCCGTCCAATCCGATGCGGAACCGCATCAGGTCGCGATGCCCGATATCGCGGAGGACTACCGCCTGCCGGGCCGCCGCCTCGTCGTCGAGGAGCGCGCGGAGGTCCTCCTCGGTCCATTCGATGGTCTGCGGGGCGCGGCGCAGCAGGGCGGGCCACGCCGCCTCGGTCGTCTCCTCCGGGGTGAAGAGGAAGGCCCACGACTCGGACGCCTCGGTGTCGTCCCATTTCCTGAACGACGGCGTGCAGAACGTGGGGCTGCGCTCGGTCGTGTCTGTGAGCACGTCGATGCCCAGCGAATGAGCAAAGTAGGACGTCCGTGCGCCGCCGCGGTAGACCCGCTCCTCCGTCTCCGCGATCCGCGCGAGCGGCTGCAGGACGCGTGAGCTCGAGAGTTCGGCGTGAACCTCTTCGATCGCGGTCCTCATCTCGGCCACCACGTCCTCGGCCCTCCCGACCCCGGCGCCGAGCCGGCCCTTCGCGCCCAGGAGATCGCGCAGCACCACCTCGAGGACGGTCAGCATGGCCAGCAA
This sequence comes from Acidobacteriota bacterium, assembly GCA_025363775.1. Classification (GTDB taxonomy): domain Bacteria; phylum Acidobacteriota; class Vicinamibacteria; order Vicinamibacterales; family Fen-181; genus FEN-299. Next base: position 29,025 of record JANYLG010000075.1, on the reverse strand, counting down.
CTCGATGCTCGTCGCCTGCATCCGCGTCGAGCCCGTGACCGCCATGGGACCGGAGGTCAGGTTGATCTTCTCGATGCGTGGATCGTCCAGCACCTCGCGGCTGCGCCGCACGTCGCGGAGAACATCGTCCGGGTTGTTGTAGACGAAGAAGACGCGCGCACCGGTTTCGACGCCCTGCCAGGCGGTGCCGATCACGAAGGACGTTTCTCCGCCCTCCGTAATCGCGAAGACCACGTCGCCCGCTACGAGGCCCATGTCTGCAATCTGCTTGCGGCCGAAAGGCGCGAAATCCTCGAAGCCTTCGACCGATTTGATCAGCGCATAGTCGCCGCCCGCCATCACGCTTCGCGTGCGGTCTTCCCACGCATCGGGAGAGGGCGCGGCGTTCCCGCCCGCCCGCCGGTCCTGCCAGAAGGCGCGCCAGATGGAATCGAGCTGGATGCTGAGTCGCCCGGTGGCGCCGCAGCCGGTGAAAAAGATGCGCCCCCCTCGTCTCAGTGTCTCGAGAGCGGCCCGAGCCATCTGTCCGGGCTGCCCGGTCTGCGACCAGGCGACGTACTTCGCGACCACGTCGCGGTCCACGTCGAACAGCGCGGCAAGGCCCGCCTCGGCGCTCCCGCGAGCCACGTCGCTCAAGTCGACCGTGCGCGGATGCGACGACTCCGTGAGGAGGCTCCCCAGGTGAAAGTCGGCCGCAACCTTCAGGAACTGCTCGGCGCGTTCGCGAACGGTCTCTGTGTGTGGTGGCATGGCGATTGGCCCCCGATTCCCGACATGGGTGGCCCCCCATTCTGCCGGGCTCGACGCCGCGCTGCAAGAGCACGGCCCCGACGGCGTCGCATCACGCGAAAGGCCGCCCGAGATGAATCGAGCGGCCCTCGTTCGCCAGGCCTCGAGGCCCGGCCTGCATCCGGTCAGTACCATCAGCCGCCGTGGCGACTTGCGATGGGTGGCACCGCAGGGGCGACCGGCCGGCCGCCCCTGCACGACGGCCTATCCGTTCTTCTTCTCGAAAGCCTGCATGAACGACACGAGGACGTCCACGCCTTCCTCCGGGAACGCGTTATAAATCGACGCGCGCAGGCCGCCCACCGAGCGATGGCCCTTCAGGCCGTCGAGGCCCGCCGCCTTCGATTCCTTCACGAACTTCGCCTCGAGTTCCTCGTTCGGCAGCCGGAAGGTGACGTTCATCCGCGAGCGGCAGTCCTTCGCCGCGTGGCCACGGTAGAAACCGGTGCGGTCGATCTCCGCGTACAGCTTCCCGGCCTTGCGCCCGTTGATCTTGTCGATCGCCTCGAGGCCGCCGATTGCCACCAGCCACTTCATCACCAGCCCGATCGTGTAAATCGTGAAGCAGGGCGGCGTGTTGTAGAGCGACTTCTCGGGAACGTGCGTGCCGTACTGCAGCATGACCGGGAGGTTCGCGTACGACGGCCGCTCGGCGGCCTTCTTCACCAGGTCGTCGCGGACGATGACGATCGTCGCACCCGCCGGGCCGATGTTCTTCTGCGCGCCCGCGTAGATCAACCCGTACTTCGTGACGTCGATCGGGCGGCTGAACATGTGCGAGGAGGTGTCCGCCACCACCGTCGCGTCGCCGAAGTCGGGCAACTGGTGGAACTCGACGCCGTGGATCGTCTCGTTGGTCGTGATGTGCACGTAGGCGGCGCCAGGCGTCAGCTTCAGCTCTTCCTTCTTCGGGATCCGGAGGTAGTTCTCGGCCTTGTTGTCGAACGCCACGTTGACGGCGCCGACCTTCTTCGCTTCCTTGACCGCCTTGGACGACCAGGCGCCGGTCACGATGTAGTCCGCCCACGAACCGGCTGGCAGCAGGTTCATCGGCACCATCGAGAACTGGGTGGTTGCGCCCCCCTGCAGGAACAGCACGTGATAGTTGTCGGGAATGCCGGCCAACTTGCGCATGTTGGCCTCGCACTCGCCGATAATCGCCTCGAACGCCTTCGACCGGTGGCTGATCTCGAGCACCGACATCCCCACGCCGGGCAGCGCCACCAGGTCGCGCTGCGCCTCTTCGAGCACGGGAAGCGGCAGGACGGCAGGTCCGGCCGCGAAGTTGAAGACTCGGGTGGTCGTCACCATTGGGATGATCTCCTCGAAAAAAATCGATGAATGGACAAAAGGCCTTACAGGATACCTTACCCGGCCAGCTCGACCACGGCCACCTCGATGATGCCGTCGCACGTCTCGAGCGACGCCACCAGATCGGCGGGCGGCTGCTTGTCCACGTTGATACGGACGATGGCCGCTTCGGCGTTCTCGAAGACGATGTTTTCGGTCTCGTGGGCGTTGATCTTGGCGCTTCCAAGCTTCCCGAACACGCAGGCGAGTACCCCAGGCTGGTCCTTGTGGCGGACGATCATCGAGTACTTCGCCGGCGTCTTCTTGGCGAGATTGACGACGTTCGGGACGCGGCCGGTCTCCTTGAAGGTCTTCACGATCCGCACGGTTTCGGCCGCAATCGCTTCCTGCGCCTGGTCGGTCGAGGCGCCGATATGGTGCGTGCCGTACACGCCGGGCAGCCCCAGCAGTTCCTGGGCGAAGTCGCCGGTTGCGCTCGTCGGCTCGTCCGGGTAGACGTCCAGCCCCGCGCGGACGCCCTTCTCCTTGACCGCCTTCGCCAGCGCCTTGTAGTCCATCACATCCGCGCGCGCCGTGTTGATGACGAACGCACCCGGTTTCAGCTTGCCGATGACGTCAGCGTTGACGATGTTCTTCGTCGCCGCGCTCGACGCGAGATGGATGCTCAGGATGTCGCACTTCTCCGCAACCTCGCCCGGCGTCTCGACGACGGTGATGCGCTCTTCGATGAGCACGCCAGAACCAGGCCTGACCTGCAACAGCAGCGGCAGGTCCACAGGGATGGCATCGCGGTCCACGCGCACGCCGAGTTCGCTCCAGATCACCAGGTTCATGCCGAACGCCATCGCGCGCTTGGCCAGCTCCTGCCCGATCTTTCCGAAGCCGAGGATGCCGAGCGTGGCGCCATACAACCCCCTCGCCTTCGAGTACTCCTTCTTGTTCCACTTGCCGCGCAGTGACTCGACGACGTTGTCCGGGATACGGCGGTCGAGGGCCAGGATCAGGCCGAAGGCCAGCTCCGCCACCGCGATCGAGTTCTTCCCCGGGCAGTTCGACACATAGATGCCGCGCTTGCTGGCCGCCTTCACGTCAATCGTGTTGTACCCGGCACCCGCGCGGACGATCAACGCGAGCTTGCCCGCGTCCATCATCGCCTCGGTCACCTGCGTGGAGCGCACGACGAGCACCTCGGCTCCCGTCTTCCCGATGGCTTCCGTGAGGGTGGCGTCCTTCAGGTCTGGCTCGAAGATGACCTTGCACCCTGCCGTCGTCAACCCCTCGATTCCGCTCTTTTCGAACTTGTCAGCAACAAGCACTTTCATGGCTGTCCATCCTTGGCCGCGGAAATCCGCGTCCGGTTAGATGAGATGAGTGAGGAGTCCATCACGAAGCTTCGGCTCGAACCAAGTGGACTTGGGAGGCATGATCTCGCCGGCATCCGCGATTCGAATCAGGTCGTTGACGCCCACGGGGAACATCGAGAACGCCACCGCTGCCTTGCGCCCGTTCACCAGCTTCTCGAGCTCCGAGGTTCCGCGGATGCCGCCGACGAAGTCGATCCGCTTGTCGGTCCGCGGGTCGCCGACGCCGAGCAGCGGCGAGAGCACCTGGTCCTGCAGCAGGCTCACGTCGAGCGTGCTGCCGATATCGGTCGCGCCGGCAGCCGCCTCGAGAGACAGCGTATACCAGCTGCCGGCCAGGTACATCCCCACTTCGCCCTTCTTCGTCGGGTTCGGCGTCCCGTCCGCCACCTTGACGCGCGTCTTCAGGTCGGCGAGGAATGCCTCGGGCGTCTTGCCGGCCAGGTCCTTGACCACCCGGTTGTAGGGCAGGATCTGGGTCTGGTTGTCCGGGAACGCGACAGCCAGCATCCAGTTGGCCTCGCTGTTGTCGGTCGTCGGCGACTTCTCGGCCAGGTACTTCCGCGTCCGGCCCGCGCTGGCGGCCCGGTGATGCCCGTCCGCAATGTAGACACACGGCAGCTCGCCAAACGCCTTGACGACCGCGGCGAGGTCCGCGCCCGTCACCTTCCAGACGGTGTGGCACACCTGGTCGGCGGATTCGAAATCGAAGAGTGGCGCACCGGCTGTCACCGTGTCCGCGACCGCGTCAATCGCCTTCGACGCGCGATAGGTCAGGAAGACGGGCCCGGTTTGCGCGCGAAGCGTGCTGATGTGCCGCGTGCGGTCGTCTTCCTTGTCGCGCCGCGTCTTTTCGTGCTTCTTGATCAGGTCAATGTCGTACTCGCCCACCGAGTAGCAGGCGGCCAGGCCGGTCTGGCAGTGATTCCCCATCTTCAGCCGGTAGAAATACACGGCGGGCACATCCTCGACCACCAGCGGCGCCGCCTGGCGGAGGTTGGTGAAGTTCTCGAGCGCCTTGTTGTAGACAGCGTCCGAGTACGGGTCGGTCGCGGGCGGGAGATCGATCTCCGCGCGCGAGATGTGCAGGAAGCTGAGGGGGTTGCCAGCGGCCATGGCCCTCGCTTCTTCGGCATTGACAACGTCGTAGGGGACGGCGGACACACGGTCGACGTTCGAGGGCGAGGGTCTGAGTGCGGCGAACGGACGAATGGTAGACATCTGATGACTCGCGGCGGGCCGCCCGCTTGCCGGGCAGCGCAGAGGGTTACGAGGGGGTTCGAGGCAGGGCGGCATACCACCGCCAGCCGATCCTAATTACCCGAACCGAGAAGGGTGTGTCAAGGACACGGGCCGCGACCATCGTCTGCCGTCCGTAGCCCCCGCGAGTTCAGGAGCCGGGAACGCGGATCCAGGCTGCGGCCAGGCGAAAAATACAATATATCACGCTCTCGGTCCGGAAGCCTCGAGCTTCACCGGGATCATTGACCTCCGTCGGCCGTCAACGGCCCGCCGCGCGGCACCAGCAACGCCATGAAACGGTCGCGTTCCGCCTCGAACTGCGCACGGCAGCCGGCCGGAATGGGCTCGCCGGGCGGAAGTGAGCGATGGACCACCAGGGGATTGAGATACCCGCCGTCCTTCCTGACCCGGTAGTCGAGGTGCGGACCGGTGGCGAGCCCGGTCATGCCAACCCGGCCGACCAGCTCGCCCTGCGCCACGTGCTGTCCGGCTCGCACCGCGATCGACGACAGGTGCATGTAGAGCGTGTCGTAGCCGCTCGAGTGCCGGAGGTGGATCAGCCGGCCCGCCTCTCCACTCCATCCCGCCGAGACCACGGTGCCGTTCGCCACGGCCACGACCGGACTGCCCGACGCGGCCCGGTAGTCCACCCCCAGGTGCGGTCGCACGATGCGCAGCACCGGGTGCATGCGGGCGTTCGAGAATCGGGAACTGACCGGCGCGGCAAACTCGAGAGGCGACTTCAGAAAGAACCGTCTCAGCGACCGCCCCTGGTCGTCGTAGTAGGCCGGCTTGCCCCCCGGGATCGTGTACCGCACCGCTTTCAGCACGCGCCCGTCGTTCGAGAACTCGGCCGCCAGTACCGCCCCGTATGACAAGAATGCTCCTTCGCGGTACACCTTCTCGAACGTGAGGCTGAAGCTATCGCCAGGCTGCAGGTCCGAGTTGAAATCGATCTCGCCGCCAAAAATGTCCGCGAGTTCCACCGACAGGTCCGGCCCTTCACCCGCATCGTGCATCGCGGCAAACAGCGACGGCGACGCCTTCGAGATCTCCCCTCGCACCGAAAAGAGGGCCCGTTGCTTCTGGTAAGGCACCAGTTCGACGGTCAACTCGTCCGGCTGGCGGTTGGATGGGCCGAGGATCCGGAGGAATCGGTCGGCGTCGATCTCGTATTCGAAGCAGCGGACCAGGCCACCTGACGTTCGTTCCAGCCGGTAGGTGTGGTCGGCCTTCATCCGCCGCGGATCGAAGACCTTTCGGGTCATCGACACGATTGCCGGAATCAGGTCGGGGCGAAGCCGGGACTGCAGCAGGCTGGCCAGGGTGGCGAGACGGGGAACGCGGCCGGTGATCAACTCGCTCTCGGGTACGAGATGGATGTCGGCTTGGCGCGTGTTCCGCACCGGTTCGCTCTTCCGAGCACACGCCGATCCAGGGACCACGCACAGCGTAAGCCCCACCACCACCGCCCATGTGAGCATTTCGATACCAGTCTACTGCTGAAGGCGCGTCGCCGGCAACGGGATCGTTCCGCCTGGCAAGATGACGACGGGGCGCGGCGGGGCGACGGAGCGCGGCGCCCGTCGGCGCTGACGGACCGCGATCCGCTCGACCCTTCGCGCGCCGGCCACGACCATCACGGGAACAAGGGTCGTCCCCGTGCCTGCACGGAGCGCGAGCGTGTGCTCGCCGGCGGGCAACTCCAGCGTTGCTGGCGTCTGCCCGCTCGGGAACCCATCCACATAGAGGTCGGCGCCGGCGGGGCGCGATTCGACGACGAGAGTGCCTCGACCGCTGATCAAGTTGGGTAGGCCAAGATATCCGCGGGCGCCCAGGTAGGTGACGCCGTAGAGAGCCACGAGGCCGATCGACACCATCGTCACGCGCAGGTCGGAGCGCGAGAACGTCCGGTCGAACGCCCGCGCGAATCGACGCGATGCGCGCGCGGCATCCGTCATGATCCGCACCGCCTGGTGACCGCGGGATGCGGATGACAGATCGACTGTTTCAACAGGCGCGGGTGAATCAGCGGCCGGCGGTTCCAGGACGGAGGTCGCCGGGCGGAACACGCGAACGGTCGCAAACCGGCCCGTGGCCGTGATCGTTCCGACCGCGCCTTCGGCTTCGGTAGCAGTCGCCGGCACGATGTCGCCGGCGGCAGGCACCGCTACGATTGATGGAGCCGGTTGCCCGGCGTCCGGCCCCTGAACGCACGCGGCGAGGTACCTGGCTACGGCCGCGAACCCGGGTTTCGAGCGCGATTCTTCGGCCAGCACGGCATCGAGCGCAGTCTCGGCATCGGCGGCCGTCCGGAAAGAGGAGCGCGTTTCGAGCTGGAGCGTCCGCAGGATCCAGGTGCGGAGCGACCTCGAGAGGGTCGGCCGTTCGCCGAGCGGATCGGGGGTCGAAGCCTCGGCAAGCAGGTCCTGTAGCCGGTGGGGGTATTCGTCGCGGCGGATCGGCCTCCCAAGCGCCAGGGCGAGGGCGAGTACCCCGAGCTGCATGACATCGGTCAGCTGGTCGAAGCGTGCCGTGCCGGCGACGGCGGGCACCGCCACGCGGAATTGCCTCCAGAGCGGCGTCCTTCCCATCTGCAGCCGCTCGATCGCCGGGGCGAGCGCGTGTTCGACGATCACCACGCGGCCGTCGGGCCGGACAACGATCCGTTCCGGGCCAAGGGCGCCGTGGGCGAAATCTACCGAGTAGCGGTGGAAATCGGCCAGCGCGCCGGTGATCTGATCGAGCAGGCACGCTCCAGCATCGAGGTCCGGCGTCACCCACTTGCGCTGGGCGTGCCGTAGAACCTCGGAGAGTCGGACCCCGGGGACGGCGGTCGAGACGACCGCGAGTCCGCCGAGCGGCCCGCCCAGGCGCTCGACCTTGCGCACTTGGGCGAAGGAGGGATGGGAGAAGGCGGCGAGACGACCAGCGCGCGCGATGAGCGCGGCTTCAGCGGCGGCCGACTCGGATAGCTCCCTGCACAAGCGGAGCGTCTCGACCTCCTCACCGGTCGGCTCCAGCGTCCGCGATCGGCGTCCAAGTCCGTCCACGAAGGTTGATGTCTGCACGTCAGGCCCCGCTATCTCCGGGTCTCTCGTTATGCCACGTCCCGGAATGTGACAAGCGGCCAATTGTCTTGCAAGAGTAGAACCACAGGCCGGTGCCAGCGTCCGATCGAAATATCGTAGATTTTCGAAGAAATGCGGTCGGACCGCGAAAGGCCGGCGCTCTGGACCGTTAACGATTCCGGCGGACCCGAGCAAAAGCTGTGATCGCGAAACTGGCTTGGTCAAACGCCCCATAAAGACTGACGCCGTCTTGCGTGGGGTCGTCAGGAAGGCGTCATCCCCGCCGGTACTGATCGCTCCAGGCCCGCAGCGCGATGGCACGGTCCACGGCCTCCGACTGCAAGGCCAGGGTATCGACCGGCCAGGGAAGGCGCCACGTCCAATTCTGATCACCCTGGCTCGCCGGGATGTTGATGCGGTCGCGCCACCCGAACACGTCCTGGACCGGGAGCAGGAGGAAGTCGGACCCCGACGCAAACAGAACCTCGATCATGGCGTCGCGCAGGGCCGGGGAAAAGGCGCCGGCCGCCTCGTCGAGAACTCCAACGCGCTCGGCCAGGCCGGGCGTCGCGAGGACCGCGGCGCGTTCGTCAGCGTCGAGGCTGTCCCACCAGGCAGCCGTCGGCTCGTTGTCGTGCGTACCCGACGTCGCCACGGACGCGGCGGGGTAGGCGGACGGGTCACGATAGGGCTGGCCCTTGGTCTCCCAGTGCCGTTCCCACCGGGAAACCTTGTACCCGGGAACGCCCAGCCGCGCGAGCGACCGACGCACGAAATCGGGCACCGTGCCAAGATCCTCGGCGGTGATACACGACCCCGCCTGGCCGAAGATGGCGAGCACGGTCTCGCCAAGCTCGAGTTGGGCCGCTTCCCCGGCGGGAGTGAAGAAGGCGGGCGAGCCGTCGTCGGGAAACACGTACGTGCGGTAGAAACCGACGAGGTGGTCGATGCGGTAGCCGTCGAACAGCGACGCGGTCCGTCGCGCGCGATCGCGAAGCCAGCTGAAATCGCGCTCGGCCAGCCGGTCCCAGCGGTAGGCCGGCATGCCCCAGTTCTGTCCCGTTTTGCTGAAGGCATCGGGGGGGGCGCCCACCGAGGCGTCGAGCATGAACGACGCGGCCTGGGCCCACACGTCGGCGCTGTCGCCGTCAACCATGAACGCGAGATCGCCCATCAGGGACACCGGCCGCGCCTGCGCCTTCGCGTCGTGCCACTGCGTGTCCGCGATCCACTGGAGCCACGTTCGGTAGAGAACCTCTCGCGCCAGCTCCCGGCGGGCGCCCGCCAACGCGTCCGCGTCGCGGTCGCGCAGCGGCGCGGGCCACTCGCTCCACGCGCGATCCTGGCGATGCGCGTGCAGCGCGCGGAACAGCGCGTAATCGTCCAGCCACCAGGACTGCTCGCGCGACCAGGCGTCGAATGCGCGCGCCCTGGCGGTGGCCGGCTCCCGATGCCGGCGAACGAACTCGTCGAAGGCTGCGCGCAGGGCCGGCTCCTTCACGCTGCGCACAAGCGCATGATCGATCGCGGGCGAACGACGGGCATCCGCCAGGCGCTGCTGCCAGGCGCGGTCCATCGCCGATTCCCCACCGAGTTGCTGGAAGTCGGCCACCTCGGGCACGCTGATGAAGATCGGATCGATCGCCATCGCCGTCATCGCCGAATAGGGCGAACGCTGACCGATCGCCATTTCGTTGATGGGCAGCAGCTGCAGCAGATCCTGCCGGGCGCCGCGCAGCCAGGAGGCGATGAATGGGATGTCACCGATCTCGCCGATGCCCCAACTCGCGCGCGACGGCATGGAGAACAACGGGATGAGAAGCCCTGAGTGTCGGCCGGCGGCAAGCGACATGCATTCCCTCAGTGGGAGGCGCGGGCCAGCAGCCGAGTCACGCCGGCCCGGAAGTCCCCGGGTGGCGGCAGCAGGCTGACCACGACGAACGCCTCGTGCGGAAAATCGAAGAAGTAGCCGGGATGAGCGAGCACCAGGTCCTGTTCGAGCAGGTCGAGCACCAGGGTCTCCTCCGGGCGGATGGCGGGCACGCGAATGACGGCCGACCAGCCACCCTCCACGCGGTAGACCGAGCACGACGGATGCTGGAGGACCAGCGCGTGCAGGTCCCGCAGGTTCTCCGCGATCCGCTCTCGGATCAGGGCGCGGATCTGGCGGCCAGCCGCCAGGAGGTCGCCCGCCGCCTGCTGGACCGGGGTGGAGACGGAAAGGAACGCGTCGCACACGATCTCGAGGCGAGCCAGCGCCGCCTCGACCAGCGTCGCGGGTCCGCCAGCCACGATCCACCCGAGCTTCATCTGCGGCATCCCGGCCGACTTCGAGAGCCCGCCGAGGCTGAAGGTCAGCGCCTCGTCCTGGTCGAGTACGCGCGCAGCGTCCGCTCGGGCGTCGAGCAGGTAGTCGGCAAACACCTCGTCGCCAATCAGTGCGAGTTGGCGGGAGGCGCAGATCCGCGCGAGCGCCGCCAAGTCACGACGGGCGAGCGTCGACCCGGTCGGGTTGTTCGGGCTGACCACCAGCACCGCCCTCGTGAGGGGCGTCACGGCCGCCTCGAGCGCGTCCACGTCGATCGACCACGTGCCGTGATACTCGAGCGGATACCGGCGAATCTCGACCAGTTCGAGGCGCGTAAGATGCTCGAACAGCGGATAGCTCGGAACCGGCACCAGCACCTGGTCGCCGGGATTGCACAACAACTTGAAGAGGAACGAATAGGCCTCGCTCGTGCTGGCCGTGAGAATCACGCGCGAGGGATCGACGGTGAGCCCGCTCGCGCTGACCTCTCCGGCAATCGTCTGCCGGGCGCTCGCCAAGCCAAAAGGGTGTGGATCGTAGCTCATCCCGGCGGGCGCGGAGAGCGCGGCCAGCACGCCCTCGGGGTAGACGAGGCCGATCTTGGTGGGGTTCGTCTCTGTCAGATCGATCAGCCGGACGCCCCGTGCCCTGATTGCCAGCTCGGCCGTCGTGAGTCGATTCGGGGCGAGGTCGGTTGGAACACGAGTTGAAAACATCATCCACAGCAGGCGCAACCGCAGTCCGCCCGTCCGCACGGGATTTCGGTCCTGCGCTCGTGGCGGCGGCAATCCGTCATCTACGTTAAACTAGCCAGAGGGGGAACAACAGCGTTTTTCCACCCCAGGCAGGGACCCCATGATCGACCTGTTTGCCGAAATCGCCCGTCTCAAACAGGAGATGAACGCCATCATCCTGGCGCACTACTACCAGGAACCGGACATCCAGGACATCGCGGATGTCATCGGCGACAGCCTGGCCCTCGCACAGGCGGCGGCGAAGACCGAGGCGTCGGTGATCGTCTTCTGTGGCGTGCACTTCATGGCCGAGACGGCGAAGATTCTCAATCCCGACAAACTCGTGTTGCTCCCGGATCTCGCGGCGGGGTGCTCGCTGTCCGACGGGTGCCCGGCCCCGCAGTTCGAACAGTTCGTGCGCGCGCATCCCGGCCACACCGTGATCACCTACATCAACTCGAGCGCCGGCGTGAAGGCGCTGAGCGACATCATCTGCACCTCGAGCAACGCCGAACGGATCGTGCGCCAGGTCCCGGCAGACCGCCCCATCCTGTTTGCGCCCGATCAGCATCTCGGGCGCTTCGTCATCGAGAAGACCGGGCGCGACATGGTGCTGTGGCCCGGGTCGTGCTCGGTCCACGTCACCTTCTCCGAGCGCCGGATCATCAGGCTGAAGGCGGAGCATCCCGACGCGCTCGTGCTCGCGCACCCGGAGTGCGAGGAACGCGTGCTGCGGCTGGCGGATCATATCGGATCGACGACGTCGATCCTGAACTATGCGACCACGAGCCCGGCCGCCAGCTTCATCGTCGTGACCGAGCCGGGGATCATCCACCAGATGAAGAAGGCGCGCCCGGACAAGCTGTTCATCCCGGCGCCGCCCGACAACGGGTGCGCGTGCAACGAATGCCCCTACATGCGGCTCAACACGCTCGAGAAGGTGTACCGTTGCATGCGGGACCGGCAGCCTGAAATCACGCTCCCCGAGGACCTGCGCGTGAAGTGCCTGGTGCCGCTCGAGCGGATGCTGGAGATGAGCGCGTGATCCCGGTCGATCTCGATCCGGCATTCGTGCGCGACCAGGTGCGTCGGTTCCTGCGCGAGGACATCGGGGACGGTGACATCACGACGGCGTGGACGGTGCCGGCCGGGACCGAGGCGCGCGCGTGGATCGTCGCGCGGGAGGAGTGCGTCGTCGCCGGGCTGATGGTGGCGCGCGTCGTCTTCGCCGAGCTCGACGCCGACCTGTCGGCCGAACCGCTGCTCTCCGACGGATCACGGGTGACGGCGGGCACGCGGCTGATGCGCCTGGCCGGGCCGGCGGCGCCCATCCTGTCAGGCGAACGGCTCGCGCTCAACCTCCTCCAGCGGTTGTCGGGCGTGGCCACCATCACCCGACGCTATGTCGAGGCCGTCGCCGGCACGCGCGCGTCGGTCTCCGACACGCGCAAGACCACGCCCGGGCTGCGCCTGCTCGAAAAGTACGCCGTGCGCGCGGGCGGCGGTCGCAATCATCGCGTCGGCCTCTACGACGGCGTCCTGATCAAGGATAACCACCTCGCCGCAGCCGGTGGCGTCACCGCGGCGCTGCAGGAAGTGGCCCGGCACCGCACGGCCAGTGTCTCCGTTCAGGTCGAAGTGGATTCGCTGACGCAGCTCGCCGAGGCGCTCGACGTCGGGATCGATGCGGTCCTGCTCGACAACATGTCGCCGACGCTCACGGCGGAGGCCGTGGGGATGGTCCGTGCAAGGCCAGGCGGGGCATCGGTCTGGATTGAATCCTCGGGCCGGATCACGCTGGAGAATATCAGGGCGTACGCGGAGACCGGAGTGGATACAATTTCCGTCGGCGCCCTGACTCACTCTGCGCCCTCGGTGGACCTCGCCCTCGACTTCGATCATGACCTGACTTCACGATCACTATGACTACAGGCGATCGGATCGACGTGCTGATCATCGGCAGCGGCCTCGCGGGTTGCGCGACAGCGCTGTCCGCCGCTCGCGCCGGCGCCCGCGTCGTCATGCTCACCAAGGGCGTCCGCGCGGAAGACTCCAACACGTGGGAGGCGCAGGGCGGCATCATCTACCGGGGCGTGGACGACTCGCCGGAGCGCCTGGCTGCCGACATCGTGGCTGCGGGCGCCGGGCTCTGCTACCCGGAGGCCGTCGAGTTGCTGAGCCGAGAGGGGCCGCGCCTGGTGGAGGAGGTGCTGATCGGCCACGCGGGCGTCCCGTTCGATCGCGCCCCCGACGGCACGCTCGATCTCACCGCCGAGGCCGCCCACTCGCTCCCGCGCATTGTCCATCACGCCGACCGCACAGGGCGATCCATCGAGGAAGCGATGCTGGCGGCCGTCCGCCGCGAACCGAACGCGACGGTGCTCACCGGGCGGACGGCGGTCGACCTCCTGTCGCTCTCGCACGACTCGCGGAACCCGCTCGACATCTACGCCGCGCCGACGTGCGTGGGCGCCTACGTGTTCGACCACGCCACAAGGCAGGTCGAATCGTGGCTGGCGAAAGAAACGATTCTCGCGACGGGCGGACTGGGCCGCATCTACCTCCACACGACCAACCCGGCGGGCGCCTGCGGGGACGGCGTCGCGATGGCGTACCGTGCGGGCGCGCGATGCCTCAACATGCAGTTCGTCCAGTTCCATCCGACGACGCTCTATCACGGGGGCGAGCGGTTCCTCCTGTCCGAGTCGCTGCGCGGGGAGGGCGCCAGGCTGGTGGATGCCGGTGGCCGGGAGTTCATGTTCGACTATCACCCGGACGGCTCGCTGGCGCCGCGCGATATCGTGGCGCGCGGCATCCACCAGATGATGCACGAGACCGGATCGCCCTGCGCCTACCTGGACATCAGCCACAAGAAGTCGGACTGGGTTCGGCAGCGGTTTCCCACGATTGCCGCCAGGTGCCAGGAGGCGGGGTTCGATCTCGCCACCCAGCCGATTCCAGTGGTGCCGGCCGCGCATTACAGCTGCGGCGGGATCGCGGTGGACGACGAAGGCCGGTCGAGCATGCGCCGGCTGCGGGCGGTTGGCGAGGTGTCGTGCACGGGGCTCCACGGGGCCAACCGGCTCGCGAGCACCTCCCTGCTCGAGTGCCTCGTCTGGGGCACGCGCGCCGGCGCGGACGCGGCCAGGTGCTGCGCGGGCGGCGAGGACTGCTACTTCCCGGACATCGCGCCGTGGCAGTACGAAACCGAGACGGTCGACCCGGCGCTCGTCGCGCAGGACTGGCTGACTATCCGCCAGACGATGTGGAACTATGTCGGACTGGTGCGGAACCGGAGACGCCTTGACCGCGCGCACGAGATCATCCGGGAACTCCAGCTGGAAATCGGAAAGTTCTACGCGCGGGCCGAGCTGAGCGACGCGCTCATCAGCCTTCGCAACGGCGTTCAGGCCGCGCTGGCGGTGCTGCTGGCGGCGATTGAATCGCGTGAGAGCCGCGGGTGTCACTATCGAACGGACTGAACAGGAGTCTCGAATCCCACCTGGCGGACACGTCCGCACGATGACGGTGTTGTGGCCCCAAGCGGAACCAGGCCGGCGGCAACGGTCAGTGGCCGGCAGCAGCGCCCAGCCAGAGCAAGGCGCCGAGCGAGACGACGCTGATGACAAGCCACAAGGCGAGGCCGTGGACAAAGGGTCGGATACCGACTCCACGCAGCACGGCTGCAGACAGACCGGAGCCGATCGACAGGAGAGCCAGCGTCATCCCGATCCTGGCCGCTCCCTGCAGCATCGGCGCTGCCTGGTGGACGGCGGGCAGCAACGTGCTGGCCAGCGAAGCCAGCAGGAACAGCCCGACAAACCAGGGCACCGAGACTTTTCCAGGCGCGGCCTTTCCGTGCCCGGTTGCGGCCCGGGAGACCAGCAGGCCCGCCAGCAGGGCGACCGGCATGACCCAGAGCGTGCGCGACAGCTTGACGGCTGTCGCGGTCTGCAGCGCGACCTGGCCATAGGCAGAGGCCGCCCCGACCACCGATGACAGGTCGTGAATCGCGATGCCCGACCACGTGCCGAACTGGATCTGGGAAAGCCCGAGCCAGTGCCCGAGCGGCGGAAAGAGATAGAGCGCCACCGCGTTCAACGTGAAGACGGTACCGAGGGCTACGGACACCTCGGCTTCGGCCGCGTCGATGGCCAGCGCCACCGCGGCGATCGCAGACCCGCCGCAAATAGCCGTCCCCGCCGACAACAGGATCGTCGTCGAGCGCTTCAACCGTAACGCGCGACGCAGAAGCGCGCCCAGCACAAAGGTCAGGAGAATCGTGGCGGCCGCCAGCAGAAAGCCCTGGCGTGCAGCCGCGAGCACCGCCGAGAGATCCATCCCGAAACCCAGGAGCACCACCGACACCTGAAGCACGACCTTTGTGGACCTCTTGATCGGCTTCGGCCACGGATTTCCCACCGACAAGGCGAGACCGATCCCGAGCCCCAGCGCGAGCCCAGGCGTGGCATACGGCGTCAGACAGAAGAGCCCCGCAGCGACAAACGCATACGGCGCAATCCAGGGTCCGGACTCCGCCGCGTCGGAGTTCGCCGGCCGCTGGCATGCAGGCTCACGGAGCATCTCGGTTCCTCCCGGCGTGATGGAAAATATTCACCAGATGCCTGAACGTTATTGCATGCATTGATATAATTCCAATACATAATAAACATCGTATTCATAATGAGAGGTTATGAGAAATGAACTTCCATCACCTGACGATCTTTGATGCCGTGGCTCGAGAGAAGAGCATCGGGCGAGCCGGCCGACGCCTGCGCATCAGCCAGCCGGCCGTCTCGAAGCAGCTGCAGCTCCTCGAACACACCCTCGGAACCGCGCTCGTCGATCGACTTCCCCGAGGGGTGCGCCTGACGGCGGCTGGTGAACTGCTCGCTGGCTACACGCAGCGCATCATGAACCTGGCCGCCGAGGCGGAGCTTGCGCTGGCGGAACTCCGGGGCCTGCGCGGGGGCCGACTGACGGTCGGAGCCAGCACGACGATTGGCATCTACTTCCTGCCCGAACTCCTGGCCCGCTACCGTCGGCTCTATCCGCGCATCGCCCTGAATCTCGAGGTCGCCAATACGGACGTCATCCAGCAGTACCTGCACGAACGCCGTGTCGATATCGCCGTGACCGAAGGGTTCGTCCATCTGCCGGAATTGCAGGCACGTGTGTTCCTGGTCGATGAGCTGGTCCCAATCGTTCCCTTCGGACATCCCCTGTCGCACGCGCGAAGCGTCCGTCTCGAACGATTTTGCGCGGAGCCGGTCCTGATGAGAGAGCAGGGGTCTGGTACGCGCGAAGTCATTGAGGCCGCGCTCGGGAAGAAAGGGGTGGAGATCACGCCGTTGATGACGCTGGGAAGCACGGAAGCCATCAAGCGCTCGGTGTCCGCAGGCGTCGGGGTGTCGTTTGTCTCGAGCTTGACCATCCAGCAGGAGTTACAGGACCACCGTCTGGCGACGGTGGCGCTCAAGGGTTTCCGGCTCGAGCGGTCGCTGCACGTCGTTCAGGCTCGCGATCAGAGCGTCTCCGCCGCGGTCCGGGCTTTCCTGGAACTGCTCGAGGAAGCCACGCGTGACCGATGCTCCGCGTGACAGAACCACTTGCCGCGATTGCAGCGACCACGTCGTCCGGGAGTTGTAGAATCTGCAGCAGGCGCTGGCCCGTTTCACCCCGTAGAGCGGAGGGACACCGCCTGCTGCCGCGCGCCGCAGGTCGCAAGTCGGCTGTGTCTACCTCGCTAACGCTTCCACATCGGCCATCTCGATCGGGATCGGCTTGCCGAGGATGCGGCTGCCGGTCTGGGTGATCACCACATCATCCTCCACCCGGATCCCGCCGAAGGCCTTGAACTTCTCGATCACGTCGTAGTTCAGGAAGTCGGTGAACTTCCCTTCGGCCCTCCACTTGTCCATCAGCGTCGGGATCATGTAGATGCCCGGCTCGACCGTCATGACCATACCGGGCTCGAGCGCGCGCCCCATGCGCAGCGACTTGAGACCGAACTGCGTGCTGCGCGTCACGGTAGGGTCGTAGCCCACGTACTGCTCGCCGAGTCCCTCCATGTCGTGGACGTCGTAGCCCATCATGTGGCCGAGGCCGCACTGGAAGAACATGGCGTGGGCGCCGGCCTGCACCGCCGCGTCGAGATCGCCCTTCATGCAGCCGATCGCCTTCAAGTCCTCGGCCAGGCTGCGGCACGCGAGCAGGTGAACGTCCATCCACTTCACGCCCGGCCTCGTGGCGGCCAGTGCCTTCTTGTGCGCGCGAAGGACCGCCTGATACAGGTCGCGCTGCGGGCCGACGAACTGACCGCCGATCGGGATCGTGCGCGTGATGTCGCTCGCGTAGTGCAGCGGCGAGTCGGCGCCGCAGTCGTTCACCGCCATCTGCCCGGCTTCCATCCGGTTGCCGTGGAAATGGTTGTGCAACGTCTCGCCGTGGACCGAGAAGATGATCGGGAAGGCGAGCTGGGAGCCGCGCGACTCGACGAGTCCAGCCATCGCTCCGGCCACCTCGCGCTCGTACATGCCCGGCTTCGCGATCGTCATGGCGAGCACGTGCATGTCGTGGGAGACCTCGAGGGCGAGTTCGATCTCGCGAATCTCGCCCGGTTCCTTGCAGGCCCGCTGGCTGACCACCGCCTTGATGAGCGGGACCGATGCGTGCTGGTTGATCGCGCCGACTCTGATGCCAATCAACCGATCGAGCCACTGCGCATTGTCGGCGCGGTACTGCGGCAGGAAGTGTATCCGGCGTCCCTTCCCCACCGCGTCGGCCAGCACCTTGGCCAGGTCGTCCCGTGTCCCGGCGTTCGACACGCCAGCCATGGCCCCTCGCTCGGCAATCGTCGGCTGCGGACCGCGCCACACGATGTCGTCGATCGTAAAGTCGTTGCCGTAGACCGTGTGCGTCCCGGCGTCCGCATCGATGACGGCGACGAGATCGGGATCGTCGATTCCCCAGTAGTAGAGGAAGGACGAGTCCTGCCGGAAATGATACGTGTTGTCGGCGTAGTTCATCGGCGAATCGGCGTTGCCGATGAACAGCAGCAAGCCGTGCCTGAACTGCTGCTGCAGCTTCGTGCGTCGTGCGACGTAAATGTCGGCGTCGAACATGATGCTCCTTCGTGTTCGCGGATCTGAAAACACAGAATACATCCTCCAGCCTCCGCCCCGTTGGTCCTCTCGGGCCTGAAGGCCCGCGCTACGTCCCTGATCCCGGATCCCCGACCTCTGATCCCCTGTCTCCGACCTCGGGTCCCCGATCCCCGACCCCTGGTCCCGGTCTCCCGCTGTTCTGCTACTGACGATGCCCGGCCGGCAGCACGCGGGCCTTCTGCACGAGCGTCTTCGCCCCCGCCTGCAGCGTCACCGTGTATTCCCCCGGCGCGACGGCTCGCCCGCGCCCGCCCGTCATGTCCCACGCCACGCGGTTCATGCCCGCGTGGCCAGTCCCCTCGATCGTCCTCACGTCCTTGCCCGACGCATCGGCAATCGCGATCTTCACCGTACCGCCGTCGGCCTTCGCCTTCAGGTAGTACTCGAACTCGAGGCCCTCGTCATTCGGCACGATCAACTGGCGGTCGCCGTACAACTCGAAATTGCCGATGGCCCCGGCGGGCGGAGTCGGGCGCGCCTTCACCCTGAAGAAGTGGGCATCCTTGTCAAAAGCGCCCTGCTTCGCCTCGTCCAGCCATCCGATGTTCGCGACATACAACCCCCGGCCGTAGGTGGCGACGACAAGGTCGCGCTCGCGCGGGTGGATGACGAGGTCGGTCACGGGCACCGTCGGCATGTTCCCCTTCATGGCCGTCCAGCGGCGCCCCCCGTCGAGCGACACGTGAACGCCGCGGTTCGATCCGACGAAGAGGATGTCCGCGTCATTCACGTCCTCCACGATCACGTCGATCGCGCGGTCCGGCAGGTTCGCCGCCAGCGATGTCCACGTCGCACCGAAGTCGGTTGTCCTCATCACCACCGGCTTGAACTCGTCGAAGCGCCGACCGTTCTTCGTGATGTACGCGGTTCCGGCGGCCGTGCGCGACGCGAGGACGCGCGTCACCGCGTAGTGCTCGGGACCGCCGGCAGCCACGACCTGCTCGGTCGCGTCGGTCCAGTTCGCGCCGTGGTTCCTTGACACCTGCACCCTCCCATCGTCGGTGCCGACCCAGAGGACCCATGGCGTGACGGACGATTCAGAAATCGTCGTGATGGTGCAGTACTGCACCGTGGTGCCGGGCGGCGAGATCTTCGAGGCGTCGTTTCCAGTGAGGTCTGGACTGATCTCCTCCCAGTGGTCGCCCTGGTCGATCGAGCGGAAGAGCACCTGCGCGCCCGTGTAGAGAATCCGGCTGTTGAACGGCGAGAGCGCCAGCGGGGGCGTCCAGTTCCACCGGAGCGGCGGCTGCCCCGCCGCGCGCGTCGGCACGATCGACGTACGGGTGTGCGTGTGCTGATCGAGCCGGTAGTGGCCGCCCCACTGAACCGTGTTGTAGACCCATCGGCTGTCGGTCGGGTCCACGCGGTTGTACATCCCGTCGTTGTCACCCACCGTCACCCAGTCTTCAGGACCAATCCGACCGGCTGGCCCGTTGATCGGCCCGCGCCACGAGTCGTGGTCCTGCAGGCCGCCGTAGACCCGGTACGGGTTCTCCATGTCCACCGTGATGGAATAGAACTCGCCGCCCGGGATGTTGGAGTAGTGATCGCACGTCTTTCCGGCGTCGTACGAGATGTGCACGCCGCCGTCGCTGCCGAGGATCCACCGGTCGGAGTTCTGCGGGTCGATCCACATCGTCCTGAAGTCGCCAAACCCCTTGCCGAACAGGTTCCGCGAGTCCCAGGTGAGACCAGTCCACGTCTTGCCGCTGTCCACCGAGCTCAGAAGCGAATCGCAGTTGATGATGATCCGCTTGTCGTTGTTGGGATCCAGCCGGATCTGGTTGAAGGAGTACCCGGCCTTCGAGCTGACGTCGTCGGTCGCGGCGTTCATCTTCCGCCAGGTCTTGCCGCCGTCCTCGGTCCGGTAGACTTCACCTCCGACATGTCGCGGTTGCGGCTCGAGATTGCGCGCGCGGTCGCGCGTCGCTTCGTCCTCGGTCGGCGGACGCTTCGCGAAGTTCTCCGTCACGGCGTAGAGGATGTTCGGGTTCTTCTGGTAGATGTCGAGGCCGATACGGCCCTGCGGCGTCGCCGGAAACCCGCCGGCCAGCTTCGTCCAGGTCTTGCCGCCGTCCGTCGTCTTGTGAATCCCGCTGCCCTCGCCTCCTTCGACCAGCCGCCACGGCCGCCGCTGGACGTCGTACATCGCCGCGTAGAGCGTGTCGGGCTGCCGCCGGTTGACCACCAGGTCGATTGCGCCCGTCTTATCGTTGATGTAGAGCACCTTCTTCCAGGTCTTTCCGCCGTCAATCGTCTTGAAGACGCCGCGCTCTTCGTTGGGCGACCAGAGGTGGCCCATCGCGGCTACGTAGACGATGTCGGGGTTCGTCGGGTGGACGACGATGCGGCCGATGTGGTGCGTGTCCTGCAGGCCCATCCGCTGCCATGTCTTGCCGGCGTCGGTCGACTTGTAGACGCCGTCGCCCGGGTAGGCCACCCTCACGCTGGCCGCGTCGCCGGTGCCGACCCAGACGATGTTCTCGTTCGACGGCGCGATGGCCAGGCAGCCGATACCCGTCACGTCCTGGCTGTCGAAGACCGGCTGGAACGTCGTGCCGTTGTTCGTCGTCTTCCAGACCCCGCCGTAGCGAACACCGACGTAGAACGTGTAGAGGTGCGATTTCTGCGGCGATTCGGGCACGGCAATATCCGCGATCCACGATCCGGCGCGGTAGGGGCCGAGGTTGCGGTACGTGAAGCCCGCCAGTTGGTCCTCGGTCAGGGACGGCGCAGGCGCCTGAGCGAGGATCGCGACGCTGGCTGCGACGAGGAGGAGGAGAAGGGACAGAGCGAAGCAACGCGGAACACGCATGATAGGCCTGCTTGCTGATCGCGGGCCAGACGACCCGCGTGACATCGGTGTCCGGGCGACCAGCCGGTCGCCCCTACACTCACTACGTGTCTGGGCGACCAGCGGTCGCCCCTACACTTACTACGCGTCCGGGCGACCAACCGGTCGCCCCTACACTTACCACGCGTCCGGGCGACCAGCGGTCGCCCCTACACAACAGGCTTGTCGATCGCAGGGCTGGGCGTGGTGAACCACTTCGCGCCCTGTTCGGTCATGTAGATACAGTCCTCGATGCGGACCCCGAACTCGCCGGGCACGACCACCATCGGCTCGTTGCTGAAGCACATGCCGGGCGCGAGCTTCGTCTTGTTGCCGCGAACGAGGTTCGTCCACTCGTGGCCGTCCATGCCGATGCCGTGGCCGGTCCGGTGCGGCAGGCCGGGCAGCTTGTAGTCGGGGCCGAAGCCGAAGTCGGCGTAGACCTTCCGCGGCGCCGCATCCACGTCCTCGCAGGCGGCTCCGAGTTTCGCGGCGGCAAATGCCGCCGCCTGGCCGCGCTTGACCAGGTCCCAGATCTCGCGCTGGCGTGTGGTCGGCGTGCCCACGACGACGGTCCGGCTGATGTCTGATCGGTAGCCGTCCACGTTGCACCCGCCATCCATCAGCACGATGTCGCCCTCGCGAATCGGGCGGCGCTTGACGCTCCCGTGCGGAGACGCGGTGGCCTCTCCGAAGGTGGCGCCGATGCTGCCCTCGGCGCCAAGCGCCCGGTGTGCGGCACTTGCCAAGGCGCTGAACGGCTCGGACGTCATGCCGGGCTTCAGGAGCGGGATCACCACGCGGTAGGCCTCGATCGTGATGTCCATCGCCCGCTGCATGAGCGCGATTTCCTTCGGGGTCTTGATGACGCGGCACCCGATCGTCACCGGGCTCGCGCTCACGACCTGCAGCGCGGGCGACGCCTGCCGGAGGCCGTCGAAGACGAAGAAGCGCGCATACTCTTCGATGCCGATCCGCGATGCCCCCCGGTCCTTCAAGACCTGCGCAATCAGGCGGAACGGGCTCTCGTGCTCCTCCCACGCGCGCACGTCGGAGCCGATCGTGATCAACTCGCGGGCGCGCCCCTCCTCGAACTTCGGGCAGACATACGCCACCTCGCCACGCGCGGGCAGGATCGCGACGAACGTGCGTTCGCTCGCCCACCAGCTGATGCCCGTGAAATACACGAGGCTCGTCCCCGAGTCGAGGATGACGGCGTCGATCTTGTTCTCGACCATCAGGCGCCGCGCTTTCTCCACGCGTGCCTTCCGGTCTTCGACGTCAATGCGCGTGATGCCGGCGGTCATCGGCTCGAGATGGCTGAACGGGCCTTCCCGAGCCGTGGCCTGGTCCGCGACGTCCGACGTGGGAGAAAGAGCGGCGGCGTTCGCGGTGAGACCGGCCCCGGCCGCGATGGCGGATGAATAGAGAAAAGTGCGTCTGTCGATCGACATTGAGACCCTCCATGAACAACGCGGGCCTGAAGGCCCGCGCCACATTACACCTGACCGCAGCACATCGTGTCACGACTGACCGCAGCACATCGTGTCACGACTGACCGTGGCACATCGTGTCACGACTGACCGTAATACGCCCCCGGTCCGTGTTTCCGGCGGAAGTGCTTGTCGCGCAGCGCGGGCGCGAGGGGCCTGACGCCGGGGTTCAGCATCACCGAGTGCCACGTCGTGCATGCCACTTCTTCGAGGACCACGGCGAGATCCGTGGCGCCCCGCGCCGATCTCGACCAGCAGAATGGCCCGTGCCCGCGGACGAGCACGGCCGGAATCTCCATCGGATCGAGGTTCGCGAACCGTCGCACAATCACCTGCCCGGTGTTCCACTCGTAGGCCGACTGGATCTCGTCCGCGGTCATCGCGTCGGTGAGGGGGATCGCGCCACGGAAGTAGTCGGCGTGGGTCGTCCCGAGGCACGGCACTTCCTGGCCGGCCTGCGCCCAGATCGTCGCAAACCGCGAGTGCGTGTGCACGACGGCCCCGATGTGCGGGAATGCCTTGTAGAGCGCCAGGTGGGTGGGCAGGTCCGAGGATGGCCGAAACGGGCCTTCGACGACGCGGCCCTCGAGGTCGGTGACCACGAGCGTCTCGGCCTCCAGTTCGTCGTACGGGACGCCGCTCGGCTTGATCACCACCAGACCGTCGTCGCGGTCGATGGCGCTCGCGTTGCCGAACGCGTGAACGACAAGGCCGTGGCGGACGAGTTCGACGTTGGCGCCCAGGACCTCGGCGCGGAGAATGGCTATCGTGCTCATGACCGCCTCGCTTCTGCTGCGACGCGTCGGAGGGTAGGCAACACCTCGCCGATCGCGGCCGGGGCCGCATCCCGCCGGCCCATGGCGAAATACACCGTTCGATACAGCGCGAACAACTTGTCGTACACAAAGACCTGCCGCGGGTCGGGTTCGACGACATCGAATCCCGGGCAGAGCGCGTCCTGCGCCTCCTCGATCGTCTTGAAGGTTCCGGCGACCAGGAACGCGAAGATCGCCGAGCCGAGGCTGGTCACCTCGGCCTTCGGGACGAGGATCGGCTTGTTCAGGACGTTGGCGTAGACCGCGTTGAGCGTCGGGTTCTTGCGCGGGATTCCGCCGCCGTTGATCACCCGGCGAATGGGAACGCCGTATTCCTCCATCCGCTCGAGGATGATCCGCGTGTGGAACGCCGTGCCTTCGATCGCGGCGAACAGGTCGTCCTGTGCGGTGTGCATGAGATTCCAGCCAAGGGTGACGCCGCCAAGCTCGGGATTGACGAGCACGGTGCGGTCGCCGTTGTCCCAGGCGAGGCGCAGGAGCCCGGTCTCACCCGCCCGGTAGCGCTCGAGCCCGTTGGAAAGCGCGGCGACCGACGTACCGGCGCGGCTCGCAATGGCGTCGAAGATGTCGCCCGTGGCCGAGAGTCCGGCTTCGATGCCGGTGAGCGCCGGATGCACCGACCCGGGTACGACGCCGCACAGTCCAGGCACGCACGCAGCCTTGTCGCTGACGGCGATGATGCAGGTGGAGGTGCCGATGACGTTGACGACATCGCCCAGTCGAACCCCCGCGCCGATAGCATCCCAGTGCGCGTCGAATGCCCCGACCGGGATCGGAATGTCTGGCCGCAGCCCCATCCGCGCGGCCCAGTCGGGCGCGAGGTGGCCGGCCACATGGTTCGACGTCGCGTAGCGCCCGGTGATCTTCGCGCGCACGCCAGCGAGAAGCGGATCCACGGCCGTCAGGAAACTCTCGGGCGGCAGGCCGCCGAGCGCCTCGCTCCACATCCATTTGTGACCCATCGCGCAGACGCTTCTCGGCACGCGCGCCGGATCGGTGACGCCGCACAGTACCGCGGCCACCATGTCGCAGTGCTCGAGCGCGGTGACGAAGCGTTCTCGCTTGTCGGGATTGTGGCGGAGCCAGTGCAGCAGCTTCGAGAAGCCCCACTCGGACGAGTAGGTGTCGCCGCACCAGTGGATCGCCTGGAGACCGGTCTCGTGTGCCACGCGGGAGATCAACGCCGCCTCTTCCCAGGCGCGGTGGTCGCACCAGAGGTAGTAGTCGTCGAGGGGCACGAGCCCCTCGCCCACCGGGATGACGCTGGAGCCGGTGGTGTCGAGCGCGATCGCCTCGACCGCCTCGCCATCCACGCCGGCCGCCGCGGTCGCCCGCCGCGACGCCAGCGCCAGCGCGTCCATCTGGTCCTGGTGGCTCTGCGTCGCGCGGTCCGGGTCGCTCTTCTCTCGGTGGAGCGGGTACTCCGCTACGCCGGACCCCAGCCGACCCCGGGTGGAATCCACGAGCGAGACCCGAACGCTCAATGTCCCAAAATCCACGCCTGCGACCACGGCCATGCGGGCTCCTCTTGCGCGACGGGAGCAGGCGGAAAGGGGGAAAGGCGGAGGGCGGCGCTTCTGTCCCGCCTATCCGCCTATCCGCCTATCCCCTGTGCCAATACACATCCCACCCGAGGTAGTTGGTCGTCGCCTCGTACACGATCCCGGCGACCGACGAGAGACTGGCGGCGACGTGGTGCTCGAAGCCATTCTCGCAAATATGGCGCAGCAGCGCCTGCATGTTGGGAATGTGGACGACGCCCGCGCCGCCGAAGGTCTGTAGCGAGTCGTCCGTGAACGCGCCCGCGCCGACGTAGCCGCAGATCGTCCCGCGGAGATCGTCCGTTGAGAAGCGGGCGTAGGACATCGGGCCGGCCTTCACGCGGCCGACGCACGTGCCGTACGTATTGTCGCGGCCGACCGTGCCCGCAATGATCGCCTGGTAGTCCATTCGCACCTCCTGGAAGAAGTGCTTCGGCAGGTTGCTGCAGTGGAAGCAGACGGCCTTGTCGGGATCGTCGCCGTAGTTGTTGTTCCAGTCGAGCAGCGCGCTTGGCATCCCCGACGCGAGGCGCATCGCGTGCATCCCGATGACGCCGCAAATGTCCACCTCGCAGGCGCTGGACATCAGCTCGTTGCTCATCATGCTCATCACCGTGCACGGGACGACGCCGAAGAACTCCTCGAGAGAGGTCCAGCACTGGACGGCGCTGATCGCCACCTCGGTCTCGCGCATCCAACCGTCGATGACCGTGCCAAGCTTGGCCATCTTGATCAGCGCTGGCGCCGGGACGTTCCCCGTCGGCACGTAGGCCTTGATCGCGGCCAGTTTGGCCTGCACGCCGGCATCGTCGTCTTTCAGACGGGTGATGCGGCCGAGGATCTCCGACAGGTCGATCGGCTCGACGGACATCCCCGCCGCCTCCAACAGCTTCTCGCTGAAGCGGACCGTGTTGAACGCGGCGGGACGCGCACCGATCGCGCCAATCCGCAGGCGGCGGAGCCCCTTCACTACGCGGCAGACGCCGAGGAACCAGTCGAGGTCGCGCGCAAAGTCCCCGGAGCCCGGGGCCTGGGTGTGCCGGCTCGTGAGCGAGTAGCGGATACCGTACTGCTTCAGGTTGTTGCAGGCGGACATCTTCCCGCAGAAGCTGTCGCGGCGGTCCTGGATGGCCATCAGCGCCGGCGTGTCAGGCGTCGCCTGCACCAGGACAGGCACGTTGAGCTCAGCCATCCGCAGCGTGTCGGCGATTCCGCGCTCGTCGCCGAAGTTCGGCAGCGTCACGATCACGCCCTCGATTGCGTCGCGGTGCTGACGGAACAGGTCGGCGCACGTCCGCGCCTCCTCGCGCGTTTCGACCGCGCCGCACTTCGTGTCGTTCGGCCCAAGCGCGACCGCCGTCACGCCCGCCTTCTCGAGCACGGCCAGCATTTCCTCGCGGCCGGTCTTCGCGAGATGATCCGGAAAGAACCCGCGGTTTCCGACAATCACACCAATGGTCTGAGACCTGTGCGCGTTCATCTACTTCTGCCTCCGCGGGGAAAACCGATAGGTGTAGACGGCGCCGAGCACGAGCAGAACCGCGCCCCACCAGATGCCCGCGTGCAGTTCGCCCAACACGACGGGTCTGGCCGGCGGAGAGACGAGCTCGTAGAGCCCGGAGGCCGTGATCAGCACGCCGTACGCCAACAGCAGGATGCCGACAAAGAACCAGATGGAGACCATTCCAGGACGATGCATGTGCGCTCCCTCCAACTCGTTGCAGGCGCGGGTGTGAATCCTGCGCCTACCAGAAGATCACGTTGAGGACGACGAAGCACAGGGCGACCACCACGGCCCAGAACATCGGGCGCTGGTGCATCGGCAGGTGGCCTTCGCCGGGGATGTCGGTGCAGCCGTACACCAGGTTCGTCAGCTCGCTCTCGGGCTTCGGCTTCGTCACCAGGCTGACCGCCACGGTCACCAGCACGCAGACGATCCACGACCAGAGCGCCCGGTACATGTTTTCCGCCATGTCGCGCGCGTTCGACGACAGCGCGATGTACTTCAGTGCGGCGGGGTCCAGTTTCACCCAGGCCCACATGCCTATCGAGGACAGCGTGCCCGCGAGCAACCCCCAGAACCCCCCGGCCGGCGAGCAGCGCTTCCACAACATGCCGAGCACCACGGTGCCGAACAGCGGCGCGATGAAGAAGCTGAAGAGCGCCTGCACGTAGTCCATGATGCTGAGGAATTGCATCACGAGGTACGCGGTGCCAATGCTGACCAGCACGCCGAGGATCGTGCACCACCGGCCCATGGACACGTAATGTGCGTCGGTGGCGTCCTTGCGGATCAACGCCTTGTAGATGTCGTAGGTCCACACGGTCGCGAAGGCCGACACGTTGCCCGCCATCCCGGACATGAACCCGGCGATGAGCGCCGTGACTCCCAGGCCGAGCAGGCCCGGGCCACAGTAGCGCGCGAGCATCAGCGGCAGCACTTCGTTGTAGCTGTGGCCCCCGGTGGCCACCGCCTGCGCTTCGCCCATCAGCTTTGGCTGCAGGAGCGCGAGGCCCAGCAGGCCGGGCAGGATGACGATGAAGGGCACCATCATCTTGAAGCCCGCCCCGATGATCGGCGCGAGCTTGGCCGCCCGCAGGTCCTTGGCGGCCAGCACGCGCTGCACGACCAGGAAGTCGGTGGTCCAGTAGCCGAAGGAGAGCACGGCGCCGAGGCCGAGCACGATCCCTGTCCAGTGAATCCCCATCGGGTTGTCGGTGAACGACCCCATCGTCCGCCACAGGTGCGTGTAGTCTCCGCCCGGGAAGTTCGTGTGGATGCGCGCCACCATGCCGCTCCAGCCGCCCGTTTCAATCAGCCCGATGATCGAGATGAGCAGCGCACCCATCCAGATCAGGACGAACTGCAGCACTTCGTTGAATATCGCCGAGAGCAGGCCGCCGAGGCAGACGTAGACGGCGACCGTGATCGACGACACCCAGATGCTGAAATTGATGTCCCAACCGAGCACCACCTTCATCACGAGCGCCATCGAATACATGTTGATGCCGCTCATGAGCACCGTCATGAACCCGAACGAGACCGCCGAGAGGACTCGTGACGGTTCGCCGAACCGCAATTTCAGGTAGCCCGGCACTGAGTGGGTTTTGGAGATGTAGTAGAACGGCATCATCACGATGCCGAGGAACAGCATCGCTGGAATGGCGCCGATCCAGTACCAGTGCGTCGCGAGGATGCCGTATTGGTAGGCGGCGGCGGCCCAGCCCATCAGCTCGAGCGCGCCCAGGTTCGCCGCGAGAAAGCTGAGGCCTGCCACCCACGCGGTCATCTCGCGGCCGGCCAGGAAGAAGTCGTCGCCGGTCTTGGTGTAGCGCTTGAGGTAGAAGCCGATGCCCAGCACCATCGCGAAGTAGAGCGCGATGATGATCATGTCCACTGGCGCCAGTGCCAGCAGGCGGGTCGGGACAGGGGCATCCCCCAGGGACAACGCGATCAGATGAATGGACATAGCGCGTGATCTCTCAACAACGACCGGCCGTTCGCCGGACCCACTCTTGCGTTCACAACCGGATCTTCCGCTCTTGGGGTCCTACTGACGGGCCAACGTGCGAATCTCGAACACCTGCGCCGTGGCGGCCTGCTCCAGGGGCCTGAACTTCACGACGATCCGCGTCTTCCCTCGTGTCAGCGCCTCGGGAATCGGGTACTCCATGTCGAGCAGCTCGGTCGGATGATACGGCAGTGTCTCCGTCGCGATCTTCTCCGCGTCCACGAGAATGTCGAAGACACGACGCCGCCCCTCGCTGCCTCGATACGTGACGAGGAGCGCGAGCGGCGCGTCGGGCCGCACCGCGAGCGCGTAGCTGAACCACGCATCGCGGGTCGCCTCCCGCCCCATCCGGCCGTCGAAATCCGCCTGGGTCGCGCCGGGGCCCTGGTACTCGTGGGCCTTCTCGCTGTCCGGCATGCCGAGATCGACCGTGTCGATCGTCCGTGCCGGCAGACTGCGCTGACGCGCCTCGGCGGCGCCCAGCTCCACCGTGCGCTTCTCCCACTCCGCGGGAGTGTACACGTTCCAATACGCCGAGTAGCGGATGTCGAACGCGCGAGAGAACGGTACGAAGGTGATGTCCGCCGGCTTGCCGATCCCCGACGTCCTGAACGTCAGCGTCGAGCCGGGAACCGGCGTGATGGACGACACGAGCGTGCGCGGGTCGCCCACGAGGCCGGGCACCGAGGGCATCGTCATCCGCCGGACGGGCGGAGCGCTGGGACCGTAGCGGACCGCCGGCGTCAGCCCCTCCCTGCCCAGGTCTCCGGCCAGCAGGATGGGACCGTACAACACCGCCACCACTTTCGGGTTGTCGGGCATCGCCTC
>JANYLG010000006.1 GCA_025363775.1 Acidobacteriota bacterium | reverse complement strand
GCGCCGACCCGGTGGCACGGCAGTCCTCACGCCTGACCGCGGTCGGCCAGATCAACGGGCAGGTGTCCTACGACCCGCACTTCGTGCGTGCCCTGCTCGGTCCCTCGCCCGAGCTCGCAATGCTGGCAGATCTCCATGGCGTCTCGGATGTCGACACGCCGGCGGCGCATGCGGCGTTCGATCTCGCCTCGCCGCTGACCTACCTGACTCGTGACGATCCGCCCGTCTTCACCTATTACCGGTATGAGTTGGGACTCACACCGCCGGACGGGCCCGGCTATGTTCACAACCCGAAGTTCGGGGTGGCACTCAAAGAGCGCCTGGATCGCCTGGGAATCGAGTGTGTCTTTCGCCACATGGGCGACTACGTCAAAGACGGTCCGGAGGCTACCAAGAAACTGGCCCAGCAGCGCGGGGACCGCGAGATGCTCGACTTCTTCTTGCGTCACTTCGACTTGACGAAACGGCCCAAGTAGTGGAACCAAAGGCGACGGGCGTGCAGGACATGGAGGATTGAATGCGTCTTCGCAGAGACAGAGTACTCGCTGGTGTGATTTGTGTCGCGGTGGTCGTGATGGTGCCGATCCTGTCGGCCCAGAAGCGCGCGGCACCGGGGGCGGCGCCCGCGCTGACGTTGGAGACGGTCGCCCGCGATTGGGACCAGTTCGTCGGGATGGCGCCGGCCCAGATTCGCTGGTCGGGCGACGGGCAGTCGATCTACTTCGAGTGGAACCCCGAACGCAACGATGCCTCGTCGCTCCATGCACTGCCGGTGACGGGTGGTCAGCCGCGCAAGCTGACGCCGGAGGAAGTGCGTCTCGTTCCGCCGTCCGAACCCCGCGGATCGCACGCCACCGACGTCGTCGACACCAGCCGCGACGGCTCGCTCGTCGCCTACGAGCGCCAGGGCGACATCTTCCTGCTGAATGTGCGTTCCGGCAAGGTCGCGCGCCTCACCACGACCGAGGCGGTCGAACAGAACCCACGCATCACCCACGACCTGGCGAGCGTGACCTTCGAGTCGGCGAACAACCTGTTCGTCCGCGACATCGCGACCGGCGCGCTCACGCAGGTCACCAACTTCCGGACCGGCCGGGCGAGCGGGCGGCCACCGAACGAACAGGAGAAGTATCTCGAGGCGCAGCAACTCGACCTGTTCGACTTCGTGAAGCGGGCGGACCGCCAAAGCAAAGACCAGACCGACCGCAGCCGTCGGGAGAAGGGCGTCCGCCTGACGCCGACCTCGTTGACCGACGCACAGTCCGTTCAGGACATGGAACTGTCGCCCGACCGGCAGTTCGCCACCTTCACGCTCGTCGATGACACCAAGCTGCTGGCGACCAAGAGCGTCGACTATCCGGACTACGTCAACAGGACCGGGTTCGTGGAGATGAAGAAGTACGCGGGGGCGGTGAAACCCACAACGCCGTTTCGCGACAACCTCCTGGGCGTCGTGGCAGTTGCCGATGGCAAGGTTCGCTACGTCGATTCGTCTTCGTTCGGCAAGCCGGTGAGTTGGAACACGATCCTGTGGTCTGACGACGGCAAGCACGCCGTGGCCTGGGCCGGCTCGCAGGACCACAAGGACTTGTGGCTGTGCGCGATCGACCTCAAGACCGCGACGCCGAAGGTGCTCTTCCACGAACACGACGACGCGTGGGTGCGGGGCTACCGAGCCGGGCGTCTGCAACGTGGCGACGGGTTCACGATGGGCTTCCTTCCCGACGGCCGCACGGTCTACTTCCTGTCCGAGCAGGACGGCTGGTATCACCTCTACACGGTCGGCACCGAGGGAGACGCTCTGCGCCAGTTGACCAAGGGCGCCTTCGAGATCAGTCGACCGACGCTGTCGAAGGACGGGACGACGTGGTACTTCCTGTCAGGTGAGGGCGACCTCTTCCAGCAGCAGCTCTATTCGATGCCGCTGGCGGGCGGTCCTCGTACGAAGCTGACGACCAAGGCAGGCTGGTACGAAGACTACGCGGTCTCGCCCGACAACACGAAGATCGCCTTGCTCTATGAGACCCCGACCTCGCCGGCCGATCTGTACTTGATGGACAACCGGGCGGGCGCCGAGCAGAAACCGGCCACGTCCTCGCGCACGGAAGAGTTCAAGCAGTACTCGTGGCAGACGCCGGACTACGTCACGTTCCCGGACAAGGACGGCTGGCGCGTGCACGCGGAGCTGTACAAGCCGGCGCGGCCGCATCCGCTCCATCCGGCGATCATCCACGTGCACGGCGCGGGCTGGGCGCACGGGACCGGCAAACGGTTCGAGGTCAACCTGCCCGAGAACCACGCTCAGTTCCAGTACTACGCCGACCACGGCTACACCGTGCTGAACGTGGACTACAAGTCGAGCCGCGGCTACGGGCGAGAGAGCCGCACGGCGATCTACATGCAGATGGGCAAGCCGGAAGTCGAGAGCCTCGATGCGGCCGTCGAGTACCTCGTGACCAAGTGCGGCGTCGATCGGAAGCGAATCGGCCTGTACGGGCACAGCCAAGGCGGCTTCGTGACGCTGATGGGGCTGTTGACTCGTCCCGGCGTGTTCGCCGTGGGGGTGGCGCAGGCCCCGCCAACCGACTTTGCGCACGCTCCGACCTTCTACTACACCACGCGGGTGCTGAACATCCCGTGGCTGGAGCCGGACGCCTACAAGCGGAGCTCGCCGATCTCCTACGCCGACAAGCTCCAGGATCGGCTCCTCATCCTGCACGGCATCAACGACACGAATGTCCCCATTCAGGAGTCCTTCCGGCTGACGCAGCGGTTCATCGAGCTGAAGAAGACCGGCTGGGAGCTGGCCGTCTACCCTGTCGAGTCGCACCTGCCCCGGCAGGAGACGAGCCGGCTCGACATGGAGCGGCGACGGTTCGCGCTCTTCGAATCGGTGCTGAAGGCGCCGACGGGTCCTGTGCCTGGGAAGAGCCAGGCCAAGTAGCCACGTCACACGAGGGCGTTCCTTGGAACGCCCGGTCACACACGGAGGTTTGCATGCGGAAGTTCGGAGTCGTCATCGGCGTCGTCCTCATAGCCTGTCTATCCGCCGGAATCATGGTCCGGGCGCAGCCGGCGCCGGCGCGCGATACGCTGCTCCTCGTCGTGAGCAAGATCGAGCGGCTCACCATCTTCAAGGTCCAGGATCGCACGCTCACCGAGATCAAGAAGCTGCCGATCGGGAAGTACGCGCTCGAGGTGTGGGTTGCGCCCAACGGCAAGCGGGCCTACGTGTCCAACGGCGACAGCAACTCGATCACCGTCGTGGATCTCGACACGCTCGAGGTCGCCGCGACCATTACCCACCCCAATCTGCTCGGACCGGACGGCGCGGCGATGACGCCGGATTCGAAGACGATGTACGTCGCGGCGATGAAACGCGACTCGGTGTTCGTGATCGACGCCCAGACCAACAAGGTGGTGAAGGAGATTCCGGTCCAGATCAAGACGCCCAGACGGGTGCTCCTGTCGCCCGACCTGAAGAGACTGTACGTGGCCGGCAACAAGACCAAGGCGATCGCCGTGGTCGACCTCGCCGCCGGCAAACAGGTGCGGGCGTTCAAGACCGGCCGTGAGCCGCGCGGCGGCCTGACATTCCTGCTGCCGGACGGCAAGACCATCGTGTACGGGAGCGTCGAGGACGACACGTTGTCGCTCGTCACCGTCGCGACGGGGGAGACGACGTTGACGATCGGTGTGCCGCCGTCGCCGCAGCGCATGTTCGTCGCGCCTGGCGGCTCGCCGATCTACGTCGGGTCGCGCATGAGGTCGGGGATCACGCAGATCAAGGATCCCTTCGTTCACGACGATCACAAGTTCGTGGCCGCCGACAACTACTTGTGGGGCATGGACGTCACGAAGGACTTCAAGACCGCCTTTGTGGCGAGCGTAGCGAGTGTGGACGCCGCCAGCGCGACGGTGTCGATCATCGACCTGGTTCAGATGAAGACCGTCGCGACGGTCACGGTGGACAAGGACTCAACCGGCCTCGCCTTGAGGCAGTAGGGCTGGCGTCCGCCTGCCGAGACACGACGACCTCGCGGGCGTGGGGGCGTGCCCCCACGCCCGCGAGATCGTACGACGGTGGGCGGACCATGGTCCGAATAACCCGGCGCAAGCGGTGTCACGCTGCAAAGACGCCGCGATTGAGAATGCCTGCCGGGTCCCACGCGAGGCCGACCTCGGCGGCCCCGGAACGTCCCACCCACCCTGCCCACAATTGCGTGCCCACGCAGTCCGCGACCTCGACGCCCTGGCGGACCCAGGCGTTGGTCGGGAGAGTGGCCGCCTCCTGCCGTGCGGCCGAGGGGGCGTCGTCCACGCTTTCGGCGGTGCAGACGGGTGCGCGCGGGGAACGGAGGGATCCGCAGGGGCGGGCATCGGCATGGACATTCGTTCTGCCGTTGGCTAATATCATATACGGCATGCGTACCCATCAGTCGATGGATGCGGCCGGGTCCGGTCACCATTCACGCGAGACATCGTCCATGACGCCACGCGAACCGCTGGTCGCTGCCCTCATCGTGACACTTGGGTCGTTGGCCATGCTCTCCGCCCAGCAGACCCAGGCGGTCCGCCCTGCCACGCCCGCCGATCGCCCGGCCGGCGCCTGGTACAAGGGCAACATCCACACGCACACGATTGCCACCGACGGCGATTCAACGCCCGAGGAAGTCGTGCGCTGGTACCGCGAGCAGAAGTACAACTTCCTCGTCATCTCCGACCACAACACGCTCGTCAACGTGGACGGGTTGAACGCGTTCTACGCGACGGGTAACCTGGTCGGCGCCGACCGGCGCGCCGATGTGCCGTTCAATCCCTTCTTGCTGATCCGCGGCGAGGAAGTGACCGACAAGTTCTCGCCCGCATCCGCCACGCCTGGGGAACGGGATCTCCAGAGCAAGGAGATCCACCTCGGCGCGCTGAACGTGACGAAGGCCGTGGCGCCGCAGGGCGGCACGAGCGTGGCGGATACAATCCAGCGCAACGTGGCTGCCATCCGCACCGCCGGCGGCGTGCCAGTCGTCAACCATCCGAACTTCCTCTGGGCGATCACGGCCGACGACATGAAGGGTCTCGAGAACGTCGGGCTCTTCGAGGTGTTCAACGGCCACATGCAGGCACACAACCTCGGCGGCGGCGGGCAGCCCTCGGTCGAGGCGATCTGGGACGAGGTGCTCTCGGCTGGGACGCTGCTCTACGGCGTCGCCGCCGACGATGCGCATGCGTTCCAGAAGCTCGGGCTCCCGAACCCGATGTCCGCGCCGGGGCGTGGCTGGATCATGGTGCGGACAGAGAAATTCACCGCGACGGCGATTCTGGCCGCCATGGAACGGGGCGATTTCTACGCGACCACCGGGGTGGAACTCTCGGACGTGCGCAGCGATGGCAAGACCGTGTCGGTGACCGTCAAGCCGTTCTCCCGCAGCAAGTACCAGGTTCAATTCATCGGCAGGGGCGGGCGCGTGCTGAAGGGCGTGCCGCTCGACCCGGTCATCACGGCGCGCACGGGGCCACTCGCCCCAATGGCGCAGGCGGTCACCTACGACATCAAGGGCGACGAGGGCTACGTGCGGGTGAAGGTGGTCGAGTCGAACGGGCAGGTGGCGTGGACGCAGCCGGTGCTGGTGCCGGCGAAGTGAGGCAGGGCGCAGGCGCTGCCCCGAGGCAGCGGAAGGAGCATCATGAACACCGCTACGCATAAAACGATGCGAGCACGACCGGCGAGAGTACTCATCCTAACACTCTCGATTCTCGCCGCCTCGCTCTCGATGGCCGCCGCACAAGTCACCGTCGTCAAGTCCTTTCCGGGCATGGACGGGCCGAACCCGGATCCGATCCGGGTCTACTCGTCGGACATGATGGGCGGGGTGAGCCCGAGATTCCTCGTCGGGTTCGTCAACGCCGGGTTCTCGGTGCGTCTGAAGAACGATGGCAGCCTCGTGCAGCC
>JANYLG010000202.1 GCA_025363775.1 Acidobacteriota bacterium | reverse complement strand
CCACGCCCTGGCCCGACTCGAGCGCGCGCAGGGTCCGCCGGATCCCGCCACGCCGGTAGATCACCCAGTTCCCCGTGCACTGGCGCACCCGCTCGAGCATCTCGTGCAGCATCGGGTTGTCGAGCGGCCGCGCGATCACTCCAATCGGCGCAAGGTAGAGCCCATGCACCAGGCCGTTGGTTTCCCAGCACCCGAAATGCGCCGTCAGGAAGAAGGCTCCGTGGCCGGCCGCGTACGCCTGCCGCGCGCGGTCAGCCCCCTCGAACTCCACTCGCGCCAGCATCTCGTCCGCGGCGAGCGTGCTGAACTTCAGCAACTCGAACAGCATCCGCCCGAAGTGCTGGAATACGCGCCGGGCGATCGTGCGCCTCTCTGCGACGGTCCGCGTCGGAAACGCGTGCGCGAGGTTGCTCAGGGCCACCCGCCGCCGCGGCAGATCGAATCCGTAGAACGCGAGGCCCAGAGCTTCGCCCGCGACGCTGACGATGGTCCATGGCAGCAGCCGAATGAAGAGGGCCACGAAAGCCACGATCAGGTATTCAAGTCGGTGACGCACTCGGTGCACTCACGACAGACCCCTTCGCCCCACAACAGAACCGCCTTCCCGCCTGTCCGCCTCTCCGCCTACGCGCGAAGTCGCGACGTCAACCACGCCACGAACTCCTCCGCGGGCTGAATGCTGACCTGCAGCGGCACCCACGCCACGGGCACGGGCAGCGGGCGCAGCGGCAGCAGCCTCACCAGGTCCTTCTCCGTCGTCAGGACCATGACCGCCCTCGCCGCACGCATCCCGGCCACGACCCGGTCGACGTCCGCCCGCGTGTAGCGGTGATGGTCGGCAAACGCCAACTCCCCGGCGACCGTCCAGCCTTCATCGGCGAGCGACGAAAAGAAGCGATCCGGCCTGGCAAGACCAGCCACCGCCAGCACACGGGTGCCGGCCGCTGGCGAGACGACACGACCAGCCGGCTCGATGAGCCGCGGCCGATCGGGGTGACGCCGCAGCCGGAACACCGTCTCGACGCCGACGGCCGCGCCTGCCGCCGCGGCCTGGGCGTGATCCGCGTCGGACACGATGACTGCCGACGCGCGGCGCACCACGTCGAGCGGCTCGCGAAGACGCCCGGACGGCAGCGTGACCGGCCGCTCGATCTCGTCGGGCGACAGGAGCACGAGGTCCACGTCGCGATCCAGCTGAAAGTGCTGAAACCCATCGTCGAGCAGGTGAACCGTGCAGCCGAAATGGCGCTCGGCGAGTACGCCCGCCAGGTACCGGTCGCTCGAGACGAGCACCGGGACGCTCGGCAGCTGGCGCGCCAGCATCAACGGTTCGTCGCCGGCGCGGTCCAGGTCTGCCAGGATCCGGTGGCCGTCGCTGACCACGGTGACGCCATCCGAGGACCGGGCGCGCGCGTAGCCGCGCGTTAGAATCGCGGGGCGCTCTCCCGCCTCGATCAAGATCCGCGCGACGTGGGCCACGGCCGGTGTCTTGCCGCTCCCGCCCACCGCCACGTTGCCGATGCTGATGACAGGGCGACCGAGTGTCCGGCGCCACGCCGGGCGGCGAGCGTACCACCGGCGACGTTCGCGCGCCACGGCAGCGTATAGGAAGCTCGGCAGGGACATCGCAGGCTCAGAGCTCGAGGCTAGGCTGGGCTAGGGTCGCCCTACCTTACTATCCGGAACGGGCGCAGCTTCGAGGCGCCTCCGGGGGGCAGCAGCGCCGCGATGGCCTCCAGCGTCCGTTCGCGCGCGCCGTGGTTCGCATCGACGATCGCCTGTGCCGCGCGGCCGAGCGCATTCCTGCGCGCCGGGTCGCCCAGCAGCTCGCGGAACGCCGCTTCCAGCTCCCACTCGTCCCGGACTTGCATCGCCGCGTTCGCTTCCAGGAACGTCGCGGCAATCTCCGCGAAGTTCTGCATGTGCGGCCCGAACAGGATCGGCCGCCCGAACGCCGCAGGCTCCAGGATGTTGTGGCCGCCCGTCGGCACGAGGCTGCCGCCGACGAACACGATCGTCCCCACCCGGTAAAGATGCGCCAGTTCTCCGATCGTGTCGAGCACGATGACGTCGGCGGGCGGATCCTCGTCGATGGTCAACTGCGACCGCCGCACCGTCCTGAACCCTTCGTCTCGCGCCAGGCGTTCCACCTCGTCGAAACGCTCGGGATGGCGCGGCGCGATGACGAGCAGCGCGCGCGGCGCGTGCGCCCGCACGCGCTCGAACGCCCGCAGCACCACGATTTCCTCGCCGCGCATGGTGGACCCGGCAATCACGACTGGCCGGTTCTCGGGCACCCGGAAGAACCGCAGCACGCGATGCATCCCGCGGTCCGGCCCCAGCGTCGTCGCGGCCGGCAGCGCATCGAACTTCAGGTTGCCGGTGACGCTCACGCGCGCCGGGTCGGCGCCCAGGTCGATCAGCCTGTCCGCCGATTCGCGCGACTGCATGCAGAAGCGGTCCACGTCCGCCAGCACGCGCCGGAACAGCGGCCGGACCAGCCGGTACCTCGGGTACGAACGGCTCGAGATGCGGCCGTTCGCGATCGCCGTCCGCACTCCCTCGCGGCGGCATGCCCGCAGGAGGCACGGCCAGATCTCGGTCTCCATCATGATGAACAGCCGCGGCTTCACCAGCCGGAGCGTGCGGTTGACGATGAACGGAAAATCGATCGGGAAGTAGAACAGCGCGTCGGCGTCCTTGATTTCCCGCGACGCCACCTGCTGGCCGGCGATCGTCGTCGTGGACACGAACAGCCGCAGCCCCGGGTACCGCTTCTTCAGCTCCCCGACGATGGCCCGGGCCGTCAATGCCTCACCCACCGACACGGCGTGAATCCAGATCGACTCCTCGCCGTCGAGGTTGAACGACACCGGCAGGTAGCCCAGCCGCTGCCGCAGGCTGATGACGTACTTCCGGTATCGCAGCGCCTGGTACACGAAGTAGGGCGCGAGGACGACGAACAGGACGAGGACGACGCAGGTGTACAGGAGATACATCGGGCCAAAGCTTCAATTGGCTGGCTGGAACGCCGATGGCGGCCTGGAAACAGCGCAGTATAGCCCGCGGTTTGCGACGCGGGCAAGCGTGTCATCGACTATGATGAGAAGGATTCGGGCACAGGCAGCATAGTCACCGCGTTCGTTTCTTCCTGCTGGAGGGCACTGAATGGCCATCAGAGTCGGGATCAACGGCTTCGGGCGCATCGGTCGGAACATCCTTCGGGCGGCGCTCGACCACGACGACATCGAGTTCGTCGCAGTCAACGACCTCACCAGCGCCGAGACACTCGCGCACCTGCTGAAGTACGACTCGGTGCTCGGGAACCTGAAGGCCAGCGTCGAGGCCAGAGCGGACGCCATCAGCGTGGACGGCGACGAGTTCAAGGTCCTCTCGGTGAAGGACCCGGCCGATCTGCCGTGGAAGGACCTCGGCGTGGACGTGGTCTTCGAGTGCACGGGCAAGTTCACCAAGCGCGACGATGCGGCCAAGCACCTGGCGGCGGGCGCGAAAAAGGTCATCATCACGGCGCCGGCGAAGGGCCCGGATGTGTCCCTGGTGCTCGGCGTCAACGAAGGAGTGTACGATCCGGCCAGACATCACATCATCTCCAACGCGTCATGCACGACGAACTGCCTGGCGCCGGTGGCGAAGGTCCTGCACGAGAACTTTGGCATCGTCAAGGCGTGGATGACGACGATCCATTCGTATACCAACGATCAGAACCTGCTCGATCTGCCGCACAAGGACCTGCGGCGCGCCCGCGCGGCCGCGTTGTCGATGATTCCGACGACCACCGGTGCGGCCTCGGCGCTCGGCGAGGTCATCCCGGCGCTCAAGGGCAAGCTCGACGGCATCGCGATCCGGGTGCCGACACCGAACGTCTCGATCGTGGACCTCTCCGTTCTCGTCTCGAAGAAGACGACGGCCGAAGAGGTGAACGCGGCGTTCAAGAAGGCGGCGGACGGAGCGCTCGAGGGCATCCTCGAGTACGAGACGGCGCCGCTCGTGTCGATCGACTTCCGCGGCAACCCGCACTCCTCGATCCTCGATTCGGCCTATACCAAGGTGATGGACGGCGACTTCGTGAAGGCCCTGTCGTGGTACGACAACGAGTGGGGCTACTCGTGCCGCTGCGTGGACCTGCTGCGGCTGATCGAGAAGAAGGGTCTGTAGAGGAGGTTCCCGTGGCGAAGCTCTCCATCAGGGATCTCGAGCTGGCCGGCAAGCGCGTGTTCATGCGCGTGGACTTCAACGTGCCCATCAAGGGCGGCCAGATCAAGGACGACACGAGGATCCGGGCGTCGCTGCCGTCGATTGCGTATGCGCTCGACCATGGCGCCACGGTGATCCTCGCATCTCATCTCGGGCGGCCCGAGGGCACGGTGAACCCGGACTACACGCTGAAGAGGGTCGCGGCCCGCCTGTCCGAGCTGCTTGGCCGGCCGGTGGAATTCGCCGACGATTGCGTCGGCCCGTCCGCGCAGGCCGCCGTCGACCGCGCGGCGCAGGGCGGCAAGGTGGTGCTGCTCGAGAACCTGCGGTTCCACCCGGAGGAAGAGAAGAACGACCCCGCGTTTGCGGCGCAGCTGGCGGCGCCAGCTAACGCGTACGTGAACGACGCGTTCGGGTCGAGCCACCGCGCGCACGCATCGGTCGAGGCGATCACGAAGATCCTTCCGCAGCCGGCCGCCGGCTTGTTGATGGAGAAGGAAGTGCAGTACCTCGGTCACGCGCTGATGTCGCCGGACCGGCCGTTTGTCGCGATCCTCGGGGGCGCAAAGGTGTCGGACAAGATCGAGATCATCGAGAACCTGCTGGGCAAGGTGGACGCGCTGGCCATCGGCGGCGCGATGGCCTACACGTTCCTGAAGGCGCGGGGGCTGCCGATTGGCAAGTCCCTCGTCGAGGACGACAAGCTCGAGGCGGCGCGCCGCATCACGGCCCACGCGCACGAGCGGGGCGTGACGCTGGCGCTGCCGTCGGATCACGTGGTGGCCGACAGGCTCGAGGCGGGCGCTCCACACGTCACGCTGGCCGTGGACGACGCGGCGATCGGCGAGCGGGTTGGCGTGGACATCGGGCCGGAGACCATCGCGGCCTACACCCAGTTGGTGGCCGGCGCGCGCACGGTGGTCTGGAACGGGCCGATGGGCGTGTTCGAGATGCCGCCGTTCGATGCGGGGACGAACGCCCTGGCGCGCGCGGTCGCGAACGTGAAGGGCACGACGATTGTCGGCGGCGGCGACACGGTGTCGGCCGTATCGAAGGCCGGGGTGGCCGACCGGCTCACCCACATCTCGACGGGCGGCGGGGCGGCGCTGGAGTTTCTGGGAGGACGGGTGCTGCCCGGCGTCGCGGCGCTGGCAAACAAATAGCGAGTCGTGGTCAGTTGCCGGTGGTCGGTCTGGTAGCCGGCAGCGGACAGCTCGCAGCAGAGCCGCCGTAGGAGCGATCGACTGGTCGTCCGCGGCGACTGGCCTCTCTCTCAACTGCCAACTGGCAACTAGCAACTGTCCCATGCGCATACCCTTCGTCGCGGCGAACTGGAAGATGTACAAGACGGTCGCCGAGACCGTAGCTTACCTGCGCGACTTTGGCACGCTGGTCTCCGGTGTGGACGACGTCGAAATCGTGGTCGCTCCGCCGTTTGTCGGCGTGCACGCGGCGGCCGAGGCGGTGCGCGGCACCCGGATCGGGATTGCCGGCCAGGATCTCTACTGGGAACGCGAGGGCGCGTTCACGGGAGAGATCAGCGCGGGCATGCTGAAAGAGGCCGGCGCGCGCTACGTCATCATCGGCCACTCCGAGCGGCGCACGAAGTTCGGCGAGACCGACGAGCACGTGAGCCGGAAGGTGAAGGCGGCCATTGGCGCCGGGCTGACGCCGATCGTGTGCGTCGGCGAAACGCTCGAGCAGCGCGAGCGGGAGCAGACGCTGTCGGTACTCGACCGGCAGTTGAGGCGGGGCCTCGATGGGCTGTCGGCCGACACGGTCGCGGCGCTCGCGGTGGCGTACGAACCGGTCTGGGCTATTGGCACGGGGCGGAACGCGACCTCCGCCCAGGCGCAGGAGGCGCACGCGCACATCCGCGACCGCCTCCGTGAGTGGTTTGGCGCGGAAACCGGGGACTCGTGCCGGGTACTCTATGGCGGAAGCGTGAAGCCAGCGAACACCAGGGAACTGGTGAGCCAGGCGGACGTGGACGGCGCGCTGGTGGGCGGAGCCAGCCTGGACGCGAAGGCGTTTGCGGAAATCGTGGCGGCGAGCCGGCCCGGCAGGATATAATTACGGGTTCTGTCGCCTGAGCGCTCCGCGCGTCGGCGACCCAAGGTGCGCGGATCTGCTGGCCCGCGAGCGACGTTCGGATGTGTGTCGGGCGGGCCTTCAGGCCTGCCGTGCCGGGTTTTCAGACCGGCGAAGTGAGCAGCCGTGGTTCTTCAATACATCGTGACGATTTTCTACGTGCTGGTGTGCCTGGTGTTGCTGATGGCGATCCTGCTCCAGCAGGGGCGCGGCGGCGATATCGCGGCCGCATTCGGCGGCAGCGGCAGCCAGACCGCGTTTGGGGCGCGGGCCGGGGCGACGCTCCTCACCCGCATCACCACGGTGACCGCGGTCTTGTTCATCGTGGGCGCGGTCGTCCTGGGGATTGTCTCGCACGACCGCGGATCGTCGTCGGTCGTGAGCGGCAAATCGGCGCCGATCAGTGCACCGGCGGCGCCGGCACCTGTGAAGAAGTAGCGTCCTCGAGCATCCGCCAGTCGTTCTCGTTGTGCCTATTTCCGATCTGCCATCGCGCGTCGGAAGGCTGGTACCTCCTTGTCCATCAACTCCCGGTAGGCCGCGCGCGCCGCGTCCAGGTCTTTCTCGATCGTCTCCAGCGTGGCCACCGACGAATCGGTCGGGCGGAAATTCTGTCCGCCGGCGACGTCCCCGGCGCCAGGGCCGACCTCACCATTGAGCCACAGCAGACTCATGTAGATGCGGTACGCCTGGACGAAGTACTTGTCGTCGCTCAGTCGCGCGGCCGGCTTGAGCAGCCGATCCTCGACCGCGATCAGTTTCTCCATCATCGCGGCCACCGTCTTCAACGCGTCGTCCTGCCCCTTCCGGGCCCGCCACCCACGCTGCACTTCTTCGAGTTCGCGGCGGACGATCTCGATCTCGTTGATCATGTCCGACGTCGCGCTGATGTCCTCGCGGATGCGCAATTGCAACGTGAGCGACGCGGCGAGGTCCGCGTCGCTGCCCGGAATGGCGGGGTCCCTGAGGATCTCGAGCGGTTCGGTGGACGAGCGCCCGTCAACCGTGAGGCGAACCGAGTACCTCCCCGGGATGACGGTCGGTCCGGCGCCCGCGTCCTCCAGCCCCCAGTGCGTGACCGGCCGTGTGTCCTTTCCGCGGAACCTCGGCTCGTCGAAGAGGGAGGCGTTCTCGGGCGGCGTCGCCCTCAGCGCAACCAGACGCGGTCCCTCGTGGCGGAGGTCCCACCGAACCCGGTTCATCCCCGACTGTGCCGTCGCGCGCACGGTGCGGACAACCGCTCCGCTCGCGTCCAGGATCTC
Organism: Acidobacteriota bacterium; assembly: GCA_025363775.1. Lineage (GTDB taxonomy): Bacteria > Acidobacteriota > Vicinamibacteria > Vicinamibacterales > Fen-181 > FEN-299. Next base: position 3,371 of record JANYLG010000202.1, on the reverse strand, counting down.
GAGCGTCACCCGGTCCTTCGGGGCGGCAGCGAGCGAGAAATTGATGAAGGCGTGACCACCTTCGGTGAACCGATAGGTCGGCCGCGGCGTGAACAGCCGGATCGGAGCGTCCGCTGTCTCCGCGGCCATCTGCTCGAGCGGCGTCACATCGTCGAGCACGTAGATCCCGCGCCCATAGGTCGAGACCACGACGTCGTGAAACGCCTTCTGCGTGGCGATCCAGGTGACCGGCGCCCGCGGTAACCCGGTCTGCAGTTCCGTCCAGTGCGCGCCGTCGTCGAGCGAGTAGTAGAAGCCGTGCCCCGTGCCCGCGAAGAGCAGCCCCTTGCGGTTGGCCGACTCGGCAACCGTACGGACGTAGGCGAGCGGGTGTTTGGCCGGGAGGCCGTCGCTGATCTTCTTCCACGTCTGCCCGAAGTCCGTCGTCTTGTAGATGAACGGGTCGCGGTTGTCCATGAGGTGGACATCGACCGCGATGTAGGCCGTGCCGGCGTCGAAGTGTGACGGCTCGATGCGGGTGACGGTGCCCCAGGCCGGGAGGCCGACGATCTTCTTCGTGACGTTCGTCCACTCGCCGCCGCCGTTCTTCGTCAGAGAGATCTGGCCGTCGTTGGTGCCCGCCCAGATCAGCCCCTTCTGCACCTCGGAAGGCGCGATGGCGAACACGACCTCGCCGTAGAACTGGCCGAGATTGTCGCCGACGATGCCGCCGGAGGAGACGATCCGGCTCGGATCGTTCGTGGACAGATCCGGGCTGATGACGTCCCAGCTCTGGCCGCCGTTCGTCGTCTTGAAGATGACCTGGCAGCCGTAATACACGCTGTTGGGATCGAACGGGTCGATGGCGATCGGCGCCGTCCAGTGGCAACGGTACTTGGTGTCGTTCGGCGGCGAGTCGAGCGTGATCTTCCAGGGCTGCACCGAGCGCGCGACCTTCGTGCGCGCGTCGTACCTGGTGACCTTGTTGCCGTAGCAGGTGGCCCAGACGATGTTCGGATCGGTCGGATGGGGAATCGTGAACCCGGATTCGCACCCGCCGAGGTGGTGTTCCCACGGGGCCCCGGTGGAGTAGGCGCCGGGCAGCAGCTCCGGCTGGGTGACCGGTCCCCGCATCGTCCCGTCGTCCTGCATGTTGGTGTAGACCCAATACGGGACCCGGTTGTCCACGGCCACGTGGTACATCTGGCCGATCGGCAACAGGGGCCGCAGGAAGCTGCGTCCGTGCTGCGTGGTAATCAGCACGCCGCCATCGTCGGTAATTGCGAAACGATCCGGATTGCGCGGATCGATCCAGATGTCGTGGCTGTCGCCGCTCCAGTCCACCTCGCGGAACGTCTCGCCACCGTCGGTGGACTGCCAGAATGCGCTGTCGGCGACCAGCACCTCGTTCTCGTTCGTCGGCGACACCGCCAGGCGGATATAGTAGCCGGCCCGCCCGATCAACCCGCGCTGCCAGTTGACGACGCGCCACGCCTCGCCGCCGTCGTCCGAGCGCCAGAGCGAGCCCTGGTCCTTGGTCTGGATGAGCGCGTAGACGCGATTCGAATTGGAGGGAGCGACGGCGACGTCGATCTTGCCGAGGGGAGATTTCGGCAGGCCGTGCCCCTCGATGCGCGTCCACTTCGATCCGCCGTCGCGCGAGACGAACACCCCGCTGCCAGGCCCGCCGCTGAACATCGCCCAGGTGTGCATCTCCACCTGCCAGGTGCCAGCGAACAACGTGCGGGGGTTGTTGGGATCCATCGCGAGGCCGGAACAGCCGGTGTTCTCGTCCACGAACAGGACGCGCTCCCAGTGCTGGCCGCCGTCCGTCGTCCGGAAGACGCCGCGTTCCTGCTGCGGCCCTGTCGTGCGCCCGACCGCGCAGACGAAGACGATCTCCGGGTTCCTGGGGTGGACGAGCACTCTGGCGATCCGGCCGGTCTCGTCGAGCCCCATGTGCGACCAGGTCTGGCCTGCGTCAACAGACTTGTAGACGCCGTCGCCCATCACATCGATGTCGCGGATCGCCCACGCCTCGCCCGTGCCCGCCCATACCGTGGAAGGATCCGACGGCGCCACCGCGAGCGCGCCGATGGCCGCGACGGGCTGGCTATCGAAAACGGGCGTCCAACGGATCCCGCCGTCAGTCGTCTTCCACACCCCTCCGGACGAGGCGCCGACGTAGTAGATGCTGGGGTCTCCGGGCACGCCGGCGACGGCCGCGATCCTGTTTCCAACCGCGGGACCGAGGAAGCGGAAGCGCAATCCTTCTGGTTTGGCCGCCGGATCCTGTTGCTGGGCGAGTGCGGCGGCGCCGAGAAGAACTGCGGCGAACAGGGCAATCACGAACCGGCTGACTCGATGATGGCGCATGGCGAGATTCCCTCTGCTGAATTGGGTCAGAGGCGCTGGACGGCGAGGCCGCCGTCGACCGCCAGCACCTGGCCTGTGGAGTACGGCAATTCACCGCGCGCCAGCATCGCGACCGCCCGTCCCACATCCTCGGGCTCGCCCCAGCGTGACTGCACGAGAAGCCCTTTCGCGATCAGCCGGTCGTACTTGGCCTTCACGGCCGCCGTCATGTCGGTGTGGACAATGCCCGGTCGCACCTCGTAGACCGGAATGTCCCACTCCCCGAGGCGCGCCGCCCAGAGCTGCGTGGCCATGCTCAGGCCGGCCTTCGCCACGCAGTACTCGCCGCGGTTGATTGACGCCGTACTGGCCGAGATCGACGAGATGTTGACGACGCACGCGCGGAACGCCCGGTCCGCCCGGCGCTGCTCGATCAACCAGCGGGCCACCGTCTGGGTCAGGAAGTACGGGCCCTGCAGGTTGACGCGCAACACCCGCTCGAAGCTCTCCTCGCTGGCATCCAGCAGGTCGCGCCGTTCGGTCGGCGCGATCCCCGCGTTGTTCACCAGCACGTGCAGGCGCCCGAAGCGTTCGCGGACCGCCTCCACCAACGCCGCGCGCGCAGCACGGTCGGCAACATCGCACGCGTGGTAGAAGACCTTGCTGCCATGCTCGCCCAGCGCCGCCAGGGCATCGCCCGCGGCCTCAGCACTCCTGGTTCCGCAAATCGCCAGGTCGAACCCGTCGCGTGCCAGGTGGCTGGCTATCGCCAGCCCGATCCCCCTCGCCCCGCCCGTCACCAGCGCCACGCGTCGGTTCTTCATTCCGGTCCTCACGCCTCGAGCGACGGCACCGCCACCCAAGTCCTCGTCCGCCACGATTCCACCCCGAGCTCGGCCAGTTGCCCTCTATGCACCCTCTCCTCGATCGCGGGCCTGAAGGCCCGCGCCTGGAGTTTCTACATTTAGGTCAGTAGGTCATCTATATTATTGACAGACTGACGTGTTTCTGGCATCCTGTCTACGCCCCCTCTCCAG
>JANYLG010000191.1 GCA_025363775.1 Acidobacteriota bacterium | reverse complement strand
TGCCGATCGCGGTCAGCGTCATCCCCTCGTACTTCCGAAGTTGAGGGTCGAGCACGGAGGACAGCATCACGCCGTCACCGCCGCCAGAGCCGAACCACTGGTTCTCCCATCCGGGCGACGCCGGGTCTTCCATCTCCTTCTTGATCCGATCGCGGGCGGCGGGCGTCTTCAGCCGGGCGAGCATCTGATCGGTGCCTCCCTCGCGCGCCCACAGCGGCAGGCACGCGTCGAGGCCGTTGGACGCGCGGGTGTAGGGATACTGGTTGGCGGTGATATCCAGGCCGCGGGCGCGGGCCGCCTCGATCCGCGACAGCACCTCCGGCATCTTTCCCCAGTTCGCCTTGTACGCGGTCTTGAGGTGCCAGATCTCGGCGGGGATCTTTGCCTGCTCCGCGATCTGGAACGTTTCGTCCAGCGCCTCGAACATCTTCCCGCTCTCCGAGCGGAGGTGCGTGAAGTAGACGCCGCCGTACGAGGCTGCGACGCGCGCGAGCGCCACCAGTTCGTCGGTGGACGCGAAGCGGTCCGGCATGTACTGAAGCGACGAGCTGACGCCGATCGCGCCATCTTCCATGGCGCCGGCTACCAGCGTCTTCATCTGCTCCAGCTCGGCCCCGGTCGCGGGACGGTTGTCCTTGCCGACCACGTAGGCCCGCAGCCCGCCGGCGCCGACGAACGTGGCCAGGTTGATCGCCGGGTGCGCGCGCTCGTCGAGCCGCTTGAAGTACTCGCCCAGCGTGTGCCAGTCCATCGCCACGCCGAAGTGCTTGTAGCCATCCGCCTGGTCCGCGAACAGGCGCTCGTTCATCGGCGCAATCGACGTCCCCTCCCCCGTCACCTCCGTCGTCACGCCCTGCATGATCTTGCTGGCGGCTCGGTTGTCCACGAGGACGTTGAACTCCGACTGGCCGAGCAGGTCGATGAACCCCGGGGACACCACCATCCCGGTCGCATCGATGCGCGTGGTCGCGGTGGCGCCCTTCAGGTCGCCGATCGCGACAATGCGGTCGCCCTTGATGCCTACGTCGGCGACGAACCACGGCGCGCCCGTGCCGTCCACGATGCGGCCGCCGGCAATGACGACGTCCAACGAGTCTTGCGGCGCGGACGGCGCGGACGCAACGGCCGTGATGGTCAGCGCGGCCGCGGCGGCGACGGCGACGACCCAGGCAACAAGGCGAGTGGGATGAGTCAGCATGAGTAGATGCTACATCAACTTCGATGGCGGGCGGGCGGGCCGGCGCGCGAGGGAGGTCAGCGTGTGACGGCGGCCATCAGCGCTTCGATCTCGTCGATCTCCTTCGGCACGCCCCTGGTCAGGACCTCGCATCCATCGCGGGTGACGAGGACCGAGTCCTCGATACGGATGCCGATGTTCTTCTCAGGGAAGGAGTGGAAGTCGTTGTCCTGCTGGAAGTGGACACCCCCGTCGGGTGGGATGGGTCCGCGGTCAGTGCTGGTCGCGGTCAGTGGACGGCGGTCGTCAGCGTGCGGTAGGCGTCGCACACACTGGCAAAGGCGCGGGCGAGGCTGGCGCGTTCGAGATCGGATGAACCGGGATGCGTGTCGGGGTGGAACTTCCGGGCGAGGATCCGGAAGGCGCTCTTGATGTCGGCGTCGGTGAATTCTGCCGTCAGCGCCGAGGCCCCAAGCGATCGCAGGTCATCGAGCGCCTGCTGCTGCGCGGGCGACAACCGGCGGGCGGGGCGCAATTGCGCCCCCGGCCTGGCGGCGTATACCGCCGTCCAGGGGGAGGCGCCCGAACGAGTCGCAGGACGGACCGGGCGGGCCGGACCCGCCGTGAAACCGTTGTACAGGTCGCCAAACAGGAATACCGGGGAGGGGCCGGGACCCCACGCGGCCGACGGGGCCGCCTCTTCGCGCGAAGCCCAGGCGAAAGCCGGCGTTCCCAGCTTCTCGTCGAGTACCTGCCCGAAGTCCGGTCGCATCGGCATGACCAGACAATCGGCGTCGTCACGGGGCGCTTGAATCCCGGGCGCTTGAAGGCGTCCGGGTTGTCGCGGAACCGCCTGAGGTGCTGAACCACGCGGTCCAGACGATTGGCGCGTTGCTCGCGCGGTTCAGGAAGTAGAAGGGGCGAGGCGGGATCACGCGAACTGGTACCGCTCTGGCTCAATCCAGGCGCCGCGCCCGCGGGGCATCGGAATGTGAGGTCGCTTACGCAACCCACTCTGCGCAGATCACCTCTGCCTGTTCCAGCACGGTCTTCGTCGCACTCTCCTGCTTGTCGGGCGGATAGCCGTACTTCTTCAGGATCCGTTTGACCATGACACGCATGCGCGCCCGGACGGACTCGCGCACGGTCCAGTCGATCGTCACAGTGCGGCGAACGCTCGCCACCAGCTCCCGGGCGATCGCCTTCAACGTCTCCTCGCCCAGCACCTTCACGGCGCTGTCGTTGACCTCCAAGGCGTCGTAGAAGGCAATCTCGTCGTCGGTCAGCCCCAGCCGCTCGCCGCGCTGCTGCGCCTCGCGCATCTCGCGCGCCAGTTCGATCAATTCCTCGATGACCTGCGCCGTTTCAACGGCGCGGCTCTGATAGGCGCGGATCGTGCACTCCAGCATCTCGGCGAACGACCGGCCGAGCACGACGTTCTTCCGCAACCTCGCCTTGATCTCGTTGTTCAGCAACTTTCGGAGCAGCTCCACCGCCAGGTTCCGCTGCGGCAGTCGTCGAACCTCTGCCAGGAACTCGTCGGACAGGATTGAGATGTCGGGCTTCTTCAGGCCCGCCGCGGCGAAGATGTCGACCACCTGGTCGGACAAGACCGCCTTGGACACGATCTGGCGGATGGCCTGGTCCAGCTCCTCGGTGCTTCTGCGCGGATCGGGGTCCGACTTCGCGAGCGCGGCGCGAACGGCCTGGAAAAACGCCACATCGTCGCGAATCGCGAGGGCGACGTCGTGCGGCACCGCCAGCGCGAACGCCTGCGACAGGTCGGTCACCGCCCTCAGACATCTCGCCTTGCCGTCTTCCTGTGCCAGGATGTGTTCCTGGGCGGCCGGCAACAGGCCGAGGCGCTGCGCCGATGTTCCGCACACCCAGACCGTCCACTCAAAGCCGAAGAAGAGGCCGATGCAGATCTCGTACTTCTCCTTCATCACCGCCACGGCGTCGGCCTGATCGATCGCCGTCTCGCCCGTGCCGCCGCTGCCCGTGTAGGTGCAGAGCGCCTCTCGCAGCTGGTCGGCGAGAGCCGTCCAGATGGTGGCGTTCTCGTCGCGCACTCGCCACGTCAGCACCATCGGTGCATCCGGCTCGCAGTTGAGCGATCTTGATCACCGGCAGACTGCGACCGTCCTTCGGTGGGTAATTCTGAAGCGCCAAGCCATTCAGGAAATGAGCGATCTGGTCGAGGCTGAGAATTGCCCAACCCATCGGGATTGCGCCGACCTCGGAGTTCTCGAACGAACTCGGGAACAAGTCGGCGACGGGCTTCGGCAGACCCGAGTCTCGGCCTTCGGCCTTCGCCCGGACGGGATCGAAGTCCACGAACCACGACTTGAACAGGGCGCGAGCCATGGCCTCCAGCGTCTCGCTCATCCGCCGGTTCAGCTCGATCTTGTCGTCGAGGGTGCCGAGGATGTGGGCGATGGCGCGTTGGTCGCTCAGCGGAGGCATAGCGACCGGCAACGCACGGATCGTCGGCAAGTTCAGCCGCTCGGCGACGGAACCGTCACGGTACCCCTGAATGTGGGCGGACATCGTCGGGGAATTCAGCCAGTGCCGCAAGAATCGAAAGTCGACAATCTCGGGATTGGGCCTGATCAGGACCATTCGCTGGCCCAGACAGACCTGTATGCCTGGCGGGACTTCAGCCGCAATCCCAAAATACGTTCCCTCACGACTGTAGAGCAGGTCACCTCGCCGAGGTTCCGCTCGGGCCGTTCGATCTCTATAGATCCCCTCTGACACCCTTGCCGCTAACTCGGCACGGAAGACGCCCGAGCGAACGTCCTGAGACCGAGCCAGATAGGCACCGTGGTCCACTATTACCGGCGTACAGTGAGAGCAGTCGAAGACCCCTAAACAGGCCACGTCAAGGCGGCTCCACAGCCAACGGGTCGGGTAGCTGTTGGCGGTGGCGGGCCTATGCAGAAGCCGGGCGTCACCCGCTCTCCCCACCTCCCTCCCGCCGTCCCGTTCCGGTCCGCGCGCCTCACTGCTCCTCCTTCGCTCCGAACCCGATGCGACGACGGGGCGGCCTTGGCGGGGCCATCAGCTCGCGGATGGCGTCGAAGACGATCTTGAACTGGCTGTCGTACTTCTTCTCGAGCGCGGCGAGCTTTCGGGCCAGGCCGGCGTTGGCGTGCAGCATCTGCCGAAGGCGGACGAACGCGCGCATGATCTCGATGTTCACCTGGACGGCCCGCGGGCTCCTGAGCACGCTGGACAGCATGGCCACGCCCGGCTCGGTGAAGGCGTAGGGCGGATACTTGGCATGGCGCCCGGGGCCGGTGTCTAAGGTCACAATCTGTGACCTTAGACGGGCCACCTCCCTCGGGGACAGCTGGAACATGAAGTCGGCAGGGAATCGATCGAGATTGCGCTTCACGGCCTGATTGAGCGCCTTGACCGGCACGTCGTAGAGTGCCGCCAGGTCGTTGTCTAGCATCACCTTGTGGCCGCGTAGCACCACGATCGCGCGCTCGATGCGCGCGACCGGAACCAGGCTCGGTTCAGGCATGTCGGTGTCCCTTCTCGTCTAAGATCACAGTTTGTGATCTTAGAGCTTGAGCCTCTCGCAGTCGGCCCCAATCTCTGCCCCGACCGCAGCGTTTCCGATGGCACCGCGCCAATTGTGCAAGCGCCTCTTGCACAATTGCTCGCGAGCAATTAATTGCTCGCCGATCCATATCGAACTGCCCGACGCAGGGTCTCGCTGGTCATGGCTTGTCCGTCCAGAAGCCAAGCTGACGCAGGTTGGCGACAATCGCTGCGTCGAGCGTCGTCGCTTCCTTCTGCTGCTCTCGGAGTGTCGCGACAAGCCGCGTCATCTTGTCCTTGAACGACTCGTCGTCCTCCTCTGCGGCCTCGGCACCCACGTATCGCCCGGGCGTCAGCACGAAGTCGTGGGCGGCGATCTCGTCACGCGTCGCCCGCCTACAGAACCCTGCGATGTCTTCGTACTTCGCCGCGCCCTTGTCTCCCCGCCACGCGTGGTAGGTGCCGGCGATCCTGGCGATGTCCTCGTCGTTCAGCTCCCGGTGAGTGCGGTCGATCAGCATCCCCATCTTGCGGGCGTCGATGAACAGCGTCTCGCCCCGCCGGTTCCGGAACCGCCCGTTCCGCTTGTCGCGGGCGATGAACCACAGGCAGACTGGAATCTGCGTCGAGTAGAACAACTGGCCGGGCATCGCGACCATGCAGTCCACCTGGTCGGCCTCGACGATCGCCTTGCGGATCTCGCCCTCGCCCGACTGGTTGGACGACATGCTGCCGTTGGCCAGCACGAAGCCGGCGATGCCGGTTGGCGCCAGGTGGTGAATGAAATGCTGGACCCAGGCGAAGTTGGCGTTCCCGGACGGTGGGGTCCCGTACTTCCAGCGCACGTCCTCGCCCAAGCGCTCCCCGCCCCAATCGCTGTCGTTGAACGGCGGGTTGGCCAGGACGAAATCGGCCTTCAAATCCTTGTGGAGGTCGCGGTGGAAGCTGCCAGCGTGCTCCTCGCCGAGATTGCTGTCGATGCCGCGGATCGCGAGATTCATCTTCGCCAGGCGCCAGGTCGTGTGATTCGACTCCTGGCCGTAGACCGCAATGTCCCCCAGCCTGCCGCCGTGGGCCTCGACGAACTTCTCGCTCTGCACGAACATGCCGCCCGACCCGCAGCACGGGTCGTAGATGCGGCCCTTGTAGGGCGCCAGCATTTCGACGAGCACCCGGACGACGCATCGGGGCGTGTAGAACTGGCCGCCCTTCTTCCCCTCGGCGCTGGCGAACTGCCCGAGGAAATACTCGTAGACCCGGCCCAGGATGTCCTTGGAGCGGTTCTCCCTATCGCCCAGGCCGATGGTGCCCACCAGGTCGATCAGCTCGCCAAGCCGCTGCTTGTCGAGGTTCGGCCTCCCGTACTCCTTGGGGAGCACCCCTTTCAGGGACGGGTTGTCGCGCTCGATGGCGACCATCGCGTCGTCGAGCACCTTGCCGATCGTCGCCTGCCTGGCGTGTGCCTGCAGATGCGCCCAGCGGGCCTCTTTCGGCACCCAGAACACGTTCTCAGCCCGGTATTCGTCCCGGTCCTCCGGATTCGCGCCATCGGCCTTGTTGGCCACGAGCCCTTTCCGGTGCTCGTCGAAGGCGTCTGAGATGTACTTCAGGAAGATGAGGCCGAGCAGCACGTGCTTGTACTCGCCGGCGTCCATGTTGTTCCGCAGCTTGTCGGCCGCGGCCCAGAGCGTGGCCTCGAATCAGAGGTTGGCGCCGGTACCGGCGTTCTTCGCTGATTTCTTGGGCATGTTGTCCTCGAGGAGCCGTTCGCGCGACGTGCGCGGTGAGGATACCACGCTGCAGCGCAGCTGGAGATGACAACGAAACGGCCCGTGCTGCTCAGATGGGAGGACGGCCTACGAGCGGAACAGGTTTTTCATCACGTAGGCGCCCATCATCGGATTGGCGGCCATGCGCCGCTTGCAGTAGGCGATGGCGTATTCCCACTCTTCGGCAAAAGGCACGTAGAGGCGCATCACGCGGCCGTCCCGGACGATCTCTTCCTGGATCTGGCGGCGCGGCACGCCGAGCAGCATCTGGAACTCGTAGGCGTCCTTGGGGCAGCCCCGCTTGTCGAGGGCGTCGATGACGCGCCGGATCAGGGGCTCGTCGTGGGTGGCGATCTCGGGGTAGTGGCCCTTGTCCAGCAGCAGCCGCACGTATTCGAACAGCCTCTCCTTCATCGCGGGCTTGTCCACGTAGGCGACGTCCCGGGGTTCCTTGTAGATGCCGATGCAGATGCGGACCTTGCAGCGCCTGGCGTGCAGGGCCAGGATGTCGTCCTTCGTGCGGAACAGGCGCGACTGCAGGACCGTGCCGACGTTGTCGAACTGGTCGCGCAGGGCCTTGAACAACCGCAGGGTGACATCCGTGAAATGGCGGTCCTCCATGTCCACGGTCACATGGAGCTGCCGCGACGCGGCGTAGCCCACCACCTTGCGGATGTTCTCCAGGCAATAGGCTTCGCTCTCGTGGATCCCCAGCTGGGTGGGCTTGAGGGACATGCTCGTGTAGGTGCGGCCCGCGAGGGCGTCAACCATGCGGAAGTACAGCGCCACGGTCGCTTCGACGTCCTCGCGCTTGAAGACCTCTTCCCCCAGCAGGTCCACGGTCGATTGCAGCTTGCCCGCCTGCCAGATCTCGTCTGCCTTGCGCACGCCGCTCTCGAGACCCTTGCCCGCCACGTAGGGCCCCGCGAACAGCCGGACGATCGATGCCGGGGCCAGATCGATAATCGCCCGCTTGATATCCACGCGTCCTCCTCGTGACGGTCCATGATGTCGGGAACGCCCGGAAGCCCCTGACGCTCCAGGCGTGCCAGAGAGTACCTGATCGCGCTACCGGAACAAGCGACCGACCGGTCGCCTCTGCAAAATCGGCAGGGTTACCGCCGGTTTCCGACGACGGCCCTGAGCGCGCGCAACCGCAGGTCGAGTTCCTCGGAAGTCATCGACGCGTACTTGGCCGGCAGGAGCCGGCGGCTCGATGACTCGAACACCGCGAGCAGTTCCATGTAGTCCAGCAGTTCCTCGTCGCGGCTCGGGAAGTAGTCGGCGGCAGCCCTGGCCAGGTGCTCCGCGGTCACCGAGGCCGCTCCCCCCTCCGCCCGCGCGGCATCGTCGTTGGCCATCAGCAGGACCGCCTCGACATCGGCATTGCTGTAGCCCACCAGCTTCGACGAGAAGGTGTCGCGAATCGAGGCGAAATCGACCGCCGTGACGATCCGGTTCTTGCGCACGAGCGCGCGCGCCACCTGCTCGACTTCCTCGGGCGTCTGCGAATAGAGGAACGGGATCTTCCGGTCCAACCGACCGGCGCGCTTGAGATCGACGTCGAGTTTGTCGGGACGGTTCGTCATCACCAGGAACAAAATGCGTCCGCGGTTGGACGTATCCGACATGAACTCCTTGATACGCGCGATCACACGCGAGGAGGTCCCGCCGTCCCCTTCACTGTCGGTGTTGCCGAAGGCCCGGTCTCCCTCGTCGATGATGACGACGACCTGGCCAATCGCCTTGATGACGGTCAGGATCTTCTCGAGGTTCCCCTCGGTCGCCCCGACCCACTTCGAGCGGAAGTTCTTCAGCTTGATCGTCGTGAGGCCACACTCTCTGGCGAAGGCCTCGGCCACGAACGTCTTGCCAGTGCCCATCGGGCCGGTGAAGAGAATACCCATGGGCACTCGGCTCGTGCGTCCCTCGCGGATGTTCTCCGCCACGAGCAGCAGGTCCTTCTTCACTTCCTCCATGCCGCCGACGACCTCGAAGCCGTAAGCGGGCTCGACGAACTCGACCAGGCCGAAGCACTCCCGCTCGAGGATCTCCCGCTTGCGGCGGACGATGAGCCGGTCCGCCTCCCTGCGGGCGCGCTCCGCGGCGTCGACCGCGGTGGCGACCGGATCGGGAGCGCCAGGCGCCAGCAGTTTCCGAATCTCGTCGTGCGAGAGCCCGACGGTCAGCGCGCCAAGCTTGCGCGCGCGGGCCGCGGCGTCGGCGCTCCCGCTCAGGATGCCCGCGATGAACGTCTCGCGCTCGCGCGCATCGTCTTCGGCCGCCGGCGGCGGGGCGAGGATCGACGTAATCTGAATCGCCTTCAGCCCCGCCGTGGCCTCGGCGTAGCGATCCACCTCCTTGTCGGCCAGGCGCGGGTCTGCCAGGCGCACCGCACTTCGCCGCGCCTCGAGGTCGGGCATCGGGACCTCTACGACGCCCACCTTGGGGTTCGAGACGATCTTCGGCGAGAGTTCGCTGAGATTCTCGGCGACTAGCAGGACCAGGTTGTCACCGCGATCGATCTCCGGCAGGAACGACCATCGCTGGAGGGTGATGACGGCCGCGCGGTCCGAGTCGGCCTGGAAGGCCGGGTCGCCTGCCGGCGCGATCGCCTCGGCGTACTCGAGAATCACGGCGACCTTCGAGCCGCCGATCAACACCCGCTCGAGTGAGGCCAGCGCCTTCGGCTTCTCGATGGCGAGTACCGCCTCCTCGAACCCCGGCACACCGGCCTCGCGGCGCGCGAACCGGACGCCGGTCGCCAGGTTGTAGACGGCGATCGTCTGGCGCGAATCCTTGAGGAGCGCCCCGGTCAGGAAATCGGTCAGCGTCAGCATCCGCTGCTCGTGGACGACCGAGTCGAACACGTTGCCGTGGAGGACGAACATCGACGCTTCGCCGCGCAAGTAGCGCCGGCGGAGGTCATCAGCCCACGGTGGAAACAGTCGAGGTTCCGTCATGCTCTCCCTCGAGACGACCGACCCGAATACCGAGCCCTCATCGTCAGTCCCGACCCTTCATCGTCCCGCCTTCGTCGCTCCGCGACTTCGGCGTGGCAGGCAGCACCGACCCTTCATCGTCAGCACCGACTCTTCATCGTCCCGCCTTCG